>CAYZLR010000003.1:0-93907 GCA_964479275.1 uncultured Caulobacterales bacterium
AGAATCATAAGTCGCTGAAATCACTCAATTGTAATTTTGAATTGGGCTCTAAGATCGTTCATGTCACTCGCATTACGAAGCCATATACTTTTATTTTCAATCATTTTACAAAAAGTATCTGCGCTTGTGTAATGTAATAATGCAAACTCTTCAATTTCATAAAGACTAGATATTATGTCGACAAATATTTTATTGACCATCTGAGATACATCATCGTCCGCCATCATCGGTTCGCCTTTTCATCATGACCAGATATTCCTTCACGGGTTTTTAACTCCGTACACACATCATGAAATGATAAATCTCGCGCTGCCAGCAAGACCATTAAGTGATAAATCGTGTCTGCACTCTCTGCGATTAAAGCCTGATCGCTCTCTCCCGTACCCGCAATGATGGCCTCTACCGCTTCCTCGCCAAATTTACGCGCGCAATGAGCTGGCCCCTTTGACAATAGAGACGCCGTATAAGAAGATTTTGGATCATCACCTTTACGGCTCTCGATTGTTTCGAACAGACGGCCTAGAATTTGTGTGTTATTATTCTGTGTCATGATGATTTCTCGTTAAAGCTTGAGCGCACGCGAACGCCGGCATCGCGCAAGGCATCGCGCGCTTGGGCAATGGAATATGTGCCAAAATGAAAGATCGAGGCAGCTAGAACGGCGCTTGCGCCGCCAATGGTTACCCCCTCAATCAAATGGGTAAGATTGCCCACCCCGCCAGAGGCGATCACCGGAACCCTAACCGCGTTGGTAATCGCTTTTGTCAACGCCAGATCATAGCCGGACTTTACCCCGTCCTGATCCATAGAGGTGAGTAAGATTTCCCCTGCCCCGAGGCTGACGGCGCGCTGTGCAAACTCGACCGCATTAATGCCCGTGGCCGTTCTCCCGCCATGGGTAAAAATCTCCCATTGGCCGGGCGCTGTATTGCGCGCATCCACCGCCACGGTTACACATTGAGATCCGAATTGATTGGCGGCCGCCCGTATCAAATCCGGGTTTTTGACCGCCGCCGTATTGATTGAGACTTTATCGGCGCCAGCGAGTAAAAGAGCGCGAAAATCATCGGGGCTGGAAACCCCGCCGCCAACGGTCAACGGCATAAAACATTGCTCTGCGACCTGGCTCACCTGATCGATTAATATCCCCCTGCCCTCATGGCTGGCTGAAATATCGAGAAAGCATAATTCATCCGCCTCAGCGCGATCATAAGCAATAGCCGCTTCAACCGGATCGCCCGCATCGCGCAGACCGACGAAATTAACGCCCTTAACCACCCTGCCATCTTTAACATCAAGACAGGGAATAATGCGGACATTCAACATCTGTCACCCCTCCTCAACGATTTGGGGCTTTGCGGCCCTGATGGCCTCTGCCGGGTCAATCCGGCCATCATAAAGGGCCCGCCCAATAATCACCCCTTCAATCGGTTCAGGGCGGGCTTTTAAATCGATAATATCCTGTATCGACGCAACTCCTCCAGAGGCAATCACCGGAATAGTAAGGCTCGCACCAAGTTTTGCGGTGGCCTCTACATTCACGCCCTGAAGCGCGCCATCGCGGCTAATGTCGGTATAAATTAACGCGGTAATACCAAAATCTTCAAACCGGCGCGCCACATCAATCACACTTAAGTCGGTATCGCCGGCCCATCCATCGGTCTTCACCCGGCCATCCTTTGCATCCACCCCGATGGCAATGTGACCAGGAAAGCGAGTGGCGGCTGCGCGAACAAAGTCTGGATCATTGACCGCCGCAGTCCCCAAAATGACTCTGGTAATACCTGCCTCTAACCAACCCTCTACTGCGGCCAGAGAACGTATACCCCCACCCAATTGGGTTGGAACCTGTGTGTTGCGCAGTATGTCTTGGACCGCCTCGCGGTTCTCAGCCCTACCGGTAAAGGCCCCATCAAGATCGACAATATGCAGATGATCAAAGCCCGCTAAAGCAAATGCAGCGGCCTGACCGCCCGGGCTATCATTATAGACTTGCGCGCTTTCCATTTCACCATGCAGCAGGCGAACACATTGCCCTGCCTTCAAATCAATCGCCGGATATAGGGTTAAGGGGAGGGTTAAGGGATCCATCGTAAAAAGTTCTCCAGCATTGCCAAACCCGCACCTTGGCTCTTTTCCGGGTGAAATTGAGTCCCCACGATATTATCGCGGGAAACCATAGCCGTTACCGCTTCATCATAACGGCAAAAGGCAATACTTTCATGGTTTATTTCGGTCTCGAAATAATAAGAATGCAGAAAATAAAACTCTTTGCCGCTCAATTCATTTCGCACCCCAAATAAATCATGGTTTTTATATGTTTGAACCTGATTCCACCCCATATGCGGAATGCGCAAATGACGCTCGGCTGGGAGAGCGTTGACATCGCCCGAAATCCAGCCCAACCCCTCATGTTTTCCAAATTCATGACCATAATCAGCTAGCATCTGCATACCAACACAAATACCCAATAAAGGTACTTTATCGCCGATCACCCGTGCTTCCAGCCGGCCTCGCATCCCTTGTAACCTGTTGAGCCCTGTCATGCAGGCCGCAAATGCACCCACTCCCGGTAGGACGATGCGATCCGCTGCATCAAGGTCATCAGGGTTCGTGGTGACTTGAACGGTAGCAGCCATACCGGCGCTTATACTCGCCCGCTCTACCGCTTTGTGAACAGACCGTAGATTACCGGCCCCAAGATCGATAATTGCAATCTTTTGTGCAGAAGTTGGTTCAGTAGCAATCATAACACGTGTCGATTCTAGCAATTAGGATGGGGTCATACCGGGAACAGCCGTAGCCCTACCCCCCTAAAACCCCTTTTGTCGATGGCATTGCATCGCGAGCACGAGGATCAAGCTCCAAAGCCATTCGAAAGGCACGAGCGGTAGCCTTATAGCAGCTCTCGATAATATGGTGAGAGTTTTCTCCATAGACGTTTTCAACATGGAGACAAATGCCGGTATTGGTCGCAAAAGCATGGAACCACTCTTTGAATAGCTCAGTATCCATATCGCCAATTTTATCACGCGCGAAATCAACATGCCAAATCAGGTAGGGCCGCTTGGAGATATCAATAGATGCACGTGATAAGGTCTCATCCATCGGGATATAAGCATGACCATAGCGACGAATACCAACGCAATCGCCCAGCGCCTTGGCCGCGGCCTGGCCCATCACGATACCCACATCCTCCACCGTATGATGCATATCAATATGCAAATCACCAGACGCGCGTACTTTAAGGTCAATCAGGGAATGTTTACAAAACCCCTCCAGCATATGGTCAAAAAAACCAATCCCGGTATCGATATCGTAAATTCCGGACCCCTCAAGGGTGAGGGCGACAAAAATTTCCGTCTCTTTGGTTTTGCGTTCCACGGTGGCTGTGCGCATGAGTCTTCAAGTCCTTAAAAAAAATCGCCTTACCTGCGCACTATTTTGCACAGGCATTATCCTCACAAGACATCATCATTATGAGAAGTCGTCATAATGAGACATCGTCTTGCTCAAACTTCAAGGCCTTCTTAAACCGTGAACGTGAAGAAATCATCCTAAAATTAACGTACATTCGTCACAACAGATTGATCATCGTTGTGTTGAGAACTTTTCTCTAAGTCAGACTTTAGTTGAGAAATTGCCGGAAAAAGCTCTTCCACAAGTGATTGAACAACAAGCGTCTTAACGGTCTGCTTCAAATGATCACCCTGGTTATTTTTTTGAATGAGCGTACTCAGCGTGTCTTCGGTAATGGTTTTTGACGCTGTAAGATAAGGATAACCATTACGTGTATCGATTAATACCGCGCTAGCATGACCAACCGCATTTAAACGCTGCGTCGGGAGGATATAGGCGCCGATAATCGAAAGATTGGCAATGGAAAGAGCATTTTTTGAAGATTTATTTTTACCATAAACCTCATAAATCATCACGGCATCAAGATTTTGGCGAGCTGCACCAAGGCGGATGGCACGCTCTATATTTTCTGCACTATCGAACCGATTGGCAGATGGCGCTAATGCGACCCTGGACGGCGAAAACTTTGCCATCAATAAACTGAGCGGAATGATTTTACCAATTTTTTCAGCCTTATTCTCACTCAACACAAGCCAAGCATCCATTTCCTCAGCTGGTATTGCTGTTAATCGACCTTTTTCTTGCCAATTTTTGCGGGAAAATTTAGCATTGGGCTCATTTCACCAATTTTGCGCACTTCTTGATCTAATGAGAGTGTTTCTGAAGGATGGTTGTATTCATCAGCTATAGCGGATTGGGATAGGGTAGGATCGCCAGAATTATAGCCTGCTAACCAATCTTCGCGAGTTGATGTTTGCACATGTGCCGTGCAAGCTGTGAGTAAACTGGCCGCGAGCAAACTGGCTATGCTTAAAAGCAAATGGCTCGATTTTTTCTTATTCATGAATGTTGTTTCCTCAAAATTATCAGACAGAAACAAACATGACCTTTGCATTTGTAAATTTCGAGACTTCATCATGACCGAAGCATGGCGACTCTGTTACAGTTTTGTAAGATATCAGCGAATAAGCATTTGTTCGAAGCGGTTGAATGAGCTACGACTTTTTGAAACATTCTTTCAATTCTAATCAATAATCAGGTAAAACATATGTCGATTGAGATGCACGGTACAACCATTCTAGCAGTGAGGCGGGGGAATATGGTTTGTGTTGGCGGGGACGGACAAGTCAGCCTTGGTCATACGACAATCAAAGGCGATGCCCGCAAAGTTCGGCGCATCGGGGCAGGGGGACGTGTAATTGCCGGCTTTGCCGGGGCAACAGCCGATGCCTTCACTTTACTCGAACGCCTCGAAGCCAAATTGGAGCAATATCCTAATCAGTTAATGCGGGCCTCTGTTGAGCTGGCAAAAGACTGGCGCACTGATCGGTATCTCCGTAAACTCGAAGCAATGATGATTGTTGCTGATGAAAAGCTGACCTTGACCTTATCGGGCATGGGCGACGTTTTAGAGCCAGAAAATGGCATTACCGGCATCGGTTCTGGCGGCGATTATGCAAGATCCGCAGCAAGAGCACTTTGCGATGCAACTGATTTGGACCCGGAAACCATCGTAAAAAAATCAATGGCGGTTGCTGCCAATATATGCATTTACACCAATGACCAACTCACTATTGAGACCATAAGCGCAGATCAACCATAACCCAACCAGAGCGCATCTAACGCATAACAGTGGGGTGAAGAATGACGTTAAAAAAAGCAGGTGTTGCCGGCTCACCCATATCGCAATCTCTATCACCGATTATTCATCATGAATGGGCAAACCGCGAAAACAACAGCATTTTTTATGATCGCATTGATATTAGCCGCGAAAAAACAGCATTTATATCTGTTATCAAAAACCTTATTCAAAAGGGATACAATGGCATCAATGTCACTATGCCGCATAAAGAACATGCGCTCGCCATAGCTGATCATGTCAGCGCTGATGCCAAGCTTTCGGGTGCTGCCAATATGCTGACATTTCAAAACAATGGTATTTATGCAGATAACTCAGATATTATCGGTTTTCAAAATGCACTGCGCGCGCAATATGAAAAACAACAATGGGGTGAGCGAGAGACCCCAAAGACTGCTTTGGTTTTAGGGGCAGGGGGCGCGGCTAAGGGGGTGATAATCGCCCTGATAAAATCTGGAATATCGAAAATCTTGATATCGAACAGAACCGCGTCAAAGGTAGAAACTTTAATTGAAAACCTTGTAGCGCATTTTGATAACGAGATTTATTTTGAACAAATCGATTGGGAAAAAAGAGAAACAGCTGCCGCCGAAATTTTAGTCAATACAACATCCCTCGGGATGAACAATATGCCAACTCTAACACACTCTTTGGAGGAAAACCCCGCGCTGCGTCTGGTTGCAGATATTGTCTATAACCCGCTGATGACCGATCTTTTAAAGTCAGCTGTGCTTAGAAATTTACCGATTGTCGATGGCCTAGATATGTTGATGTATCAGGCTGTGCCAGGGTATGAACAATGGTTAGGGGGGCATGCGCTTGTCGATAAAAACTTACGTAATCTTTTAACCTCAAAACTCGATGAGATGAAATCCAAAAAACAAATGAAAGTCCTCGGTTTGACCGGCTCCATTGGCATGGGCAAAAGTACCGTTACAAAAATGTTTGCACAACTGGGATGTGCTGTTTGGGATGCGGATAAGGCTGTGCACGCTCTCTACAGCCCACAGGGCGCGGCAGCTGCTCCCATTAAACAGGTATTTCCCGATGTGATTATAAGGGGAGGTGTCGATCGAAATAAATTATCGGTATGCCTACAAGATAATCCAGAAAAAATTAAATCTCTTGAAAAGATCGTTCATCCATTGGTCGCAATGAATAGGGCTATATTTCTTGATGAAGAAAGAAAAAAAGGATCACCGGTTTGTTTACTGGATATACCTTTGTTACTGGAGGGGGGAAACACTGATGATTTTGATAAAATCATTGTTGTGTCCGCTTTACCAGAAATCCAGCAACAGCGTGTTTTGGCGCGAGCCAACATGACAAAAGACAAGTTTGAATTCATACTCGCAAAACAGATGCCTGATCATGAGAAAAAACAACATGCTGATTATATCATTGATACAGGCATAAGTCTGGAAGAAACCAGAGCACAAGTTGCTAAAATTTATAGTGAAATCCTTTATTAATTTTCAAGGAGGGGATTTAAAAAATGTATTTTTCGAAGACAAAAAAAATCAATGCTCGGCTCATTTTCATTGTACTCATATCATCTTGTATAACCGCATCATGCACGACACTGAGCCAGAATTATCAAAAACATTTGGCCATACAAAAAACTGCGACGCCCCCTCAATCACAATATGAGCCCATGGCGCTGTTTTTAAGGTTTGCAGGTCAAACCATGCAAGGACAGTGGGTTGAAGATGATGAAAATGTTGTCACCGATATTAGTTATGGGAAAATGATTTTAAATGGGCGAGCTTATCAAGCGACTCATAAAATTAAAGGGAGTACCTATGGGGGACGAACGATTATTTTTTATGATGAGAGCGCAAAATCATATATTTATCATTATTTCACCACAGCAGGTTTTCATACGACTGGTGAAATAGTCTTGATAGAGAATGGATATAAGGGACATGAAAAAGTCAATGGGCACCCCGAGATCGCAGCTGTTTCCTCATCAGTAGAGATAGAAGGGGACAGCTTTACGGTAAAAGTTCAGTATCAATCGCATGCTGGAGAATGGAGCGATGCTCCGGTGCGTACCTATCAACCTGTTGATGGCCCGAGACCTTTTCACAAATGAAATTAAAAACCGTAAAATGTTATCCAGCGTATTTCCAAATTAAGTGGTCCCTTCCACAAGCCCTGGATGAGGCCGGTTGATCATCCGCAAATGCGACAAAACAATACCTTAAAGCCCCTCCTTGATTGCATGTGAAGGGGAGGGGCTTTAAGTCTTCGAATTTTTACAGTTTATTGCCAGCCACATTGTTGACCTTGATTTTCTTCGCGAAGAAAGGTCATGAGCGGCGCAAAATATTCCAGCACAGCACTGCCGTTCATTTCGCGGGTACCAGTAAATGCTTCCAATGCATCAGGCCAGGGTTTTGACGCTCCTAATTCCAGCATGGCATTGAATTTTTTACCAACTTCTTTCGATCCGTAGAAAGAACACCTATGGAGTGGACCTGTCCAACCAATTTGGTCACAGGCGGCTTTATAAAACTGGAATTGCAGGATATGCGCGAGAAAATAACGCATGTATGGAACATTATTTGGCACATGATATTTGGAACCCGGGTCAAATGCGTCTGCGCTGCGCTCTAGTGGCGGCACAATCCCCTGATATTGCTTGCGCAAATTCCACCAACCTTCATTATAAGTTGCTGGTGTCAGCTCTCCGGAAAAAACCTGCCAGCGCCATTTATCAACCATTAAACCAAAGGGAAGAAATGCGATTTTTCCAAGGGCCTGGTCCAACAACAAGGCAATATCACCGGAAGCATCGGGAATATCTTTTTCATTCAGTAGACCAATTTGCTGTAAATAACGCGGCGTAATCGAGAGACCAATCATGTCACCAATGGCCTCATGAAACCCGTCATGCGCACCGTCTTGGTGCAATGTTGATTGGTTTTTATATGCTCTTTGATAAAAATTATGCCCCAACTCATGATGCACAGTTTGGAAATCTTCTCCATTAACCTTGGTACACATTTTTATGCGAATATCGTCTTTTGCATCCAAATCCCAAGCCGAAGCATGGCAAACAACTTCGCGCCCTTCTGGTTTGACAATCTGAGAGCGCTCCCAAAAGGTTTCTGGTAAGGCCTCTAATCCAAGAGAGGTAAAAAACCCTTCTCCCGCTTCCACCATCTTTTTCTCGCTATAACCGGCATTCAGTAAAAGCTGATCTGTATTCACGCTCTTACCACTCGTTTTGGGGATTACCACATCTGCAAGCGCAGACCAGGATTGGGCCCACATATTGCCAAGGAGATCTGCCCGGATAGGGCCATCAAGCGGAACGGCATCATCTCCATATTGCCGGTTTAACTGTGCACGGGTGTAGCAATGCAACTCATCATAGAGAGGTTTGACTTGTCCCCATAAGCGATCAACTTCAATTCCAAATTCGTCCGCATCCATATCATAAGCCGAACGCCACATATGGCCTGTATCATTAAAGCCAAGTTCTCGGGCTCCTTCATTGGATATTTCTACCATGCGCGTGTAATCACTTTTCATGGCCTTTGCATTTTCACGCCATTTACCCCAAACCTCTTTCAAGGTTTCAGGATCTCTAAGAGTGCGCATTAAAAGTTCAGTCTCATCTTGAGGAACAGTTGTGCCATTAAACTCAATCTTGCCCGTTGAATATGTCGTCGAGAGACGAGAATTGATTTGCGATAATTCTTCTGCAGCGCCGTCGCTCGATGGAGCCGGGATGACAATACCGCCACGAATGCGGTTTATTTTTCGCTGCAAGACAGATGGTAAGTTCAACCCTTCAAATTTTTTGGTTTCATTTGCAAAGTCTACTGAGAGCTTAGTAAGACGCGCACCCATTTTTGCTTCAAGCCAATTGCTATCAAAAGTAATATTCGTTTCCTTCATCCAGGAAATACGGGCGGCTTCCTCACCAATTTCTGCATAAGTTTTTTCAACATGATCAACAAATGCTTGTGCATCTTGCGCTGTCGCTGGTGCATTTTTAGCATCAAGCGTGCTTGTTGAACTGTTTTCACTGGCTTTTGCTATTTGCAAAGACTCTTCCTGGGCACAAGCGGTCAACAATGCAAAACTTGCCGTGCTGATGGCTAATGACTTCAGGAAAATTGATTTTTGAGATCTGGTTTTCGGGCGCATGTTATCCTCCAAGGGTCGAAGACTATTTTTTTGATTGATGGTCATCTTAACGCTGGTGGATTAGCCGATACAAGACAAATTATACCCCATGAAACTCAGGAAATTTATCAAATAGAAGTATGGTTATATTTTTTCTGAGATCCGAATGGCCATTTTGCACCCCTGTTTAATCACCGCTTCGAGAATTTTGTAACCCGGCGCATCTTGTGCACCAGCCTCCAGGGCTGTGGCTTTGTGTTCGAGCTCGTCATCACGAAACTCAGAAATCATCTGACTTAACTCTGGCTCGATATCGCGCAGCTCTTCGACCTGCTCAGCGTAATGTTTTTCAATGACATCTTCCACCGCCGCTGTGCATGCCATCGCACTTTTTTCCCCCATTAAAGCTGTTCCCGCACCCAGCGCAAATCCAGCAAGATTCCAAATCGGTCCCATCAAAGTTGGACGCACATTTCTTTGTACCAGCATGCGATCAAAGCTCTCAAGGTGGTGCTGTTCGCCTTCCTCCATGTGTTTTAGTTCATCAGAGATTTGCTTTTTGTGTGGCAACCGATCAAAAATAGCTCTTTGCCCACGGTAGATTTGAACCGCTCCATACTCGCCTGCATGATCAACACGTAACATTTCTCGAATTCGTGTTGTTTTCGGCCCCGGCTTGGGAAGGTGTTTGTGGTGGATTTTTTCTTCGGACATTAAAATAAATCCTTAAGGTTTTCGATGCTTATGAATGGCAATATAAGTCGTCAAAGCGCCAATGGCCGTCAGTCCTGCGGAAGCTAACATGTTATAGCCCGCCATCGATATCCCCAAAAATGACCAAGCCGCTCGATTGCAGGCGATGACCGGGTTATTAGCATTGATACGTTGGGAAAGCTCTTCAATTGATGGTATCGTTTTGATTCCGGAACAAGTTGCCGGGCCCGGCCAAAACCCAAATTCCACCCCGGTATGATAGAATGCCAACCCCGTACTGAAGAAATAAATCATGGTGAGCGTGCCGACCGCTGCAATCGCCAAAAGTTTGGCTTTCAATCCCAAAGAGATGCCCAACCCCAAAACAGCAATTGCCAGTGCAGCCCAGTGAGCCTCTCGCTGATCTAGACATAGGGCACAAGGGGTATATCCAATGGCTTCAAAAATATGGGCACCCGCAAGCAAAAGGCCACTCCCCAGTGCACCGATTAGAAGGGCTTTTTCAACATTAAGAGGCCCTGAAAAAGAGCTCAGAACTTTTATTTCTGCCATACAAATGACTTAGGACTTAAAGGTTTCAATATCTACAGGCGGATCGTCACAGCTGGTTTCAGAGTTTGGTGATTGATGCGCACGGAATCATAAAATCACAATGTTGAAACTTGCAAAATCGAGAGTGATTTTATCGCAAACCCTTTATAAAAGCCTCATAACGGTCCATTGCATCGCGCATATTTTCAGGATGGTGCCAATCACGCCAATCACTCTCGATAAAAGGATCATCAAAAGCATGCTCTGTATCGGGATAAATGGTTTGTTCGATTGAGATACCCTGTTTTTTCAGGTTTTCAAATTCTTTCAGGCATTCCTTATGATTTACAATATGGTCGTCGCCTGCAATCAGTGTCAGAACTTTAGGCTTTTGAACCCATGGCGCAAATCGAGTGCGAGTACCAATACCGCAATATGGATAAAACAAGATAACACCATCAATTTGAGGCATGCTTTGGCCGGCAAATGCGCCGTTCTCAAGATTGGCGGACATTCTCTTATCAAAGTCCATGGTGAGATAATCCATCACTGACCACCCGCCATGGGACCAGCCGGTGAGGATGATGCGCTCCTGATCGATATCCTCGCGTTGTAAAATTAAATCCATGGCCGCTGCAATATCGCCCGCGCGCTCTTGCCCCAACAGCGCCTTGCCAGCGCATACGGTATCAAGGGCCTGTTGGCGATTAATTTTGCGCGGGCGCATGCTATCCACAATCACGGCTGCATAACCGTTTTTAAGGGCGTTTTCAGCACGCAACTCCTGAAATTCCAGCCGCGCTCCCGCACATCCATGAAATTGAAAAATAACCGGGTAAGGCCCCGTCCCCCACTCATCTGCATCTGGAGTGCGGACAATGATATTTTGACCAATCAGCCCTTTCAGCTCAGTCAAACTCATTTTTTCAATTTGATACGCACGCAAGTTAAGGAGTGTTTTTTCACCGATTGTAACGGCAAGCAAAAGAAAAATCCCGATTAAGAGTGCAGCAATCAGTAAAATCTTTTTCATCAATCAAGGCCCTTTCTACGAACATGTCGTACTACAAACACGCCCTGTTCGCAAAACTGGCTTAGATCACATCAAGCCAGCCTCTTTTGCAAGTCCCAATAGCGGTTGCTCGGGCCGTGGCCCCATATGGCTAATGATTTCTGCCGCCGCCAAAGAGCCAAGAGCACCAGCACGGGCTAGATCAAATCCACGCGCAATTCCAAACAAAAAGCCTGCGGCATAGGCATCCCCCGCACCAGTCGTGTCTTCAAGTTTTGTTGGTTCAATAGCATCGACAAAGACGCTTTCGCCGTTGCGTGGCACAATGAGCGAGCCTTTTTCACTTCTGGTAATTGCTGTCAACGGACATAGCGCTCTGGCTTTCTCTTGCATTTCGTCAAGATTGTCTGTTTCAAACAGGGTTTGTGCTTCTGCCTCATTGGCAAGAACAATATCAATATGGTTAGGGATAAAGTTCTTCATCACCTCATGCTGTCGGTCAACACAGCCTATGTCGGACAAAGTCAATGCCGATTTGCTACCGACCCGGCGCGCAATATCACATGCTTTTACGAAAGCTTCGCGGGCAACAGGTTGTTCAAACATATACCCTTCAAAAAAAGTCACGCTCGCGCGGGTGATCTGATCTTCGTCAATATCATTCACACCGACATTCGCCGCAGCCCCAAGATAAGTCATCATCGAGCGTTCAGCATCCGGAGTCACATTGATCAAACACCGTCCAGTCCCGGGGCCATCTGCGGGAGAGGGGTCATGGATGAATTCAACGCCCTGGTTTTGTAAATCCTTATTAAAGGTGTCGCCTAGCTTATCATCAGCAACTTTGCCAACAAACCCGCCAGCGCCGCCCAAAGATGCAACACAAGCAATAGAATTGGCTGCGGACCCACCAGAAACCTCAATGCAATCTCTCATATCGGCATAGATTTTGGTGGCTTGTTCTTGCTCAATTAAGGTCATGCCACCTTTTGCGATTTGGTGGTTGGCGAGAAATGCATCATCACACTTTGCCAACACATCGACAATTGCATTGCCAACCCCGACAACATCGAGTTTCGGTTTCGCCATTTCTATATCCTTCATTTATTGTGGATCTTTGTTGATCCTACCTTTGGAGCCTGGTGATTGCGGCATTATCATCAATGCGATGGACCGGAACCAGAAAATGTTTGCGTGACAGGTCTATAGAAAGGACACTGCCATCTGGCAAGACCTTGAAATCCGCCAAATGGATAGCGCAAATGAGGGCATTCATCTTGGTCAGCAAACGAGCCGGGTTGAGACCTTGTTCATCTTTACACTTTATTTTATGGCAAATGGGTCTATCCGCTGTGCATGAAAATGCCCAGATGGTGACTTGAAGAATAAAACCAGTTGGTGTTGCAGGTGTGGAGTTGGGGATGATCGTAAAACTGATGACGGATAAGAGCAAAAATAGATTTCAGCTATTGGGCATTATGATGGTGACAACGACCATGATTTCTGCATGTGCTAGCTCGCCACGCCTGCCTTTTATGGGTGATCGCCAAGCTTCTGCGAACGCACCCTCAAGCCCATCATCCGATATTCATGGTGCACATGAAGACAGAAACGAATTCGCTAATCCTCATAGGAATGTTGAGGGCGGGCCAGTGGAGAAAAAACAAATCGCGCCTGCCGCTCCTGCATTCATCAGAACGGATCTTCTCGGTCTTTCTCCATTACAGCTCGATCAGTTGCTAGGTACACCAGCGCTCGTGAATAATTCCGGTGGCGATGGTCAGTTGCGTCGTTATGATAATAACAAATGTAACTTAATCATTTTAATGCGCCGCGATGCTTCAGGACACATGGTCTCAGATTCCATGCGCGCATCACAAAAAAATTCTTCCGAACAAAGACCTTTATTGCAAGATTGCCTAAACGGATTTTAATACATCAATCGATAAATTTAAAAAACTCAAAATTGCCGCGTAACGCCGACATTGGCTCTATGGCGATTGAAATTAAATCGTTCCGCATTCGAAGAGTTACGCAAATATTGATAACTAAATACTGGCGCAAAACCAAACAAACGCCAATCGCGTTTGGTGATAAATATTGATGCGCCATAAGTCCAATCTTCGCGCCTTACTCCTTCAACACTATCAAACTCATCAAAGCGGCGGAAATAAACATCAGGCCCAACTTCCGCAGATATACCAAAGGGTAACTCACGGCGATAGCCCGCACGCCATTGAAAGGCTGTGTTTTGCAAAGGTGCTAGTTGGGTTTGTTCTCTGGTGATGGTTAAACTGGAGCGCACCGAACTTTGAGCAGATAACGCATGGCGTAATGTCCCGGCAAAGAAATATAATTGACCATTACGCGAGAAATCAAAATCATAATCTACGGCTGCAGCGCCCAGCTTCATCGTCAAGCCAGTTTTATCACTCAACCCTTTTTCTAAATTAAGCTCGCCGCCAATGGTTCGGTTAAATCCACGACCGCCAAAAATTCTACGCTTTGCAGTTGCTAATACACTGATCGCAAAGTTTTTTGTTTCATAGCGCGGCCCTGCTTCTGCGGTAATAATTAAATCATCAAAGGTGCGGTTCTCCTGATCAGTAAATGTCGCGCCGCCGCGCGCTTGTAATCGCCAATGCTTAGTCAGACGCGGAAATACTTCGCCAAATAAAGATGCCGTAACGCCGATGCCAGATCTTGCCAGCGCATTATCGTTTAATTCAAATTGTAGACCATTGAGTTGTACAAAAGGATCACGCGGGGCAGCTGCAACATTAGTATCAGGCACAACAGCCGCGCGTGCACTGATGCGCCATATTTTTCTCTTTTGTATAAGATAGAGAAAGGCACGGATTTTCTCAATTGTGTCTTCTGGTAAACCTCCTGCAAGGGCTAATCTAAAATGAAATGCCGCCGCACGATCCTGTCTCAAATTGAACAAAGATCGCGCCAATTCAAGGCGTACACGAACCAATTCAGGTTGATGATCAATAATGGTGCGATAAATTTCTACTGCAGTCTTAAAATCTTGTTGATGAAACGCCACTTGCCCACGTAAAAATGCAACCTCAGTAGCATCAAGGCTTTCATCTGGCGCACTTTCTAAGCCTGAGAGAATTTTGTCTGCGGTAGCATATTTTTTCTCAGCAATTAATTTGCGCACCAGCACCAGGCCTTCTGAGGGGGTCATGCGCACTTGCACGTGCGACCCTTCGCGCAACATTGGTTTTGGCAATGGCGACTTAGCCGATTCTACTAGTTTTTTTGATTGTGAGGGGTTTGTCTGAATATCATCAGGAGCATGATTATGATCGGAAAGAGCATTTGCCTCCTTTTTACCCTGCAATTGCGGCGCTAAATCTTGTGTGTACGCCAGAATTTTATCGCTGAAGAAAGCGCCGACAAAAACTGCGACAACCATGATCATGCGCGTAAATATAAAACCGTGATAAAACCGCATGAAAATGAAAGACCCGACCGTAATTACATCTTTAATGGTTAGGGCAGGAAAACAATGCCGCCGCCAACTTGGTAGCAAACACCAACCCGGCATCAAGGTAGCGCGAACATGGTTAAATTTGCGTTAGATTGACGGCTGTAAAAACCTTAAAACTCAATCATTTATCAATCTCGCATCCGCTTGATTTCGTCAGCTCATCAGGGATGGTTTGACTCAAAAAATAACCATAATAAAATGTTCTTTATTTGTTCTGTTTTCTGTGCTAAGCTAACCGAAAAAGAGGGGAGCAGCTTATGGTTGCACAAATTACAACTTTTGCTTTTCATGGCGTTGAGGCTCGAAAAGTTGTGGCGCAAGTACAGCTTACAGGGGGAGCAAACGGATTCTCAATTGTTGGCTTACCAGACAAAGCCGTATCAGAGGCTAGAGAGCGCGTACGTGCAGCCCTGTCCGCGGTAGGACTGGGCCTACCGCCAAAGCGTATTACCGTTAACCTTGCCCCGGCAGATCTTCCCAAAGAAGGCAGCCACTTTGATTTACCTATTGCCCTTGCATTATTGATCGAGATTGGAGCCCTACCCAAAGATGCCGTTGGCGATTTTGCCGTCATCGGCGAATTAGGACTTGATGGCTCCATTACAGCTGTGACCGGGGCCCTACCGGCAGCTATTGCCGCTAATAGTCTTGATCTTGGTTTGATCTGCCCAGCTGCTTGCGGGGCCGAAGCAGCTTGGGCAACCAGTAGCTCGCCAATTTCGGATAAAAGGCATCACGGCGCGGCCATACTCGCCCCTAAGAGTCTGATTCAATTAGTTAATCATTTTAAAGGGACACAAGTGCTCAACCCGCCAGAGCCAGGCGGACTCGCGAAAAGTGCGGCCATACCTGATATGATTGATGTGCGCGGTCAGGAAACAGCGAAACGAGCCTTGGAGATTGCAGCCGCTGGGGGTCATAATCTGTTGATGGTGGGACCACCAGGAGCTGGCAAATCTATGCTGGCAGCACGGCTCCCCGGCTTGTTACCCCCTTTGACTGCTGCTGAAATGTTAGAAGTATCCATGATACAATCCATGGCCGGACATCTTGATAATGGTCAATTGACAAGAGCGCGCCCCTTTAGAGCCCCACATCATTCGGCCTCAATGGCCGCTATGGTCGGCGGTGGGATCAGAGCTAAACCAGGAGAAGCCTCTCTCGCCCATAATGGGGTGCTATTTCTTGATGAACTCCCGGAATTTTCTGCTACCGTTCTTGATAGTCTACGCCAACCCCTTGAAACCGGTGATATTTTAATTGCCCGAGCTAATTTTCATGTTCGATACCCAGCCCGTTTTCAACTCATTGCTGCCATGAACCCTTGCAAATGTGGGTATGGCCGGGCCAGTGGCCGGGCTTGCGGACGTGGGCCTAATTGTGAACAGGTTTATCAGTCCAGAATCTCAGGTCCATTTCTCGATCGTATGGATTTGTCAGTAGCCCTACCAGCGGTGACACCTTATGATCTTGGCGGGCCTGCTACTGGAGAGAGTTCTGCTGATATTGCAAAACGGGTCGTTGCCGCGCGGGAAATGCAATTAAACAGAACTGGAAAAGAACAAGACCTTCACCATGAGGGAGACTTATGTACGATAGATATGAGCCATAACAATAAAATTGGCCACACAAACACAGCACTACCCGATGCTTTATTGATGAAATTTGCCAAACCTGATGAGGATGGCAAGGCATTATTAATGCGCGCAGTCGACGCCATGGCTTTATCGGCACGAGGCTATCATCGGATTTTAAGAGTTGCGAGGACCCTTGCAGATTTAGATGCCAGCGAAGAAGTAAAACGTCGACATATTGCCGAAGCTATCAGTTTTCGCTTAACTACGACCAGTTTAAATTCCCTAAACCAAGCTGAAACATCAACCAGCATGGCCCTACCATAGCATTTTAAATACTATCTATGGCTGTAACGATTATTCGATTTCGAATGATTTCGTAAATTGCGCAACGATCTTATCGCGGCGTAAGAGACGGTATGTCCCTTGATACGTGCCTTTTTGCCAACCTTCGCCTGGGCGCTTTTTCCCGGCATAGGCAAACCAAGCAATATTGTTTTTTTCAAGTTTTCTCTTGTGATTTATATAAGTATGGCCATCAGGTAGTGTAATCAGAATCTCTTGAATATCACCGGCCTGACTACCAAAAACATCCGCCCACAGCACCAAGGCTGGGCTATCTGTTGTAATTTCAGTTTGGTCATACTCTCCAGCTCTGGCTTTTTCGATATTTGCGCCTTCGGATATAAATCCAGCATTTAATATTCCGGTTGCACGATAAGGAATAGCTTGTAGCGCTGTTTGAGACCATAAAGGTTTGCGCAGCATATTACATTGGTATGGCTCGGCATTATCTTCACGGAGCCCAACAAACGGATCCACTGGATTACCCTGATGACGAACACTAAATTCAACATGAGGAAATTCGGTATTACCGGACAAGCCGATCTCACCTAAAATATCGCCGGCTTTTACCTCGTCTCCTGGCTTTACGCGGACAGTACCTTTTTTTAAGTGACTATATTGCGTCTCCCACCCTTCTTCATGGCTAAGGACTACAGCATTTCCAGCATCACGACCTTTAATTGTTGCCCTATCAATATTACGCACCGAGATATCATCCATCCCGTCGCGGCGGGCGCGAACAACACCATCTGCTGCTGCAATAACTGGTATGCCTTTTTTCATGATGGCGAGGTTAGCAACCCGAAAATCAGCCCCCGTATCGCCATCAAGCGATAGACGTCCGCAGGCATAATCTCTTCTTTCTGGGCCCGGGTCATGATCCATAAATTTATGGATCGAACACACCTTCTTCATATCGCAATCAACAGGTAATTGAAGTTCAAATTTATCTGCTGAGCGAGCACCAACTGATAATGAAGCAATGCCGATAGCGGTAATTAAAAGACATGATTTTTTCATAAAAAAACCGACCAAAACCCTTTTATTATATAACTAGTTTTGCTACCGAAATTATACCTGATTTAGTTTCTAAAATATCTAATGAAACCACTTTTTTTGATTAATATCCTATCACGTGAAAGCGGCGCAATGCTTTTAAAACAGGGCTCAGCGGTAGGCCCATAACTGCATAATAATCACCCTCGATATGATCAAATAAGCGTATCCCAAGACCTTCAACATGGTAAGCCCCAACTGATTTTAAGATGGTTTCGTCAGCTTCAAGGAAATATTGGTCAAGTTCTTGTCTCGAATAATCGCGCAGGAAAAGATGAGGTCGCTCTATATTTTGCCATATGATCTCGCCATCTTGTACAAGGACACAAGCATTAATTAAGGAGTGGGATTTATTTCTCATTTCATACAAGCGCTCTTTTGCATCAGCCATAGATGTGGGTTTGTCAAAAAGACCGCCTTCAAATTCTAAAATTTGATCTGACCCTAAAATGATGTGGTCGCTATTTTTTTTAATCGCGCGGGCTTTTGCAATCGCTAAATCCATTGCAATCGTTTCCAGATCGTCTCCTCTAGCCAAACCTACTTTTTTAAGGCTGTCTTCATCAGTATTAGTTTTGATAATATCAAAAGGAATACCAGCATTTTTTAAAATTGTAGCTCGAATTTGGCTTCCCGATGCCAATATTAATTTTGGTATGGATGTTTTTTCGGCGATTTCCATAAAGTATGACTCATTTTGTCTGTTATTCGTTATGATTATTAATCTGGTTTTGACGGGCTGATAATTTGGTTAAAATCTGTGCAGCCGTCTCCTCCACAGATCGTTTCGTCACATCAATGACTGGCCATCGATGTTTTGCAAACAGCCGCTTAGCCTTGATCAATTCCTGCTTGATCGACTCTATGCTCGCATAATCAGAGTCTGAATTGGCATTCATTGACCCTAAACGATTTTCGCGAATTTGCCCAAGACGATCAGGACTGGCTATCAAACCAACAATCATCGGTTTGTTTAAGGTAAATAAACTCTCTGGTGGCTCACTAGTTGGAACCAGTGGAATATTTGCAGCCTTAAATCCACGATTAGCCAGATACATACATGTTGGAGTCTTCGAAGTTCGGCTTACGCCCACAAGGACGATATCTGCAGATTCTAAATCCCATGTCATCTGCCCATCATCATGAGCAAGAGTATAATCGAGAGCTGCTATTCGATTAAAATAATCATCATCGAGTTTATGTTGAGCACCTGTATCGCGAGTTTGTTCGAGATCAAGATAATTCTCAAACGCCTGCGTTAATGGATCGAGTACCGACACAGCAGGGATGTGCATCTCAGAACATCTAAGCTCTAGATGACGCCGCAATTCCGGATTGACGACAGTGTATAAAACTAAGCCCGGCGATGCTTCTATGCTGAGTAATGTTTTTTCTAATTGGGCTGGAGATCGGATTAATGCATAAATATGTTCTATTGGCGTCGCTGTGTTAAATTGAGCTGTTGTCGATTTCAACATTGTGTTCAATGTCTCCCCGGTGGAGTCAGAGACAAGGTGAACATGAAAAAAAGTAGCGACTGGTTTTTCCATAATCATAAAGTATCCTCACCTCTTATTTGCCCTACCAAGGGTCATATTTTTATCTATTCGGGCATACCCACAGGTCCATACAAGAAAGAATAAAACTTGGATAAAGTCATACTTTTCAGCCCTACTCATTATGCATGTGAATAAGGCATAACTTGTCAGAGTTTTACCCACCGCAAGATTTCAAAACTTATCCTTGTGCATATCCTGTTTCCAAGCCCTTGAAAAACTTTTAACAAGATTTTCCACAATCCTTTTTGTGTAAATTTAATCAACAAATGAAGGTGTTAATATAATTATCCTGTAATATTGGATATCCCAAGTTGTAATATGTTATTCCTTTTTGTTGTTGAAAAATCTGGGGATTAATAAGCACAAATCAGTTTTCCCCTTTATCCACTTCTATTCTTATATTAAACCTTTTTTAAGAATCTTTAATAGAAAGTTAATGTGTTGAAAAACCAGAGAAACCCAACGGGCATACTTTTTGTAGACACCATAAATGGCCTACAATCAGAAAAAGTTCCGTGTTGGTTTATGCGTCAAGCTGGACGTTATCTTCCGGAATATCGGGAGTTGAGAGCCAAAGCAGGTTCCTTTCTTGATTTGTGTTATAACCCGGCTATGGCAAGTGAAGTTACACTGCAACCGATCAAACGTTTTGATATGGATGCTGCAATTTTATTTGCTGATATTTTATTGATCCCCTATGCGATAGGACAAAAAGTTTGGTTTGTATCGGGCGAAGGGCCACGTCTGGATCCAGTTATATCCAATAAAAATATTGACCACTTTCGTAAGCAAAATGATTTTTCTACGCTGGATCCTATTTATGAAACCATAGCCCTAACCCGGAAAAATTTATCTCCGGAGAAAGCTTTAATTGGATTTGCTGGCGCTCCTTGGACAGTTGCAACTTATATGCTGGCGGGCGGGCCTTCGAAAGACCCCTCGGCCCTGCGCCATCATTATTATGATGATACGGGTTTTATGCGTGCATTGATTGATTTGTTGACGGATATGACGATTGAGTACCTCATCAATCAAGCAAAAGCGGGGGCTGATGCTGTACAACTTTTTGATAGTTGGGCTGGGGGACTACCCGAGTCTTTAATGATCGAGTTGTGTTTGAAACCGGCTGAAAAAATAGCAATGGCAGTGAAAGAAGCCATACCAGGTTTGCCTGTGATTTTTTTCCCCAAAGGTGCTGGTGCTATGGCATCAACGTTTGCAAAAAGTAATCTATGTGATGTGATTGGTATTGATACGGGTACGCCGGCGTCTTGGGCCAAAGATGAACTAAGTCCGCATGCTTGTGTGCAGGGGGGCCTTGATCCGCTATTGGTGGTTAAAGGCGGGGCTGAAATGGAAGAGACAGCAAAGCACTATAAAAATACATTTAAAGAACTACCATATATTTTTAATTTGGGTCATGGTTTCGTCCCGCAGACGCCGCCTGAGCATGTGGCTCGATTGATGGAAATTATACGAGAAGAGGGATAATAGGATTATGGCTTTTTATCCGTGGATCAAGGTTTTGCATCTTTTAGCCGTTATTGCTTGGATGGCAGCGTTGATGTATCTGCCTCGTTTATTTATCAATCATATTCAGCAAAAACCTGAGAGTGAGACAGCAGCGCTCCTGAAAGGCATGGAGGAACGGCTTGCAAAAGCCATCATGACCCCATCAATGATCGCCGTATGGGTTTTTGGTTTTGCTATGGTTTTGATTAATCCATCGATTGCTGCGTCGTTATGGTTTATCGTGAAATTTGTGGCCGTTATCGCGATGACAGGCGTTCATGGATTTTACACAGCATCCCTAAAAAAGTTTGCTAATAACCAATACCCAAAAACAGAAAAATTTTGGCGGATCATGAATGAAGTACCTTTTATGCTCCTCATAATCATCGTCATAATGGTGCTGATTAAACCGTTTTAGTGATTTTACAAAATAGAATAGGCGCAATCAACTCGCTAACTTGACGATTTACCTTTGAACCGGTAAGACTCGTAATCCCTCCTTCTTGGCGTGATTTTGCATTCATAATTCCATATGAGCTAAAATAAGCGCCCTTTTATAAAATATTTTAAACTCAATAACGCGCGACTTCATGCGAGTTTAGCGTTTTATCATTTCATTTTCCAAAAAAGAGAACACTGATGCTGCCTAAAACAATGACCCTTGATGAACTGAAAGCAAAGTCGCCGACAGAATTATTGACTTTCGCAGAGGATCTGGAAGTCGAAAGCGCGTCAGCAAAACGCAAGCAGGAATTGTTATTCGAGATTTTAAAAGAACTTGCTGATCGCGAAGTAGAAATTTCAGCGGGCGGTGTCTTGGAAGTGCTGTCTGATGGCTTTGGCTTCCTACGTTCAGCAGATGCTAATTACCTCGCAGGTCCGGATGATATTTATGTATCACCGCAACAAATAAAAAAGTTCGCACTTCGCACCGGTGATACGATCTTTGGTGAAATCCGCAGCCCTAAAGATGGTGAACGTTATTTTGCGTTGACAAAGGTGAGTACGATTAATTTTGAAGATCAGGATGCTGGTCGACATAAAGTTCATTTTGATAATTTAACGCCGCTATACCCGGAAGAGCGGATCAAAATGGAGGTCGAAGATAAGCCTGGGAAGGATTTATCATCGCGGGTGATAGATCTTGTGGCGCCATTGGGTAAAGGGCAACGTGCATTGATTGTTGCACCGCCTCGAACCGGTAAAACTGTTTTACTACAAAACATCGCTCATTCTATCGCTGCTAATCATCCTGAATGCTATCTGATTGTTCTGTTAATTGACGAACGTCCCGAAGAGGTGACGGATATGCAGCGCTCAGTTAATGGCGAAGTTGTTTCTTCTACATTTGACGAACCGGCAACCCGTCACGTACAAGTTGCGGAAATGGTTATTGAAAAAGCCAAACGGCTTGTTGAACATGGCCGCGATGTTGTGATCTTGCTCGATTCAATCACTCGCCTCGGGCGCGCCTATAATACGGTGGTACCTTCATCAGGTAAAGTTCTTACAGGCGGCGTGGACGCGAATGCTTTGCAACGGCCCAAGCGTTTTTTCGGTGCGGCTAGAAATATCGAAGAAGGGGGTAGTCTGACAATTATCGCAACAGCGCTGATTGATACGGGCTCGAAAATGGACGAAGTGATTTTTGAAGAATTTAAAGGTACGGGTAATTCTGAAATCGTTCTTGATCGTAAGGTTGCTGATAAACGTACTTATCCGGCGATGGATGTGGCAAAATCTGGAACCCGTAAGGAAGATTTACTTACAACTAAGCAGAACTTGCAAAAAGTCTATGTCTTACGGCGAATTCTCTCACCGATGGGGACAACAGATGCGATAGAATTTTTGATTGATAAATTAAAACAAACCAAAACCAATGATGATTTCTTTGATAGTATGAATACGTAAAATTTTGAGAAGATACGAAAATGGCGTTAACGCTCTATCATATGCAGCACACACGTTCGCTACGGATTCTTTGGCTTTTGGAAGAAATGAATCTTGAATATAATTTGAACAAAGTCGAGCGTGCGGATCTTCAAGGAGAAGATTACCTTTCAAAATCGTCTCTTGGAAAGGTTCCTGTTTTTTTTGATGGGGATAAACGCATAACTGAATCGATTGCAGCAATTCAATATATCGCAGATCAGCATAGCGGGGATCAGTTAACACGCAAGCCTAATGATCCAGATTATCATACATATCTTCAACTCATGGAGTTTGGAGAATCGGGAATGGGGGGCTATGCAGGATTACTGGTTGGACACACAGTTTTACTGCCGGAAAAAAATCGAAACCCCGCAGTGCGGGACTGGGCACAAGGTGAAATTGATAAATGTCTTTCTTTTCTGGAAGAAAGCGTGCCCGATGATGAGTATTTGCTAGGTGATTTTTCTTTGGCAGATATTTCGATTACTTATCTTCTCTTTTTGCTGAAAATTACAAAGAACAGTGCGGGTTTTGGTGATAATACTAATGCGTATTTCAAGCGTGTTACACAAAGATCAGCGTGGGTCAAAGCTAGTAGTCTCTAGTTATATATTTTTTCATTTTGATACTAAAGCGCCTCCATTTCAAATGGAGTCAGGGAGGGGATTTACATTACAATTTTGCAGATTGTGTTGTCATTAAAGAAGGCTTTTTTTGATAAATTTAGCCTGCAATGCCACAGATTGGCTTATCTACGCCGCGATCTTCTTCCAATAAAGCAGCATAAGCTTCAATCGGTCGATCGGTAGCGATTATATCAACACCTTGATATGATAAATCTGTATAAAGATCGTTATTTCCAGAACTGGCAATTTCATTGTCGAGAGAGCGTCGACCGCCGAGGGTACCAAAAATGACCTCAATATCTCTTTTGTTTAAAAGATTGAACGTACGCGGAGTAGGGTCTTTGGTTCCGGTAAAGGCGATGATCTGATTGGCGGGAATTCCCGCTGCAATGGCGGAATTTAATTCAGACATTGAGTCAATTGAAATAGAGATCATAGCGTTCTGTGCGAGCGCGTGAAGTTTTCGTGCTTGTGCCATTGAATAAGCAATATAGATGACTTGTTTTTCCATGTGTGTTTTGTTGACGAGTTTGATGACATCTTCATACCGTGTTGATCGCTTGAAATCGATCTGGACAATTGCTGTGTTTTTTGCCCATTTTAAAAAGCGCTCTAATCTGGGGGGGTGAAAAGAGGTTCGGTCTTTGTTTTTATCGAGGAGATTTAAAGTCTTTATCTCAGACCAGTTTAGATCGTTGGCGTTGCCCGCGCCCGTTGTTGTGCGCCCCAATGTGTCATCATGCATTAAAAACAAAACCCCATCTTTTGACGTTGCGACATCGATTTCGTGAAGGACCGGCATTTTTGCAGATATGTATTGGGCGGTCTCCAGGGAATTTTCTGGATATTGGTCGTAAGATCCAGCGCGGTGGGCTGAAATCAAGCTCTTTCCTTCGTTCTCAAGACATTCAAAAAGAGTGTTTATATCGAGATCAGCTGGTAATACCCATTGGGGCCTTTTCGAGAAATTGTCTCGCGCGGATGTAGTTTGATCGATGCTCGCGCTGTTGTCGATATTTTGCACAGGCTTTTCATTACAGCCAGAAACACCCAAGAACAAAAACATTAGGAGCATAATGCGCGCGGGGGTTATAACTTTGATGTTCATAAATAAAAATCCTGTATCGGCATTGTTGAAGTATCGTATCTCTGGCCGGGCAAAGTATGAATCTATATGGCAATGATTGGCCCATAGCTGTCGCTCGGGAATTGCATCTTTATAGCAAATTTACTCTATACTTCTGACACCTGGTGTTAACGACTAAACAAAAACAACTAATAACCATGACTCCACTCATCGTGCAAAAATCTAATTTTTGTACAGGTGAATGTAGAGATAGAGTGTTCGGCATCAAACGCTGTTACAGGCCAGTTGACCATCTGCGCCAAAGCCACGCAACCAAAACCAGTCCATGCTTCCGGTGCATCGCTCCGTTCATCAAAAGGCTTTATTGCAAAAAATTTTATAGTTACTTTGTCGGGATCAAGCGCTGCGAAGCTGGTTTGTGCGTTCAAATAGCCGTAACGTCCGTCAGGATATGCAAAATACTCCTGAATTCTCTTCATTCTTGCTCACCGCGAATCATGGCTTTGGGGCCAGATTTTATCCGACGCATCCAGTTTCTTACGACCGTCGATGCGCCGGACGGCAAGCCTTCTATGAGTTGCAGAGGCTCATAATTAGAATCAAAGGCTGGCGGATAATTCAGTTTAACGATTTTAGCAGGGCGTCCAAGTACATCTGATAAGTCAGGCAATTCAGCAATAACCTTGTCTGGAGACAGAACAGCAATAACCTCAACGTTAGTAAGGATCATGCCAGTATTCTCGCCATAATGGTATGCACCGCCGAAACGTAAACCAAGTTCTTTACGTTGGAGGTCGTTCTGCATTTGTGCGAGACATTGGTCATAAACACGTGCCTTGATTCGAATGCGGTGATTGTGTTGCGCATGGCTAATAACGCTTTGATCCGCCCAGTTTTCAACCCAAAAATGGGCGGTACGCAATCCGATTGGGCCGCCGGCTAAATAATGATCAGCAACATCATAAAGCATTTGTCCCCGAAAGTTGTGATAGCGAACTGGCCTGAAATACCCTTCAAATTCGGCCCATTCACAGTTTGGTCCCAGTCTTTCTCTCGGGAAAGGCGGGGGAAGTTCTTCATCGTAATCAAAGCTGGCGTGAGTGTCTTCGACTGCATCCAACTCCGTAAATAGTTCTTCCAGATCGACTATACGAGCGGTCTCGCGTAAACCCCCCGGGGATCTCGGATTAAACTCCGGGCATATCAAGGGTTCCCACCAAGGCGCTTCATCTGCTCGGGCAAAGCCGCTAATCCCAAATAGCAAAGTGGTGACAATCGTGAAAAGGATTCTTTGCAACATTTTCAAGTATGCTCCTTGCTTTAAAAGCAGCGTATATAAAGCGTATATAAAAAGTATAATCCTGTAAAACAGCTAAGCTATAAAGCGACCACAAAAATGCAATTGAAAATTTGTTATTGAACAGCAGCGTTGGCGACAAACTGCCATTTGATTTCGAACTGAGGCACTATCATTTTTTCCTAGTCTTGCATGGAATTGTATGGCCAGTATAGATCTATGATCTCACAGGAGAATGATAATATGCGGATGACCATTGATGTTGATTGTACCCCTGAAGAGGCACGGCGCTTTTTTGGGCTGCCCGATGTCAGCAGCGTTAATGATATGATAACGGATGCAATGAAAAAGCGTGCTGAGGAAAATTTGGATAGCCTTTCTGACCCCGAACAGCTGATGAAGAGCTTTGTTCATGCGGGTGAAAGGGGATTCGAACAGTTTCAGACCATGATGGCAGGTGCGATGGCATCAGGCTCGTCGGCACATAAAGAAAAGAAATAACCTCTATGACGCAAACGGAAACGATCTATGCTCGGGCTTCGGCACCGGGGCGGGCGGGCGTTTGTGTATACCGCATTTCTGGGACAAAGGTGTCGGCCATCGCGAGTTGCCTGATTGATCGTCCACTAAAACCACGTATGGCACATCTATCATTGTTACGGGCTATGGATGGTCACGTGATTGATCAGGCGCTGGTTCTCCTATTTCCCGGGCCGCAAAGTTTCACCGGGGAAGACACCTTAGAGTTGCATTGTCACGGAAGCCGCGCAGTAGAGATTGACCTTTATCATTCTCTTCAGAAAATGGGAGCGAGAATCGCTGAAGCAGGTGAATTTACACTTAGAGCAATGAAAAATGGCAAAATGGATTTGCCTAAAGTCGAAGCTTTAGCAGATCTTATCGATTCCGAAACAAACCAGCAGAAAAACTGGGCTTTGGGACAAATTCAAGGGCGTTTGAGCGAACAAATTTTGGGTTGGAGGGCCTTGCTTTTAAAAATTTTAACACCTTTGGCTGCAGATATCGATTTTCCCGATGAAGGCGATATTCCTGCCGCAATTGCAGCCAATGCATTGCCAATAATAGATCAACTTATTGGAGAATTGAAACATGCTCTAAGGGGGGCGGAAAGAAGTCGGCAAATTCGCGATGGCTTGCTGATCGTGTTAGTAGGGCCGCCCAATGCTGGCAAATCAAGTTTGCTGAATCAGCTAGCGGGAAGCGAGATAGCAATTGTTTCGGATGAGCCTGGTACGACCCGCGATGTGATCGAGGCGAGATTGGAAATAGGGGGTATGTTGGTCACAATGGCCGATACCGCAGGTCTTCGTGAATTAAGCGAAAATCAAATTGAAAAAGAGGGAATGCGCCGAACTCGGATCAAGGCGAGAGAAGCGGATTTAAGAATTCTTGTGCTTGATGGAGAAATTGTTTCACGTGAAACAATTTCCAGACAATCATTACAGGATCAGTATGGCCTGAAAGAAGGGGACATTATTCTCGAAAATAAATCCGATCTCAGGTTTGATCGCGCGGGTATGGCTATAGATCCCGCAATATTCGATTTTACTATTTCCGCTAAAACTGGATCAGGCATAGCAGAATTGATTGATGGGCTGGAACAAACGGTTTTGAATGGTCATACAGGAGTGACAGACAGTTGTCTCAATCGACAAAGACATGTGGAGGCTGTGACTGTGGCAGTTTCAGCGCTAGAGCGTGCACGTAATAATGTTATGGCTTATCCTGAATTGGCAGCAGAAGATTTACGTTTGGCAAGTCGTGCTTTTGATCGTTTGGTGGGGGCGATAGATGTCGAGGATGTTTTAGGGGAAATATTTTCTAATTTCTGTGTTGGAAAGTAATTCATAAGATCAAAATTGTTTCACGTGAAACAATTTACCTAGGCATGTCGCTATTGAACCTCTATATGTTCTGAGAATTTAGGAAAAATGCCCCTAAGGCTAAATTATGGATAATCCAGAAAAAGATTTTGATGTCATTATCATTGGTGGCGGTCATGCGGGGTGCGAGGCTGCATCTGCCGCGGCACGCGCTGGTGCTAGAACTCTATTGGCTACCCATCGTTTTGATACTATTGGTGAGATGTCTTGTAATCCAGCCATTGGTGGATTGGGTAAAGGTCACCTTGTTCGCGAAATTGACGCGCTCGATGGTTTAATGGGGCAAATTATCGATCAATCGGGTATTCAGTTTAGAATGCTTAATCGATCGAAGGGCCCGGCTGTTAGAGGTCCAAGGGCGCAGGCTGACAGGTCGTTATATCGTCAAAATATGCAAAAAGCGATATCCGCAATACAAGGCCTGGAAGTACAAGAAATTTCTGTTGCTGATTTGATTGTCGAAAATGATGAGATTTGTGGTGTTTTGGGCGAGAGCGGTCAAAAACTCAGTGCAAAAGCAATTGTTCTGACCACGGGAACTTTTCTGAGAGGTGAGGTTCATATCGGCGATGAAAGAATACCTGCCGGTCGTGCGCGCGATCGTGAAGATTGGGAAAGCCCGGCGCTTGGTCTTTCGGATCGTCTATATGATGCGGGTTTAAAAATGGCGCGACTAAAAACCGGAACGCCGGCGCGGCTGGATGGTAATACGATCGATTGGGATAGTTTAGAACAACAGCCAGCCGATGAGTCTCCCGTTCCATTCTCATTTATGAATCAAGAGATAAAGGTGCCGCAAATATCTTGTGGTATCACGCATACAAATATAAAAACTCATGAAATCATAGAAAAAAACCTTGAGAGATCCGCTGTTTATTCCGGATCTATTTCAGGGCAAGGGCCGCGATACTGTCCGTCAATCGAAGATAAAGTGGTGCGATTTCGTGAACGCGATAATCACCAAATATTTCTTGAACCTGAAGGCCTTGAAGATAATACCGTTTATCCGAATGGCATTTCAACATCACTTCCCACAGACGTACAAGATGCGTTCTTGAGAACTATCAAAGGACTCGAGAATGTGGAAATACTACGATATGGCTATGCGATAGAGTATGATTATGTGGATCCACGAGAATTAAAAAATACGCTGGAAACCAAGCGACTTCCCGGTTTGTTTTTAGCGGGTCAAATTAACGGGACTACAGGATATGAAGAAGCCGGGGCGCAAGGGTTAATAGCAGGGGTCAATGCCGCTCGATATGCGCTCAATGATGATGTGCCGTTTGTTCTTAATCGTTCGCAGGGTTATATCGGTGTTTTAATTGATGATCTCATTACGAATGGTGTAACTGAGCCGTATCGTATGTTTACATCTCGAGCCGAGTACCGTTTGACACTTCGTGCGGATAATGCGGATCAACGTTTAACACCGATTGGTATCGAAGCGGGCGTCGTGGGCGAGCAGCGGCAGAAAATGTTTCACGTGAAACAATCGGCATTACAGGCGGCTCGTACATGGGCAAGCACAACAAACCTGACCCCGAATGAAGCTGCGCAACGAGGATTAAAGGTCAATCAGGATGGTCGCCGCCGTTCTATATTGGATTTATTATCACTCCCTGAAGTAACACTCGATAAATTGGAGGACTTGTTTCCGGAACTTTCTAACTGGAATGATGAAACCAAACAGCAATTGGCGATAGAGGCGCTTTATTCTGGTTATCTTCATCGACAGGAGGCCGATATCGCCTCTTTTCGAAAAGACGAAGCTTTATCTATTCCTGTTGATTTTGACTATAGCAATGTGGTCGGGCTTTCTAATGAGGTCCGTGAAAAATTGGCCTCCAGACAGCCCTCATCATTGGGACAAGCGGCGCGTATAGAAGGGGTTACACCTGCTGCGTTAGCGTTATTATTGGCAACTTTGAAAAAAGGGGTACCGGGTCTTACTCGGTCGCAAGGTTGAAATGACTCCTGATGGGTTTTTTGAACAGCTAAATGTAGATCAGCAAACCCGAGAGCGTTTATTAGCGTTTGACCGGTTTTTTGTTGAAAAGGCGGCATTTCATAATTTGGTTGCTCGCTCTACGCTGCAGCAACGTTGGCATCGACACTACCTTGATAGTGCTCAGTTGTTTACTCTGCTGAAGCCCGATTGCCATACTTTGCTAGATATCGGTTCTGGGGGTGGATTTCCAGGTTTAATCTTAGCAGCACTTGGTGTTCAAATTGATCTGGACGTAACGCTTGTTGAAAGCACAGGCAAAAAATGTGATTTTTTGCGAGAAGCAGGCGAGGTCATGGATCTGAAATTGTTTCACGTGAAACAATGCCGGATTGAAACGCTATCTTTGGAAAAAAAACCGGATGTTATTACGGCCAGAGCCCTTGCCTCATTGGATAGGCTTTGTGAATATGTTTTTCCTTTGGTAGGGCCAAAAACACACTGTTTATTTCAAAAAGGTGCGAGAGGTCTGGAGGAGCTGGCGCTTGCTGAAAAAAAATGGACAATGCAGGTCGAGACCCATCAGAGCGTGACCAGCAATGATGCAATGATTTTCGATATAAAAAGGTTAAAGCGTAACCAATAATGGTTTTGTTTGATATCCAAAATAAAATCAACGTAACCTGTTTAATGAGCGAGGGAGCCTCGATGAACGAGGCGTTTAAAAGCCATGACACAACAAGTTAGAATCTTTGCGATTGCTAATCAAAAAGGTGGTGTTGGAAAAACCACGACTGCGATTAATCTAGCCACAGCACTTGTCGCAGTTGGGGAGCGGGTTTTACTTATAGATCTTGATCCACAAGGAAATGCATCGACCGGACTTGGAATTTCTGCGGCCGCTCGTGAGCTGACGACATATGATGTATTGGCTGGAGAGTATCGATTAGAAGCGGCTGTGTTGGAAACGGATATTCCTGGGCTGACCCTTGCGCCAGCAGGAGAGGATCTGGCCGGCGCAGAAATCGAACTGTTTGACATTGATCGCCGTCATTACCGCTTGCAAGATGCAATCGAGGAATATGTCCGTGCCTTTCCCTCAACAACTTATGTGATTATCGATTGCCCGCCATCGCTCAGTTTACTGACTATCAATGCGCTTGTTGCCTGCGATGGAGTGATTATCCCGTTGCAATGCGAATTTTTTGCGCTCGAGGGGTTATCTCAAATTATTCGTACAATCGATAAAGTTCGCGAGCGCATCAATTCAAATATTGATCTTTATGGCGTTGTTTTGACGATGTATGATAAACGTAACAATCTATCGAACCAGGTTGAGGCGGATGTTCGTGGTCACCTGGCTGAGAAGGTTTTTGAAACTGTCATTCCGCGCAATGTCAGAATTTCAGAAGCGCCAAGCCATGGTAAACCGGCTCTTCTTTATGATTTAAAGTGCCCCGGATCACAAGCTTATTTGCGACTTGCCAGTGAGATTATACAGCGTGAGAAAAAATCTCGCTCTGCGGCATGATTCTAAACATAAGAATTTTCAGTACCGGAAAGCATAATATTTTTGAAGACTGTCATGAATTGGTCTTCAATTTCAAAAAAGATGATAAAGGCCACAATTATGAATGAAAAAAAAATAACAAAAAGCGTGGAAAAGCCGCAAACTTTATCTTCAAAAAAAGCGCGAGGATTGGGCCGTGGTCTTGATGCTTTGTTAGGGGATCGGCCTGTGAGAAATGCAACACGCGATGAGGGCGAGCAAGAAAGTTTGCAAGCCAATGTTCGAAAACCAATCATGCCATCCCAACCACAAGTGGCGTCGGCTATTGGTGAGGTCAATACCGCGGCGGACTCTGAGCGGCTATCGGACGCGGTGGTCCCGATCGAGTTTTTGCGCGCAAACCCTACACAGCCCCGTAAAATGTTTGGTGAAGCAGCAATCGCGGAACTTGCGACCTCAATCAAAGTGCAAGGCTTATTGCAACCAATATTGGTGCGCCCGATAAAAAACGCGTCAACTGACCATGCTGCCCGTTATGAAATTGTAGCAGGGGAGCGCCGCTGGCGCGCATCGCAAAAAGCTGGTTTGCATGAAGTTCATGTTGTCATCCGTGACCTTGATGATCAGCAAACTGCAGAAATCGGGTTAATAGAGAATATTCAACGGGTTGATTTAAATCCGATGGAAGAGGCCGAAGCATATCACTATTTGAGTAAAATTCATGGCCGTAATCAGGAAGATATTTCTAAAGCGGTTGGCAAGAGCCGGAGTCATGTTGCGAATATGATGCGTCTTACCACCCTCACACAATCAGCACGCGATGCCTTGTCGCAAGGATTAATATCAACGGGTCATGCGCGTGCTTTATTATCAAGTCCAAATATCTCACTGCATTTGGCAGAAACACTGAATAAAGGTCTTTCCGTGCGCCAGCTCGAAGGGCTGGTTAAACAAGATAATCCGAAAAAACAACAACCCAAAACAGAGGGGAGTCTTTCTAAAAATCCTGATCTGTCGAAGGATGCGGATACTAGAGCGTTAGAGCGAGATCTCGCAGAAGCGCTAGGTTTAGAGGTGGTTCTCAATCATAAAAAATCTGGTGGGGGTGCTTTAACAATTGAATATCTGGATCTGGATCAGTTGGATCATGTTTGTCAGCGTTTAATGGGATCGCGTGTGTAAAGCCGTGCGCATTTTTACAGAGTTGATGCATGGGGACCATCAACCTGATTGTCACCAGGCGGCAAAATTCTCTAACAACTTCGATCATGATTGATTGAGCTTCAGGTAAGGCCGCCCGCTAAAACATTGTGATCAGCTTTTCGCCAAATTCTAGGGACGCCGTGAATATGAACCCTGTCAACCACATGAGGACGCCATTCCATAACAAAACCAAAGCTTAGTAACAGGGCATCTAAATCCAATTGATTGACATTATGAAAACCGATGTGATCTCTAATATAAAGGGCGCCGCCCGGCTTTAATATGCGCGCAAAAAACTCTAAGGCATGCAGTAACATCGGTTTTGACAATTCTCTTAAAACTTGAACCGCGCACACCATATCGACACGATTATCATCAATCAGGTCATCGCGCCAAGAGGGGATATGATTGACCGTTTGTGCATCAGATTTCAGATTAAAGTTGAGCGGATTATCTAGATAGTCATTCACCTCAAGCCCAAGGGCATGATAATATAAACCCTGCGTTAAATAAGACGCAGGAATCGCATCCATCGCGATAAATGTTTCTATTTCACTAAATTCGCAAAGTCCAAGTACTGCTTGCCTGCCATGACCGGCGCCGAAGTCCAAAAAGCACTTAACTTTTTGCTCTTGAGTGACTGGGGTTATTCTTTGAAACAAAAAATCTTGAACATTATAAAGGGCAATAGCCTCATGCTTGATGGAAGAAGGGTCTAAGCCGAGTTTGTTTATTACTGCAATATCTCGTTGAAGTGCTTTTTCAATCAAATGGGTATTGGATTTCGCCTGGATATAATCAGGGTAAGGTATTTTATCAATCCAACCCATAAATTTTTCAAGGTGTGCGGGACCGAGAAAATCATAAAAGGCCATCTCGCTAAGTGCACCTTCGGAAAGGCGTTTTTGTAAATGACGCCAGCTCTCTTGCCAGATTAAGTCACTTTGAAAAGAATGATCCTGCGCTTGAACCTTATTGAAAAGGCTTAACATTTCCTTTGATGACCGATCAGCCAATTTATCGATCATGTGATTATTCCAGTTTTAAAGAAATAAGATTGCCATTGATTGAGAAAGTTCTCACGCGTGAATTTTTGTGCGGTTTCAATAGCATTATGTCTGATGTCCTCAAAATTAAAATCATTTAAGTGATCCAGTAAGTAGGGGAGCTCAGAAAGCTTATCTTGTGGCAGACATAAGCTATTAACGCCAAAATCGAAATAATCCTGTCCGCCATAACCGTCAACGCCGATGGGGATTGATCCCATGGCCATCGCCTCTAATGGAATCATACCAAAACCTTCTGCAATGGTCAGCGTTAAAAAAAACCTATACTGATTAATTTCATTTAACAGTGCTGGGCGAGAGAGCGCACGGCCACCAGCAAGAGTATCAGAGATCAGATTTGGGTTTTTGGTTTTATGAATGATCCAGGTCAATAATGTTTCATTACTTTCGGGAAAACCCTTTGGAGATTGATAAAATCTGTCTTTTTTCGCGATAAATTTAAGGGCTTCCGGGGTTTTTGGAATAAAGGGATGAATCAATGGAGTTTCGCGATTATAGAGTTTGTGTACGTAGTTTTTCACAAATTGACTATTGGTCACCATATGTTCAATTTCAAGATCCAGATAAGGAAAGGTCGTATAATGCTGAATATAGGAGATAATTTTACAGTTTGTCTTGAGGCTAAAAAGGGGTTTGTGAAAAGATGGATTTAAAATTAGAAAGTCATCACTGGTTTGAAGATGAAAAAAAGTGTCAAGAGTGATGAGAGTTGCTTCTTTGGTATAATGATAAAAATTTGAGGGGGCTGTTTCATTCCTGGCCTGAATGATAAAAAAAGAGCCCCCTTGATGATCGTGTAATGTTTCTCTGAGTAAGCTGGCAATTTCATATGCCATAAAGGCGCCGCCATTAGGGAGCCAGCCTCCCATTACAAAAACATTTGCCATCTTGTTTCCTTAAAAAACTATATTTCTAGACCAGTCGCTAGTGATAGAAATTACCGTTTTTTTGTTTGTGCCATTCTCGCGAGTCTTAGGGCCGTGCGCTCGACAATTTCCCGTTGCGGTGCGCCGGTGGTTTTTGCATCCATTTCAGCATCGATAAGTAAACGGTGGGCGAGTTTTAGTCGTGGGCTTGACCAAATGTTCAGGCGCTCACGAAATGCATTTTGTTCTCCAAAAAAAACCGGGGGTCTTAGTTTTTTCATGGCGTCATTAGGGCTTAAACCCGCGTCGACCAAACCTCGCGCTTCTCTAAGTCTGGAAAAATTTCTTTGTAAGCCGCGCAATAATCCAATCGGGCTGGTACCAGATAGGGCCGATCGATACAAAGCTTGCGATAATGGTCCTGTCACCCCGTCAGCGCAGTTGGCCATAACATCATCCATCGTATCTGTTGTGCTATCATTAAGACAGGCTTTAACATCAGCAAGAGTAATTGTAGTATCTGTTGGGTTTTCGGTTTTAACAAACTTTGATCCTGCAGTTTTATAAAAGCAGAGTTTTTCTAATTCACTACGGGTTATGCCGCGATCATCTCCTAAGATGTGTGTCACCATTGTAAGGGCATCATTATCAAAACTAAGACCAAACTCCTGAACCAGTTGATTGGCCAGTGAGCGTACAGCCATGGGGGCATCACTGTAACACGGCAGCGTGGCCGCTCTTTTTGCTTTTTCAAAAGCTTTACGCATGCCAGAGCGTGGCCCCAAGTCGCTGCCTTCAACAATGACAATGCCATTGGGTTTGAGATAATCACTATCTAAAGATTTTAAAAACCCGGTAATGGCAGCACCTGCAGCCTCACCAGAACATCGTATACGGATAACACGTTCACCGCCCATAAAAGAAAGAGCAGTAATCTCATCGCTCAATCGTCCAGGTTCTGCTTTTAGGTCTGCTTCACTCAATTCCATGAAATTAAACGGGTCACTCAAATCCTGTAAAATTAGATGGGCGAGCAAGGAGGAGCGTTCGCGCACAAGACCTTGATCGGGGCCATAAACCAGAAAGGCGGAGAAATTGGCATCACGCTTTTTTAGAGTGGCCTCGATGGTTTTTCCCTTTAAGGCGACCATGTTTTAGCGACCTGGGATCAATTCCGGATCAAAATCAGGATCAAATGGTGTGTAATCTTCTGGCACATCAAATATTTCCTGGTCTTTGACGGGTTTTTGTCCTCGTTTCTTTGCCCGATCAATTATGATGTCGAACTCATCTTGTTGTAAAAGAATATCGCGTTCAATTTGCTCGGCAAGACGGCGAGCTGATTTTTCAACCGCTTCTCGTTCCGCAAAAAGAGAAGAATATTGTGACGTCACCTGATTAAATGAAGCGATAGCAGAAAGATTGCCACGGATCATGGCGCCAGTGTCGCGGTGGATCAATCGATAGCGACTATTTAGAGTGTAATTTAACCGGGTGACGGAAGCGTCGAGTTGAACGGCTAATCGGCGGGCAACAGGTGTGACTTCTACATGAAGATCAAACATCTCTCCAGAACCATCTTGTAACAGACGGCTTTGTAATTCTCGTCTTAAGATGGGTTGTACAGCAAGATTGCCCTCGCCAGCGTCACGGCTTGAAATAATACTTGCGACATTGACATTTCTTAGCAATCCATTCGCACGCGGTTCATCTGGCGTTGCATAGATCGGTTGAAACCCGCAAGCGCTTAATAGCATGACAGCAAAACCAAGTGCGATTACGGCGAAACTTTTTTTTATCATCATTATTAACCTCATGCGATAATCCCGAAGGTGGCAATCCTAGTTTGCAACAATATTGACAATTCGACCGGGGACAACCACCACTTTCCGAACGGTCTTACCTTCAATATGCCGTTGAACGCCTGCATCCGACAAGGCCATTTTTTCAACGGTTTCATTGTCGGCATTCTTATTGATAATCAACTCACCGCGCTTCTTGCCGTTTACCTGCAAAGGCAGGGTTAGCGTATCACTCGCAAGCAAGCTTTCATCATGGGTTGGCCAGGGGGCGTTATAGACCAATCCTTCACCCCCGAGGGTGAGCCAGCATTCTTCGGCTAAATGTGGAATGAAAGGCGCGATCAGCCGTGTCAACGCGCTCAAAGATTCCGCTCTGGTAAAATCATGCAACCCTTTACGGTCTTTGCGGATGGCATTGATAAACTCATAAATTCTGGCAACCGCTTTATTGAAACGAAATTGTTCAATATCTTCGGTGATCGCGGCAATGGTTCCATGGGTAACGCGGCGCAAATCTTGATCAAGCTCGGATAACCCTTGAGAGGGCTTGTCGAGGCTTTGTGCTTTCAAAATATCTTTATAAGGGGCGACGCTATCCCAAATCCGCCCGAGCAACCGCCAGGCGCCTTCAATGCCGCCATCTGTCCACTCTACATCGCGCTCTGGTGGACTGTCAGATAACATAAACCAGCGCGCGGCGTCAGCGCCAAAATCTGCAGCAATGATTTCGGGAGAGACCACATTTTTTTTGGATTTGGACATTTTCTCAACCGCACCAACGGTAATCGGCTCTCCTGTTTCCAGATGAGCGGCTTGACCTGCCTCTATGCGAATTTGATCGGGCGCGACCCATTGCCCCTTTTGGTCCTTATAGGTGGCATGGGTCACCATACCTTGGGTGAATAGGTTTGCGAAAGGTTCATCAACCTGACAATGACCCGTTGCCTTCATGCACCTAGTGAAATAACGAGCATAAAGTAGGTGTAAGATTGCATGTTCAATCCCGCCAATATACTGATCAACGGGCAGCCATTGATCAATAGTCTCGCGATCCGTCGGGTTGTCGGGGTGGGGCGCCGCAAACCGGGCGAAATACCAAGAGCTATCAATAAATGTATCGAATGTGTCCGTTTCACGCAAAGCGTCACCACCACAAGAAGGACACGAGGTTTTTCGCCATTCATTCGCCCGGTCGAGAGGATTACCGGGAATACTAAACTCGCGCGCATCTACATCGGGAAGGGTAATCGGCAAATTTTCTGATTTTTCCGGCACGACCCCGCATTTCTCGCAATGAATTGCCGGGATTGGACATCCCCAATAGCGTTGTCGGGATATGCCCCAATCGCGTAATCGATAATTGGTGTGACCCGTACCAAGACCCAGCGCCTCCACTTTTTCAATCGCGGCGACGATGCCGTCTTCTACGGTATGGCCATCGAGAAAACCAGAATTGACCAAGGTGCCCGGCCCGATATAGGGAGCATCTCCCACCACAACATCGGCAGGGTTAGTGCCTGCCGGGCATACAACTGGCAAGATCTCGAGATCATATTTTTTGGCAAAATCGAAATCTCGTTGATCATGTCCCGGGCAGCCAAAGATTGCACCGGTGCCGTAATGCATAAGAATGAAATTCGCCACAAAAACCGGAATGGTTTTTCCAGGTTCAAACGGATGCGCCACTTCAATAGGGAGGCGGTACCCTTTCTTTTCTGCTTTTTCGATGGCTTCTTCAGAGGTTCCCGCTGCCTGGCAATCTAGAATAAAAGCGCGTAAGTCCGCGTCGTTTTCAGCAAAATGTTTTGCTAGTGGGTGGTCACTGGCGACCCCGCAAAATGAGGCCCCAAACAAAGTATCAGGCCGGGTGGTATAAATTTCTAATCCATGCGCTAAGGGCTCTGGTGATTTCATTTCACTGGCGAAAGGAAACACCATTTTACAGCCCTTTGACCGCCCAATCCAATTTCGCTGCATGAGTTTTACATTGTCAGGCCAGCCATCGAGACGGCCATCATCCAAAGCATTTAACAAATCATCGGCAGCATCGGTTATTTTTAAAAACCACTGCCAGAGGGAGCGCCGTTCCACCGGCGCACCCGAGCGCCACCCTTTGCCGTCAATCACCTGCTCGTTGGCCAAAACGGTATTATCTACCGGGTCCCAATTCACAATGCTTTCTCGACGTTCGACAAAACCTGCTTTCCAGAAATCTAGGAAAATGCGTTGTTCATGGACATAATATTCAGGATCACAGGTCGCCAATTCTCTCGACCAATCGATCGCTAGCCCCATCTCTTTAAGCTGTTCGCGCATGGCTTCTATGTTGGCGAGGGTCCAGTCTTTGGGGTGTGACCCGGTTTGCATGGCCGCATTTTCTGCGGGCATACCAAAAGCATCCCAACCCATAGGGTGGAGCACATTGTAACCTCTAGCCTTTTTAAATCTCGCGATTACATCTCCCATGGCGTAGTTCCGGACATGGCCCATATGAATGCGCCCGGAAGGGTAGGGAAACATCTCCAGGACATAATAGTTTTTGGCGTCTGGGTTTGACCCGGTTTCAAAAGCCTGGGTGTCTTCCCAGGCTTTTCGCCACCGCGGTTCCACTTCCTTAAAATTATAGCGTTCCACAGGAACTGTTGGGTTGATAGGCTCAGACATGGGTAAATTCACTTTGTAGAAATTGGGCAATAAAAAACGGTACCGAAGCACCGTTTTTCATCGTGAATGGGCTTCGAGTCGGGCTTAATTAAGACTATTAAGTCGCAGCTGACGCGCTCTCGTCAAAATTGCATTTTCGAGTTCACGCGGGGTTGATGGATTAACTTGGGCATCAACCCAGCTGGCTGCGCCGTCGCGTTTTTGTCTAAATACAGTAACTTTCAGGGCGTCTGCTCGCAGGGCCTGGTCAAGTATATAAACATTCACCTTGAACCGCTCATTTGTGGATTCAGGATTTACATACCAATCTGTGATGATGAGACCGGAAATAGGATCTGCAGAGGAAATCGGTAGGAAATTTACCGTTTCCAGAGACGCCGACCACAAATACCGATTAACGGTCGTTGCCTGGGCCGAGTTACTGCTCTTCGAGGATAGACCGGGTACAGTCAGATTGCGGTCATCGAGGGTTGATCCACTAGAACAGGCGTTCAAAAGAATAGCTGTAAAAATCGCGATTGAAATCTGAAAAATTGGTGATTTTGAAGGTGATAATGCATTTATGAATGAGGGTGACATTTGGTGATCCAGATCAGTGTCGGGCCTTAAGATCATAAGTCCCGATAAATTTGTTTTTGACAACGATACATTTCAAGTTCTGTTAATTATCACTATTAGCGGGGGTTGCGCAATCACTATTCCGCAGCGTGTGAGAAGATAGTACGATTAACAGACATCGCTCAGATGTGATTTTATTGTTATTTTATAGCGTGGTAATACCATCACATTAACCTTAGTTTGTACCATTTCAACGGATTATCTCTTGACCAACAGACCTTTATCGGGGGAGTATGTCGCGGTAAGGCTTCCCCTTGGGGAAAGCGTGACACCTTGGTTATGAATACAGTTCTTTCGATATTGATGAGTAGGGCTGAATGGAAAACTTAGGTAAATCGGTTGGGGCCGATGTGTGGTGGGAGTTGCAAGAATAGGGGCGAAGCTCTAAACCATATGGTTTTGGGTAATATAATAGTCGGTGTTGCTGGAATAGCGCGCTGGCGCAAAAGAATGCGTGCTGGTTGTTTTATTAATCTTTCTTCAGTGTTACCCGTGAAAGATTACCTAATAATAGCCAGAAATGTAATAAATTAGGATAAGAGTCTGAACGAGGATTGTAAGCAGAACTAGAATGCGCAGATCGGGGACAACATATCTGCCAAACTCAGTAGGCATTTTTGCTCAGCGCTTGAATAGCACTGTGCAAAAATGCTCGTGGGCGCGATGTTCTGATGGCTTGGGAAAACAAAGTCCAGTCTCACTCAAAGCCCTGAGTTTGGCGGCATTTCTGGGACTGACTTGTGTAACCCCTGTTGTTGCGCAAAGTGACATTGATCTTGATGTCAAAGGGAAAGCCTCTGCCGTTATCGGTGTTGATGACAACGGAGATTTGCTTGGTGATGCAGATGCGCAAGTCACGGTAAAGGGATCAAAATTACTCAATAATGGAATTGAAGTTGGCGCTGTCTTAGAAGGACGATTTGATGAGGATCAACCTCGGCAAGGGTTTTCAGCTGGACGTCAGTCAGGTCTGCTTATCGGTGGTCCCCGCGGTGTTGGGCCATTGTCTGGTGATACCTTTGTACAGGGAGCCTATGGTTATGCCCGTGGCGGATTTGGCAAAGTAATCGTAGGCAGGGATCAAGGTGTTGCACGGCAATTGGCCGTGACGGCACCAACTATTTTTCAATCGGTGAACGTCAATGATTTTCGTACGGATTTATCCGGCTTGAATGATATTCATACGGTGAATGACTTTTCTGGTTATTCTACAAAAGTAAGCTATTTGCCGCCCGCTAATTTATTTGGTGGTGTTATCGGCGGATTGCAATTGGGCGTTTCTTATTCCCCGCGCCTTGCTCAATGCGGGGAACCTTTGTGTGCGCCCCAAGATGAGCGGGCTCTGTTGCCAGAGACTAGTCTTCTTAATGAAAGTGCGCGTTGGCAAAATGTATTAGAAGGGGCTTTCTTCTATCAAAAAGGGCTTGATTTTGGCTCGGACGGGGCGAAAGATATCGTCGTAGGGTTTGGCGCGAGCGTCGTAACCGCTGAAGAAAATGCCAATGCGGTCGTCAATTTTTTCGACGATTATCAAGCTTATTCTTTGGGTGTGAATGTTGCTTTTCGCGGACTCACATTAGGCGGTTCGGTTAAAACAACAAATGCCGGAATTTCTATTCCTGATACGGTTGATGATGATTATTTTGCCTTTGATGCTGGAATAACATATAAGACCGGTGATTGGGGATTTATGTTGGGGTACGGACAGTCTGAGGCTAATATCATTGGACCTACAACGACATTGACTGACCCGACGATCCTAAGAGATACGCAAACTGCGCAAGCCGGTGTAACCTATTTCCTTGGTCGCGGAATAACCATCGGTGCCGCAGCTCAATATGTTGAATCAAAAAAATTAAACTCAACACTCGGAGCGCCTGAAGACAGTCTTACCGCAGTCACCGAGATCGGCATCAAGTTTTAGGGCGTTTTCCTCGACTCTTTAGACATGGTTTTGATAAAATCGATTAAACGTTTGCGCACTTCATCATCCTTGATTTCAAAATAATATTGAAGAAACTGTTGGCTTTCTGCTGTCTTGGCTAAATTCGCTTTCATATCATCGATATCATGGTGGGGATAGTTGCTTCCAAAACCTTCATAATTTTCGAAAAAATACTGTACCCTGATATTTAATGCTTTAGCCAATTCGTAAAGGCGGCTGGCACCGATGCGATTGGTCCCTTTTTCATATTTTTGAATTTGTTGAAATGTGATCCCAAGGCGTTGGCCAAGTTCATTTTGACTAAGTTCTAACATTTGTCGGCGTAATTTTAATCGCATACCAACATGTAAATCGACTGGGTGGACTGATTTTTTATCTTCAGACATAAAATTATCCGCCCAATCATTATACTATATATGAGGATGGTTTAACAAAGGAAAATCCTCACATCATCAAACATTTTCACCCATCTATAAAAACATACCATTATTCGTAATTTAAAGAAAGCTCGCAGCGAACCCGTGAAAACTATCGCTGATTATAAAATTCGACCGCATAACAAGAAACTGTTGGGCTCGCATGTAATCCAGCGATGGGAGAAACCAGATATATGAAATTAAGGGCGCTTATCTCTTGAAGACCAAAGTAAAAAGCTGGCTATGATCAGCATGAATGCATAAAGCCAGTTGCCAAAACGGGCATACACAGTTTCGTTATTGGAAGCCGGTAATGCCATATCGATAACACCATCTTGATAAAGAGCGATTTTTTTTAAAATGCGGCCATTAGCATCTATGACGGCCGAAATCCCTGTATTGGCAGATCGAACCATCGGTAATCCAGATTCTATGGCGCGAAGCCTGGCTTGATCAAGATGTTGCTTGGGGCCCGCGCCATCCCCAAACCATGCATCATTTGTAACGGTAACAAGCCATTCTGGGCGTGCGTCTTTAGGATAGATTTGCCCTGGAAAAATGGTTTCATAACAAATCAACGGCGCAAAGGCCGCAGGGCCAATTTGAATGGTTTGTGGTCCCACTCCAGCAGTGAAGCCATCTCCAACTGGTGCCAATTGGGAAAGACCGATTGAATTTAGCAGGCCTTTGAGTGGTAGGTATTCACCAAAAGGCACGAGATGATGTTTATCGTAATAGCGAGTAACATTGCGTTCGCGCCCACGGTCTTCCAAAATAGCTAATGTATTATAATATTGATTAGCAGACAGATCTTGTATGGCTTGTCGCACGGACCCGGCCAAAATAATAGTCTTAGCGGCGATGGACCGTTTGATTATATCCCTGGCGACTGGTTGTTGATCAATCCAGGAGATCGCATTTTCTGGCCAGATAATATAATCAGCTGGATTGGGGTGATTATTGGCGCCGGTTCCTGACATGGAAAGGTTAATGAGTTTGTTAAAATTTTGATTTGCAAGGGCAGGATTGACTTTATCTTTTTGGGTAATATTGGGCTGTACGATGCTAATGCGAATGTCGTCTCTCAGAGTGGTCGGTGAAAATAATAACAAAACAAAACCAACGAAGAAAAGAATCGCAAATCCGAAAAGGCTAAAGAACCAGGAAAAAACAGCTTCCTTCTTATATTGAAGTGTTGTGACGGGTAGAGCGGATAAGGACACAACTAAAAATCCTAATCCGTATACACCGTAAACACTCACGGTTTGCGCACCGGCGATGATTCCTGTCATGGCCTGACCGGCTAGGTTCCATGGTAATCCTGTTAATATATGTCCTCTTAAATATTCAAAAACACTGATGCAGACTGCAAATAAGAGGGCATGTTGTAAAGTCATCAATGCACTACCAGGCCATAAAGCGCGCCGGGCTTTGACAAAAATGACCCCCGGCAAGGCATAAAACAGACCTAAAAACCCGGCAAATGCGGGGATAGCGATTGGTATCATCCAGGCAAACTGATCGGCGCGCACCAAAAATGCAAACCCCATCCAGTAAAGGCCGCTTAGAAAATACCCGGTTCCAAAAGCCCATCCGGTAAAAAATGCGCGACGCAAAGGTCGAGGCTGGTCATCAAGGCTTTGCTGACTCCATAAACATAAGAGAATGGAGTAGGCCACGATCATAAGCGGCAGAAGATAATAAGGGGCCATGGCAAGGGTTGCCCCGACACCGCTAAAAAAAGCAAGCCCATAACGGCGCCATCCCGTCAAAGCCGAAACTTTTTGTGTTAATTTTTTTAATAATCGATCACAGCTTTCTCTCACGCTGTTTATCGGTCTCATTGTTGAGGTGGGGTCTCTTTTAACCCCGTTGTTTTTTTAATAGGGCGTATACGAATTTTACGAATTTTACGTACATCTCCTTCCAAAACTTCAAATTCATATCCAGCGGGATGGGTAATAATCTCTCCGCGCAAAGGGACGCGCCCTGCAAGGGCAAAAACGAGCCCCCCCAAAGTTTCAACATCATCTTCTGTATCGATAAAAGATGCATTTGTAAGCGTTTCCAATTCTTCCAGATCCAGCCGGGCATCTGCGTCCCATCCCCCGCCATCATGATCAGAGATCATCGGACCATCATCTTCATCATGCTCATCATTAATCTCACCAACGATTTCCTCGATTAGATCTTCGATTGTCACAAGGCCATCGGTGCCACCATATTCATCAATGACCAGGGCCATATGAATGCGAGAAACCTGCATACGCAAAAACAAGTCGACGACGCGCATGGATGGGGGAACATAAATTACGGTTCTAATAATATCGCTGAGAATTTTTTGGTCAGCATTTTTTTCTAAGGCATGATCATGTTCGGCCAGTGTACCAATTAAATCTTTTATGTGAACCATACCAACTGGGTCATCGAGATCACTGCGATATACCGGCATACGGGAGTGGCCTGCATCGGAAAAATGCTGAATTAAATCTTGTAGAGACGTATTGATCTCCACAGCCTCAATATCGGCACGCGGAAGCATCACATCAAAGACGCGTTTTTCATCAAAAGCGATGACACGTTCTATCATATCTCTACGGGTGCGAGGTGCATTTACCGCACTGCCTTGCCCAGTGATCTGATCTGAGCTTTGCACTGTATCATAAACCGGTTTTGCAGCTGCGGATATTCCTGCAAATGAGCGCAATTTATTGATAAACCCACTGGAATTTTTTTCCGAAAAAGGGTCAGCCTCGTCCGTTGTACGATTATCGGTAATGTTTTTTGCCGCAGCGTCTGCGTCGTTCATGTGAGAAATCTCTATTCCATTCAGGAGGCGAGTAACACCTCCTTAAGATTGGGAGCAAGCGAATTTTGAATCGGACTCGAAGGGTTCTAGTGGTTTTTCCAAGTGTAGCTATAAATCAAGCCACACTCAATTCAAACCCGCAACAATTTATCGCTTATAAGGATTGGCAATGTTCAGGCTTTGCAGCACTTTAACTTCTAGATTTTCCATTTCTTCGGCTTCGGTGTCGCCTTGATGATCATAACCGGTGAGATGGAGTAGGCCATGAATAATTAAATGGCTGGTGTGGTGGGCGAACGGACAATTGGCCTGCTCGGCTTCGCGCACACAAATCTCCAGCCCCAAGGCGATATCACCTAGCAATTTTTGCTCAGATTGGTCCGTCTGTGCAATATTGGGTAATTGTGGCATTGGCACTGCAGGAAAAGACAGAACATTTGTCGGTGCGTTTCTATCTCGATACTCACGATTAAGCGTTTGAATATGTTGATCATTGGTCAGCAATAAAGAGACTTCGCCGCTACAAGCGGGTTCGAAACGATTGACCGCCTGATAACATGCTAGTGCGCGCTCTTGAATATCAGATAAGGCCGCCAGCCAACCTTGATCACCAATTACTATTTCTATGGTCATAAGAAGATCTAGTTTTGATTTTGGATGTCTTTATCGCGCTTATCATAGGCATTGATAATCCGGGCCACCATAGGGTGGCGCACAACATCTTTTGCCGTGAATTGCGCAACCCCAACCCCTTTTACATCTGATAAAATAGATAAGGCATCAACAAGGCCTGATTTTTCATGGGAGGGAAGATCGCTTTGTTGAGGATCACCCGTCACCACCATTCGCGCCCCCTCTCCAAGCCGGGTTAAAAACATTTTCATTTGTACAGCCGTTGCATTTTGTCCTTCATCGAGGATGACGGCGGCCCTGGCCAATGTACGCCCGCGCATAAATCCAAGTGGTGCAATTTCAATATCACCAGCTGCAAGGCGGCGCTCCACAAAATCTGTATCCATCATATCATGCAAGGCATCATAGAGCGGGCGTAGATAGGGGTCGACTTTTTCTTTCATATCTCCAGGCAAAAACCCGATTCTCTCTCCGGCCTCTAACGCAGGGCGGGTTAAAATCAGACGTTCTACTTTCTCACTTAGTAACAGATGAACAGCGAAAGCCACCGCGAGATAAGTCTTACCTGTTCCCGCAGGGCCAGTGCCAAAAACCAGATCATGATCATTTAAAGCTTGTAGATAATGGGCCTGGTTTTGCGTGCGCGGTGCAATCAAGCGTTTTGGTGTTTTTATACTTAGTTTTTCTCGGTCAATCATAATTTTACTGTTGGGTTGTGTTAGGCGTGCTGCACCGCGAACATCGCCAATAGAGATGGAATGGCCGTCGGCTAATTGCTGATAAAGAGTTTCAAGCGCTTGCCGAGCCTGAGAGCGTGCTGCCCGACCCCCGCTAATGGCGAGGCGATTGCCTCTGGGGTCAATGCGGACATCAAATGCTTTTTCCAGCAAAATCAAATGCGCATCATGTTGACCGACCAGCTCTGCGGCCAAATGATTATCGTCAAAGTCGAGATAATCGATTTTGTCTTTTGCTGCTTGGTCGGTTGCGTCAGGAGATGTCTCGTTTCGCATCTCGCGGCGTTGCCATGCTTTTTTTGCGCTAAAAGGTTTATCCAAGTTGACCGCCTTAATCTTGAGAGTGGTCTGTAAGCGTACCGGAAAGAGCGTTCGGGGTAACCCCTGTAATGGTCACGGATTGGATGGTACCAATCATGGATTGCGGCGCCTCAACATGAACACTTTGCAAATAGGGAGATCGCCCAATTAATTGTCCGTCATGGCGGCCGGGCTTTTCCAGCAATATATCAAAGGTTCTTCCCTCTTGTTGGCGATTAAAATCTTGTTTTTGGCTTTCCAAAAGGGTTTGCAAGCGTTGTAATCGCTCATCTTTTTCGGGCTCAGCAACTTGCTTTGCCATGCTTGCGCCCGGTGTGCCGGGCCGGCGAGAATATTTAAATGAATAAGCAGAGGCATAGCCAATATCTTCAACCAGCTTCATCGTCTGGTCAAAATCCGCGGCGCTTTCACCGGGAAAACCGACAATGAAGTCACCAGATAGCGCGATATCGGGTCGCGCTTCGCGAATTCGAGCAATAAGCTTGTAATAATGTTCGCTGGTATGACCGCGGTTCATGGCTTTGAGAACCGTATCTGAGCCTGCTTGCACGGGGAGATGAAGATAGGGCATCAATTTGGGTTCATCGGCAAAAGCCTGGATCAGGTCATCATTCATATCGCGGGGGTGGGATGTGGTAAATCGAATGCGCTCAATTCCATCAATTTTAGCCAGATGGCGGCATAAATGACCCAACCCCCAAGACCCATCATTTGACAACTTCATTTTGGATATGGAACTTATTTTGACCGAGGATCCGGCAGGAGGCTCGGAATGCCATGCATTCACATTTTGTCCAAGCAACGTAACCTCGCGCACCCCTTGTACCGCGAGCGCACGCACTTCAGCAGTGATAGCATCGACTGAGCGGGAGACTTCTGCCCCTCGCGTGTAGGGCACGACGCAAAAGGTGCAAAATTTATCACACCCTTCTTGTATGGTGACAAAAGCAGAGGGGCCGTCATTGGTGATATCGTGTTGGCGAGTTTCCGCGAGGCGATCGAATTTTTCTTCGACAGCAAAATCGGTCTCTAGTATTTTCCCATCTGCTCTTGCTGCTTTTGCCAACATTTCCGGGAGCAAATGGTAGGCTTGGGGACCAAAGACCATATCAACTTGCGGTGCACGCGCTTTGATTTCTGCGCCCTCTGCTTGCGCAACACAGCCAGCGACCGCAATCGTCATCTGCGTACCCTTTTTTTCTCGGCCTATCTTCACCTTTTTAAGGCGCCCCAGTTCCGAATAGACTTTCTCGGCGGCTTTTTCCCGAATATGGCATGTATTTAAAATCACCAGATCAGCATCTTCTGGGGAATGCGTTGTTTGATAACCAAGAGGTTTCAATAATCCGGTCATGCGCTCGGAATCATAGACATTCATTTGGCAACCATAGGTGCGGATGAAAACTGATTTCTCCTGGCCAGATTGTCCGGTTGTCTCGTTTTTTGTCTCTGATTCAGCTCTGGTTGCGTTACTCATGGGACCCTTCAGATTTTGCCTTCAGTGATTACCAGATCACTTAAGATCCATAATATCATGGTCATTATCCCAAGCGGACAAAAAATGCAAAAGAGGTTTGGGTATGGCTGGTACTAACGGCAAGTGTCGTCTCGGCCTTCCAAGGAGGGCATGAGGCCTATTTAGCTGATTTTAGCTTCTTTGTTTACACGGCAACCCGGTTGATCCCATTTATGCAAGATCGAGGTGAGAGTCTGCTTTTTCACCGGTTTTGACAAATAATCATTCATCCCAGCATTGATAAACCGGGTTCGGTCGCCGGCGAGAGCATGAGCGGTGAGAGCAATAATTGGTGTTGGAGCAGCATTGCGATCTTGTTCAATTTTACGAATGGCTTTCGTTGCATCAATACCGTCCATTTCAGGCATGGAAATATCCATTAAGATAACATCAAAGCTTTGTGTACGAAATAAACCACAAGCAGTTTTTCCGTTTTCCGCAAAAGCAACATCAAAAATAGTTTTGTCGAGCATATTGTCAATGACCATACGATTGACGAGATTATCATCTGCAACCAGGAGAGAGGTTTTGTCTTTATTTTCATTGTTGAGAGGTTGCGAATGATCATGGCTTTGACTGCGATGTGAAATGTATTGCAGTTGATTGATATGGGAATCATTCAAGGATTGCTGAATGGCTTCAGCAAGTAAATCAGAGTTGACGGGTTTATTAAGAATTTGAGTGATACCCAGATCGGTATATTGGTCAAGCTGCGTTGAGTGATCAATCGAGGATAGAAAAATGATAGGAGTTTGAACTAGATCAGGATCATTTTTTATTTTTTTAGCCAGTTCAATCCCACTCATTTCCGGCATTTGAATATCGATAATGGCTAACGTCAATTCGTCATCACTAATCGCTTTTTTCTTTAATAAAGTTAGCGCTGCCTCACCATTCGTTGTTCGCTGGGTTTGCGCCCCCCAAAAATCGAGCCTTTTTTGAAGCACCCTTCCACTTAGCTCATTATCGTCCACGATTAGAACGGGTGTTTGCTTTAACAGATCTTGTTGAGAGGATTGGGCTTTTTCCGAAATAGGAAGCGTGATCTTTATTGTAAAGAGTGACCCTTTGCCAAAAATTGAATTGACTGAGAGTGTCCCGCCCATTGCATCTACCAATGAATTTGTGATGGTCAATCCCAGTCCCGTGCCACCATACCGTCTCGTTGTTGAGTTTTCTGCTTGTGAGAATTGTTCAAAAATTGTCGTTAGTTTTTCCTGTGGAATACCGATACCTGTATCTTCGATAGTCATTGTAATATCCGCATGGCTATCAGAATTCTCGCAAGATAGAGATACAAAAACATGTCCTTCATGAGTAAACTTAATCGCGTTACTAATGAGGTTTGTTAAAATTTGACGTGTACGCCCAGAATCTCCAAGTAGTTTTTGGGGTAGATTGGGGGCGCATTGCAAAATTAATTCGATGTCTTTTTCAACGGCACTATTCGCCAACAATAAGCAAACATCTTCTGCAACTTGAGCAATAGAAAATGGTACGGGCTCAAGCTCCAGCTTCCCAGCTTCGATTTTGGAAAAATCTAAAATATCATTAATAATCGCGACCAACGAATTCCCAGATTTCGAAATCGTATCAACAAATACGCTTTGTTGCTTATCAAGTTGTGTTTCCGCGAGAAGTTCCGCCATGCCCAAAACGCCATTCATAGGCGTTCTAATTTCATGACTCATATTCGCTAGAAATTCTGATTTTGCACGATTAGCAGCTGTTGCGGCTTCAGATTTTTCCTTGAGTTCGTCTGTAAGGCGTTCTAATTCGAGTTCGCGTTGTTTGCGTTGTGTAATATCTGTGTAGATACCAACAATATGATTTTCTTTTAATTTTCGAAATTTTTCTTCGATAATAAGACCATCGGATTGGTAGCGAATAGTATTAAATTGACTGGTTTTTTTTAAGCTTTCTTCAAAAACTTTTATAAATTCATCTGTCGTGTGATAGCCAGGATATGCTTTAAACTTAATGCCGATACCGAGCGGGATACGAACGCTCGTTCCCGGTTCCCAACAAGTGGGTTCGAGCCCTGACATTTTGATGGCTGTATCATTGGTAACAATAATATTGCCATCTGAATCCATCACAACGAGTCCCACAGCCATGACTTGCATGATTTCATGGAGGAGATCTGTCACATCACTTTGAGTGTGGGTATGCTTTTGCGAGAAATAGCCCGCAATTTTTGAAATGATTTTATTCTCAAACATGCTGAATAAACCTGTGAAATAAGTAAGCAACTGAACAGAATTGAGTTAAAGTTGAGCTAATTTCTAAATTTATCTGGGATCACAGGTCTGAAAAAATGTGTTTGTAAAGTAATTGGTAAGCTGATTTAATTTTCTATGAATAATTAAAGTAACAAAATAAAAACTGCGTGCATGATTTTGCTCTATTATTAATTATTCATATGATAGTCTTTTAACGGATGGTTAATCTTCGAGTGTGCCTAGCATATCCTGTAAGAGAGCATTTTGTACCTCATCTTGTGCTTGATCACTGGTAAAGCTCGCCATGCCTTCAGCAGCCTCATCACGAATTTTTAGGTCAAAAATGTCTGGTCGCGAATAATGTCCAGCAATGTCACAGGCCGCTTTGGCTGCTTGAACAATGTTCATGGAAGCATCTGCGATTACCATGCCCTCGCCCTCAATGGGCCCTGCAATCACTTCACCGCGCGGGTCAATGATCGCAGAATGACCGACATGTTGCCAATCGCCGAAATTTTTATAAGATTCTGGAATATGCTCTTTTAACCTCAGTCCTGCAGAGCAAACGACATATGCGGCGGCTTGGCTGGCAAAGGCGCGCGACAATAACAGTTGGCGTGCCCAGCAATATTCTTCGGGCCTTGGCGTTTTCTCCCACCCTGGCCATAGAGCAGCGTGAAATTGTGTGCCTTGTGCTACCAGAGAAAAGCCGGGCAACATCATTTGATGTTCCCAGCAATTGAGTGCTGAAATCCGTCCATAATCACGAGGGATAACCTGTAGGCCGGCGGCGTCACCATCTCCCCAAATGATACGTTCAGCATGAGTTGGTTTTAGTTTGCGGTGACGATTAAGGATCTCGCCTTCCCGGCCAATAGTCAAAGCGGTGCAATAAATTGTTCCGTTTGTATAAGGGTCTTTTTCTGCGACTCCGATAACCGCATCAGTGCCAGCTTTTGCGGCGGCAGCGCAAAGCGCATCAGTTTCCGGTCCGCCCAGGATAATCGCATTTTCTATATAATCAGCACTGGCTCGCCATGTTTCATCCGTGACCCCGCTTTCAATCCAGAATGGATAACCAGGAAGCCAGGTTTCACCAAATACCGCCATATCGACACCATCCTTGCCGGCTTTTTCGATCAGGGTACAGGCTTTTTCTGTGCTGGCATCTTTATCAAAAAGAATCGGTGCCGCCTGAATAGCGGCAAGGCGGGTGGTTTTAGCGTTCATAAAAAATCTCAATCATAAGGTTGGCTAATTTTTTCATAGGGTGAAAGCGTTAAAGCGCATTATGGTAAGGGGGGGAAGTGTGTTGCTTATCATTTTTTCGTGCGCAAGGGCTGTAATTTTCAAGTTCTCCTGCTGAGTTGCTAAGTGTGAATGGCAATCAGCAATTGTCCAATCAGAAGAACGAGACAGATTAGGGAGAGAAGAAAGAAGAAAAACCGGTGAGCCACATGATTATACGTGACGTGAATAAAGCTGTGTACAACTCGACAGAGGAAGTAGGCGGTTGCGGTCCAGATAGAGAAATCGGTAACGGTATTTGTGACAAATAAGGCCAAGCATAATGCGTAGAAAAACATCGGGGTTTCAAACAGGTTTAGGACGTGATCATTGCTGGCTTGAGTGCGCGCAGACCATAATGGCCCCTCTTTAAAATTTGCCTGCGCCGCGCGATTTGAGGGGCGTTGCCCGATAGAGAGCCCATATTTGCGGGCATCACCGGCGCGCCTGAAGACCATGATTAACATCATGAATATTGTTAAGATCATCATTGCAAGAAAGGGAAGAAAGATGAGCTTATCAGGCATGGGTTCCTCGCATATCTGACGGTAAATAAACCGCGAAAATAATGAATTATGACCTTATATATTGATACAGCAAGTGTTCGCGAGATAAAAGAGATGGATGAAGTGTGATATCCCATATGATTTCAAATGGCATCATCTATGGATGTCCGAGCATAGGATTTATCGGGATCTTGAACAAAACAGTCAAAAGCCGAATATCTTATGAGTGAAATTTCTAGTTTTGAAATATCTACCGCACACGCTCGTGACGCTAATCAGCTGATTGCGCTGGAGGCGCGTACTTTTGGCGATAAAGCCTGGCCTGGCAAAGCCATTGGGGGCAGTTTTTCGCAAATATTCGTTGAGGTTTTGTTTGCACACATGACTCACCGAATTGATACAAGAAACCCGGCTGGGTTTTTGGTTTGGCGTAAGATTGTTGATGAAGCTGAAATTCTATCGATCGGTGTTGATCCTGATTGGCAAAAAAGGGGAATTGCCAAGGGCTTGTTGAAAGAATTGGAAAGCCGCGCGCGCAAACAAGCATTACGACGTATATTTCTCGAAGTGAGGGTGGATAATACAGCTGCGCTTGCGCTTTATCGAGGGTGTGGTTATCACCCTATAGGAACCCGTCGCCACTATTATCGCGACGGTGTGGATGGCGTGAGTATGGCCTTTGCATTGTAACGTAACGACACCCTCTTTTAACAGCGGAGTTAACAACATGGTGAATTCATCGGCACAACCGTTAAATCGAGCGAATGCACAAAAAGACGATACCAGGCGGCTTGAGCTATTGTGCATTGAAAAAGGGATGCGGATGACAGAACAGCGCCGTGTCATCGCACAAGTTCTTTCTGTTGCAACAGACCATCCTGACGTTGAAGAAATTCACCAGCGTTCTGTCGCTATTGATAAAGGGATATCGATTGCAACGGTGTATAGAACCATGCGTTTGTTTGAAGAGGCCAATGTCGTTGAGCGTCATGATTTTCAAGATGGACGCTCACGCTACGAAGAAGCCTCAGACGATCATCACGACCACCTGATTGATGTCAGATCAGGTCAGGTGATTGAATTTGTGAATGATGAAATCGAACGTTTGCAACACCGCATTGCGCAGGAACACGGCTATAAATTATTATCACATCGCCTGGAATTATACGGCGTACCCATTTCTTCCGAAGACGAATAAATCGATCCAGTAAATTGCACCCCATTGGCATGTTAGCGTGGATAAAATTGATCGTGATTGGCCCTAATATTAAAGCGTTGGGCAATATGAAGCGGCTATAACTTTTCCGAGATTAGCTTCCTGCACAATGACCGCACAACCGGTATCATCAGAAAGCTCAACTGTGTTCAGCTGAGTTTGGAACATGGTGGTGTTCTTGGAAAAATTACGAACCGTTTTCACGACATTGGCTTCCGTCCATTCTTGTCCCGCATTTTCTCCGCCCAGAATAGATGTCTGTGTGTTGTGATGAAAGAAAACTAGAGATGCTTCATAATTTGAGAGATTTTCTGCACCCTCCAGGGTCGCCGTCAGGGTTGTTCCTGAATGGCTTAATGATAACCGCATGGATGGTGTTTGGTCGTGATTTTTGATGATCGCATTTTCGAGCGGTTTTCTTCGTGAACCAACAGTTTCGATTGTCCCATTAATAATTGCCTGAGGCGTATAAATGCGCCTTGTCGCGCTGTTGATTTTGTAAGTACTTTGACGATTGGTGAAAGCTCTATTCGAATATGGATCTTTCCATTTACCGTGATTGAAAACGGATAAATCATCCCAATAATCAACGTGCCAAGATAAAACCACGACATCTTTTCGGTTTGTCAGATCATTGACAAATTGCGCCGCAGGGACACATGATGAACAGGATTGCGACAGGAACATCTCGACCAATACCGGGGAGGCGTCATTTGGCGCAGCTGTAAGGGATGTCTTGCTAGCAATGTCTGATTCAGCAGTAGAGGCTGCGTATGCAGATGAATAAAGGCTCTGGGTCACGTCAAACCCCGTATCTTCAGCCGAAATGAGTCCATTCATCACAAAAATACAGACGCCAAAGATGACGAGGCAGAACACAGGCGCAATGGCTATTGCTAAAAATTTTTGAACTTGGGTCATAGCATACTATTTCATATCGGTCCGGTATTGTTCCGGGCGGGATTAATAACTGAGTGAATCTAAAATATCTGGAATGCGCATTGTTGCAACGCACAATATGCTATCTCTTAAACACATTTGATAACGCAAATGAGAGACTATTTAATACAGTTCCAGATCACGTGGCTATTGGTTGGGCGCCCATATCTGCAACAAGACAATAACTCAAACGATCCAGCTTTTACGCAAGGTTTATGCGCGCCAGAAAGCCGGAGAGAAAAAGACCAGCAAAGTAAAAAATTCTAATCTACCCAATAGCATACCCGCAGCCATAAGATATTTTGCGCCCGGCTCCAGGCTCGAGAAATTACCAGCCGGTCCGATCACGTCACCAAGACCAGGACCGACATTGGCAATAGCAGAACCAGCTGCTGAAATTGCAGTTAGATTATCCATGTTGAACCCTGATAACAAAACCGCGAGCGTGGCAAAGGTTGCAAAGTAAACAAAGAAAAAGCTTAACACTGAAATGAAGACATCTGGAGTTAAGGGGCGTCCATTATAATGCGCTACAAAAATTGCGTTGGGATGGGAAAGGCGGCGCGCGTAGAGACGAATGGCCAAGAGGGCAACTTGAAACCGAAAAATTTTCATGCCACAGGAAGTTGATCCTGCACACCCGCCAATGAACATAATGCAAAAGAAAAACCCGGTGGCAAAAGGCCCCCATTGAGAATAATCAGTGGTTGCGTAACCTGTCCCGGTGATGATGGAGACAACATTAAAAAAGGCAAGCCGAAATGCAGTCACGCCGTCTTGTCCGGTCGAGACCATGACTTGCGCGAACATGACAATCGTCGCGGCTGTGATGACGGAGAGAAAAAACCGGATTTGACTATCCGTAAACATACGCCCCCATGCTCCGCGTAAAAGCGCGACCAGAAAAATGCCAAATGGTAGGCTGCCAATCAACATGAAAATGGCAATGATCATATCCAGTGGCGCACGCCCAACCCCAATGAAAGCCCCAACGGAGGCATCTTTAGTTGAAAAACCACCGGTTGCAACTGTCGTCATTGCGTGGTTGAGAGCATCAAAAGCACTCATCCCAAATGCCCATAAAAGAACAAAACAAAGAGCGGTAAAAAAAGCATATATCCCAGTCAGAGCCAGGGAGTATTGGGTGGCATTGGCAATAAATTTTTCTGACGTATCCCAAGCTTCTGATTTGAAGATTTGCATGCCGCCCACGCGCAATGCGGGCAGTACTGCAAATGCCATAATAACAATACCAACCCCGCCAAACCATTGCAGCATAGAACGCCATAACAATGCCCCTGGCGGTGCATCATTGAGGTTGGTGATAATCGTGGCTCCGGTCGTGGTCACCCCTGACATGGCTTCAAAGAAAGCATCGGTCCAACTAATATCAAGGCCACCAAGTGCGAGAGGAATAGTTGAAAACATGGCGAGAAAAACCCAGCTTAGCGCGGAAATCATAAACCCTTGCCGCACAGAAATTTTTTCAAACTCTCCCCAACTGGCAGCGGCTAACCCGCCACCTGTCAGTATACAGATTGTGGCACCCACCGCAAAAGCACTCCAATCTTGCTGATGCACGGGATCAGGCGAAAGAAGGTCGGCGACCATAGGCGCGAGCATGGATACGCCAAGCATTGCCACCAATACACCCGCAACCAATATGACAGGCCTAAAACTATCCATATGGTTCTATCTCACCGCAAAGGGTTTTTGTGCCGTTGTGTTGTTCTGTTTCATATTTAATGAAGCAGTTGGCTTTCATGGGGACTATCCAGTGAAAAGGCGGGGATGGCCACATCGAAGCTATCACCAGAGAGTGTTTCCATCTTGTATCGCCCGACCATGACGCCAGAGGGGGTCGTTAATGGAGCCCCTGAAGTATATTCAAAGCCTTCCCCTGGCTCGATCACGGGTTGCTCGCCGACCACACCTTCACCGTCGACTTCTTCGGTGCGCCCGCTGGAGTCGGTGATTTGCCAAAAGCGTCGTCTCAGGCAAACGGGATCGGTAGAGCGGTTATCGATCCGCACCGTATAAGCCCAGACAAAGTGATGGGCATCGGGGTCGGATTGATCCTCCAGATAGGCGGGGCTAACTTGTACCCGAATTCCTTTTGTCTCGGTCTCATACATGGTTTTACTCACTTAGCACGAAAGCATTGGCATATTGTAAGGGGTAAATGTGCCTGATGGGTCAAAAAAAGCAACAATCTTTATAGATTTATGCAATGTGACCTGGTTTTTAGGACTGTATGGTTGGTTTTATCACAAGGCTTTCGGCGTAATTTGCCTTCAAATGAGTACCGGTTGAATTCAAAATGGTGCCAAAACAAACCTTGGAGCCAATCATTTGATCGCAATTGATTCTAGCCCTGATTGTAAATCCTCCCAAAGGTCTTCGCGGTCTTCCAGCCCAATCGAGAGCCGCACGAGCCCGGGGGTTACCCCTTGTTCCAGGCGTTCTTCTTCGCTTAAGCGGTGGTGGGTCGTGGTTCGGGGATGTGTGGCCAAACTCTTTGCGTCACCAAGGTTGTTTGAGATATCAAATAACTCTAATTTTGCTAAAAATGCGAAAGCGGCGTCTTGTCCATCGTTAAATTCAAGAGTCAGTAGACTGCCGCCACCCCGCATTTGCCGGGCCGCGATTTCAGCTTGTGGATGATCTGCCCGGCCAGGATAGGTGACCTTTGCTAATCCACTATAGGTTGTTTTCGCCGCGGCCAGCTTGTCTGCTAACCAGGCCGCATTCGCGCTCATGGCTTCTACGCGAAGGCTCAATGTCTCAAGAGATTTAACCAAAACCCAGGCATTAAAGGGGGACAGGGCCGGGCCAGTATTGCGTAAAAAGGGCTGTAATTCATCTTCGATAAAAATCTTGTCATTGCTGGCAATGACCCCGCCAAGCACGCGTCCTTGACCATCCATGTGCTTGGTCGCGGAATACACAACGATATCGGCTCCCAGCTCCAGGGGTTTTTGTAAAATCGGGGTGGCAAAAACATTATCAACGACCAGTCGAGCTTTCGCGTCGCGGGCGATGCTCGCAATGGCGGCAATATCTAAAACTTCTATGCCGGGGTTTGAGGGGCTTTCAAGGAAAAACACTTTTGTATTGGGCTTGCTTGCCTCTCGCCAATTCTCCAACCTCGTTCCGTCTATCAAGCTGGCTTCGATGCCAAAGCGGGAACATAAATCCTGAACAACATACCGGCATGAGCCAAATAGGGCCCTTGAGGCGACAATATGATCGCCAGCACTCAGCTGGCAAAGCATCGCCGCACTAACAGCTGCCATGCCTGAGGCCGTGGCTCTGGCAAATTCAGCCCCCTCAATCGCTGCGATGCGGTGTTCAAACATCTCGACAGTGGGGTTGGAAAACCTGGAATAGATAAATCCGGGATCTTCGCCGCTAAAGCGTTCTGCTGCTTGCTGAGGCCCGGTATAGGCAAAACCCGAGGTTAGAAACAAGGCCTCACTTGTTTCCTGCATGGCGCGATTTTGACCTGCACGGATCATTTGTGTCTTGGGACGATAGGTTTTAGCGGTGGGTTTGGTCTTTGACATGACGACATCCTTGTCGATTTGTCCGGCTGATTGCGCCGTGTGAGCGCAGCCGGCCATCTTTCGGGAGACAAGTCCTCCAGACGGGCCCTGATCTTTTAGCGGAATATGTACGCTGAACACTCTCTGCCGCAAGCCGATCAGTTCAAACCCAGAAGAGCGCTCATAATCGAATTCGGGATCGATCATGAAATAGCGATGTAGTCTTTTCACAAAGGCGCGTCAATGTTATAGCAAAACCGGATTGGTAAAATCGGAAAACAGTGGGACATGGGTTTATCGTGCGGCTCGCGTAAAAACCCTTGGGTTCATGAAAAAATTGATAGCCAGCCTTTAATTTTTGAAACAAATCTCACTGGAATTGGCGATAAGAGCCAGAAGTAATATTCATCGCGCATGAAAGGATAGCATTCCAACGTGGCCAATCACTCTTCCCCATCATCAGGAATTGGTGTTTTACCAAGTCAGGCGCTTACCGGTTTGATTGAAGCGGGGGCGATTACACTTGGCGGCCATGGTGGTGTGTTACGTCCACGTCAATTGCAACCTGCCAGCCTTGATTTGACATTGGGAACGAAGGGATGGCGGGTTCGGGCATCGTTTTTACCCTCAAACCGTCGCACGGTTATGGGACGCCTGGAAGATGGCTTGATGATGCAGCCGATTGATTTAACGCAAGGTGCTGTTTTTGAAAGAGGCTGTGTTTACCTCGTTGAACTGAGCGAGCACTTGGCGCTGCCCGACGACATTGAAGGCGCGGCTAATCCAAAAAGTTCCACCGGGCGTATTGATGTTTTTGTGCGGCTCGTGACGGACCATTGTACAAGCTTTGACTATGTTCCCAAGGGGTATCAGGGGCGTTTATATGCAGAAATCAGTCCCCGGACGTTTTCTATTTTAGCACGAACCGGCTCGAGCTTAAACCAGTTAAGGCTTAAAAATGGTCCTTGTTTGCTCGATGATGATGGCATCAATGCATTGCATACAAACTCAAGCCTTAGCGATTGCGCGGATATTGATATTAATCAAGGCTTGGGTGTCCGGGTGCGTCTGCAATCTAAAGACGGGGGCATTATTGGTTATCGTGCGCGCCGTCATGCGGGGTTGATTGATGTTGATCGGGTTGGGGCGCTAGATCGCAGCGATTATTTTGAGCCTATATTGCGCCCTGATAACGGGTTTATCATTCTTGATCCTGATGAGTTTTATATACTCGCCTCGCAAGAAGCTTTAACCATCCCGTCGAATATGGCCGCTGAAATGACTCCAATCAGTCCAGGCCTTGGCGAATTTCGCGTCCATTATGCTGGGTTTTTTGACCCTGGTTTTGGTCTCGAAAATCCCTCTCGTGGCGTACTGGAAGTGCGAAGCCATGATGCGCCCTTTGTATTAGAAGATGGTCAGCTGGTTGCGCGTTTAATTTATGAACGCATGGCCGCGCCTCCCGCGCATGTTTATGGGGAAACCGTAAAGTCCAATTATCAGGGGCAAGGCCTTAAACTCTCAAAGCATTTTGCGTAAAGCTCGTTCAGGACTGTCTCAATAGCTGAAACCCGCCTTGTTGCTTTCGAATTCTTAAACCAATCTTTCTTGGTGGGGGTTGGAGTCTTTTTAGTGATGAGTTTCAAACTTTCGCTATGTTTGCGCGAATAAAGTTTTTGACACGAGGTTGAATCTCATTGCGCCAGCGCGATCCATTAAAGACGCCATAATGACCGACGCCAGGCTGGATATAATCCACTTTCATTTTTTCCGGAATATTTGGGCACAGATCATGAGCGGCCTGGGTTTGGCCGATACCGGAAATGTCGTCTTTTTCGCCCTCAACAGTCATCAAGGCAATATCTTTGATGAAAGAGGGGTCAACAAGGCGACCACGATGCATAAATTCTCCCTTGGCCAAAGAGTGGTCTTGAAAAACATCCTTGATGGTTTGCAAGTAACATTCTTCGGTCATGTCTAGGACAGCAAGATATTCATCATAAAAAGTGCGGTGTTTTTCTGCGCTATCGCCATCACCCTCGACCAATTGTTGAAAATAATCGTAATGCGCGTTGACATGACGGTTTGAATTCATCGACAGGAAAGAATAGAGCTGTATGAAACCAGGATAAACGCGGCGTAAAACGCCGGGATAAGGCGCAGGCACAGTTTGAATCATATTCGACGCAAACCATTGGTAGGAACGCTCCTTGGATAAATTATTGGGTACGGTGGGGGAGCGCCGCGTATCGATCGGGCTGCCCATTATTGTCATTGAGGCGGGGCGAGCCGGGTCGTTATCCTCCGCCATAATTGCCGCAGCAGCCATAAGAGCGGGGCCGGGCTGACATACAGCCATAGTGTGAACGCCGCTCTTTCCAGACTGCGGTTTCAGTGTACGAATAAACTCAATTAAGTAATCAATATAATCGTTTAAATCAAAGCGTCCGGCGGTTACGGGAACGGTGCGCGCATCAGTCCAGTCGGTGATATAGACATCATGTTCGACAATCATTGCCTCTACGGTGCCGCGTAGCAAAGTTGCATAATGGCCTGAGAGCGGCGCTACAATCATTACAGTTGGCTGTTCTGCAGCCGGTTCGTCGTTAGATTGAGATGTTCTGGATTTTTTTTGCGCCGCTTTTAAGGCTTCAGGGTCACGCTTAAAGTGTAAGAGCGTACAAAAATCCCTCCGGTGGGTTTCCTCAATGGTAATGGGAACTTCAAAGCCATTAATCGTAGTGCTGGTGATGCCCCATTCCGGTTTGGGGTAACGCCGGGTGGCGTTTTCAAATAAATCCAGTGCCGCGGCGGAGGAGCGGCCAAACCATGTTGTTGCGAGAGGGTTTGAAGGGGAGCGCCACAATTGGGCACCGACACCAGCGGCAAATCGTGCAGGAGAAAAAGCGGTAAGGCCTAACTCATAAGCGGAATAAAGCATACTAACTCGTTTCACTAAGGGTGAGTGGGACCCATACTCGGTCCACTCAAGACAAATCTTTCCAAGATTCCTTTCCAAGATTTCGGGGCGTTATAATAGCCACTGTCTTGATAATAGCCACTGTCTTGGAAATTCCCTCTAAATTTCGAGAGATTATCAATCATAATCGCCCATCATTACGCATTTGCGAGAAAAATCAATCAAATGTTACGCTTTGTTTAAAGAGATTAGGCACCGTTAGCTATGCAGGTGGTTTTATTGTTTAATAACAATGGATTAGGGGTTTTGTTGCAATCTTGGGGGTGTTTTTTTTGGGATCAAAACCTCATAATCCAGCTTGGTAGAGCGAAAAGGCGGCTAAATCTTGAGGGGCAAGTGTGTCCTTGATGGCAAAGGTCGGCGTTCCGTGTTCGTTAATCAGGTAAAAAAAGCTGGAATGGTTGATTGTATATCCAAGCGCCGAGTCCGGTAGGTCTTGCTTTTGCGAATAGACTTTAAACCCCGCTTTTGCGGCTTCAATTTCCTCTTTTGTCCCTGTCAGCCCGAGCAGGCGATGATCAAAACTGAGATAATTTTTTAGCGCGGTAACCGTATCCCGCTCAGGATCAAGGGCAATAAACAGAACTTCGAATTGATCTGCTTTGCCTCCCATCTCGTTCAAAGCTGCTGATAAAATAGAGAGCGCAGCGGGGCAAACATCAGGACAGGATGTAAAGCCAAAATACACCAAAACCGGCTTACCGCGAAAGTCCTGATTGTTACGAGGAAGCCCATTATGGTCGGTGAGTGCAAAATTTCCTGTAAACACCTCCGATAGCGGAATAACACTACCCGGCGCAAGCTCCGGCGCTTGTGATCCCGAACAAGATTGGATGCATATTGTGAGTAAAATCAAAACCAGGACTCGCGCAATTGAAGGGCGCCTGGAGGGGGATTGCAAAATAGCTGTCGTGAGAGTCATGCTTGTGGTCTTATGAAAAATTCGGTTAGGCTTGTGAGCATACATTCATATCAAGGCGCAGATAATCATGGCAAATCAATCTTCATGGTCCGATAAGGCAAATCGTCTCATCGCCCAATGGTACGCGGGCTCTTTAGCGAAGGCCAAAGAGGGGGGTGTTCAAGATCATGAAGAGGACATGAGTGAGCGCGCTTTACTCAATCGATTGCGCGGTCCTATTCGGTTACGCACATTAACAACATTGCGTTGGCTTGCTGTATTTGGGCAAACGATCACGATCCTACTGGTGCATTTTGGGTTCGGTTTTCAAGTGCCTTTGGGCATTTGTCTGGGGGTTATTGCGGCGAGTGCTTGGCTGAATATTTTTGTAATGCTGCGCTTTCCCCCCCAACGTATATTAGGAGATGATGAAGCCGCGCGGCATATGGGTTTTGATATTTTTCAATTGTGTGCCTTGTTGTTTTTTACGGGTGGTTTGCAAAATCCGTTCGCAACCTTGATTCTGGCTCCGGCAACCATCGCGGCAAGTGTGTTGCCATTGCGACAAACCTTGATTGTTGGCGCACTTGCCTTAACCGGAATGGCGGTATTAGCTTTGGTTTACATGCCTTTGCCGTGGGTCGCGGGACGTGTGTTTGCAATTCCTCAAATCTATATCGCCGGTGTTTGGGCCGCTCTTTCTTTTTCTGTGGTGTTCTTTTGTGCCTATGCTCATCGCATTGCTGCTGAGGCCGGAAAAATGCGCAGTGCACTGACTGCAACGCAAATGGTTTTGTCACGCGAAGAAAGATTATCTGCACTCGGTGGGTTGGCCGCCGCCGCCGCCCATGAGCTGGGGACTCCGTTGGCAACGATACAATTGACGGCACGAGAGATGGCGGAAGAGTTGGGCGGCGAAGGCGGGATTAATCGACCCATGTTGCAAGAAGACGCGGATTTATTGGTGAGTCAGGCTAAGCGTTGCCGCGATATTTTGGGGCGTCTTTCTAATCGCGGAGATGAGGGGGATGCGATGCATAATCGCGTGCGTCTCGACTCGCTGTTGAAAGAAGCGGCAAATCCGTTTTTGGACCAATTGGATGGTCCCGAAATTGTTTTTGATGTCGGTTATGATCCTGAATTATCTGCGCCGCCAACATTATCGCGCCACCCTGAGATCATTTATGGTCTGCGTAATTTTATTGAAAATGCCATGCGTTATGCCCGCGAAGAGGTCCGTGTTTCTGCGCGGTGGGGTGAGGATCAGTTAAGTGTCACTATTCGTGATGACGGTCCTGGATTTAGTCAGGACGTTTTAGCGCGTTTGGGGGAGCCTTATGTGAATCCACGGCCAGCTCCGCAACGCAGAAAAACCAACCGCCTCAAGCTGAAGTCTAAGCTTGAGGGGGGAGAGCGAGAAAGTGGGCGCGATAAAGGGCGATACGAAGGATTGGGATTAGGCTTTTTTATTGCCAAAACCTTGTTGGAGAGGACGCAAGCCGTAATTTATTTTGAAAATATTCAGTCAACGGCGAGTGTAACTGATAGGGATGATCACCACGAAAGCGGTGCATTGGTGGGGGCTGTGTGGCCTGTATCTGCCTTGCGGGTTGAATGGCCGGAAACGACGAGTGAGTTGACTTGAATAAACGCTGATTAAGGCATAAATGGCTAGCATGATAAGGCAAACCCCTTGAAAATGAAGCTTCCTCGCCACAAGTGAGAAAAGTAGGAAAGATAAAGGACGCAGAATATGACTGTAGTGCATCATACCGACCGAAATAAAGGTAGCACTATTGGCGGAATTCTTGCCGATGGGGATAAAAGCGAAATGCCAAATCCAGATGATATGAGCTTGTTGATTGTTGATGATGACGAACCGTTGCGCAACCGTCTTGGTCGCGCGATGGAGAAAAGAGGGTTTGTTCCGCACTTGGCTGCAGGGGTTAAAGGGGCCACCGAGATCGTACAAAAAAATCCGCCAGCATTTGCCGTAGTTGATTTGCGTCTGGAAGACGGTGATGGCTTACAAGTTGTGAATGCAATTCACGAGATACGCGAAGAATGCCGGGTTGTGATATTGACCGGGTATGGAAATATCGCAACTGCGGTAGCCGCTGTGAAAGCTGGAGCGCTCGATTATTTGCCAAAGCCCGCCGATGCAAATGATATCGAAAAGGCTTTGCTTGCAAACCCTGGGGAGCGCCCACCGCCGCCAGAAAACCCGATGTCTGCGGACCGGGTACGTTGGGAACATATTCAGCGGGTCTATGAATTATGCGGGCATAACGTTTCAGAAACAGCGCGTCGTCTTGGCATGCATCGTAGAACGTTACAACGGATTTTAGCCAAGCGAGCACCGCGTTAAGGAATATGAGAATTCACTAAAAAAGCACTGATTTGGATGGGCTTTCTTTTTGTGTACGTCTCTGAAGGTACGGTGAAGCGATTGAATTTCACGTTGAATTGAACCTTGTCAGTGTAAATCAGGGTTACGCCACACTGTCATTGTGCTATCAATGGCAATGTAGGGTGTATCTTTTTGTATGGGCAAATTTAGCTTCTTTAAAACCTTTTGATTTTGAAAGCTTCACTTAAATTTTGACTATATAAGATGATATCTATCAGTTCAAAGATTTATAAATAATACAACAAGAAGGGGTTTCATTTATGTCACGATTTAAGATGATGCTGGCCGCAACCACAGCTGGTGTTTTAAGTTTGGCGACGCCAAACATCATAGAGATTGACCATGCGAGCGCGCAAACAGAAGTCAATATTCCATACGAAAAATTCCAACTTGATAACGGCTTGACGGTTATCGTTCACGAAGATCGCAAAGCGCCAGTTGTTGCGGTTTCTGTTTGGTATAAAGTGGGATCAAAAGATGAGCCTGAAGGAAAAACAGGATTTGCCCATCTGTTTGAACATTTAATGTTTAACGGTTCTGAAAACTATGATGATGAATGGTTTAAGCCATTGCAAGAAGTCGGGGCGACAGGGCTGAACGGTACGACGAATACGGATCGTACAAATTATTTTCAAACTGTACCAACCCCCGCTCTAGATCGCATTTTATGGCTGGAGTCTGACCGGATGGGTCATTTTGTTGGCGCAGTCACGCAAGATAAGCTGGATGAGCAACGCGGCGTTGTGCAAAATGAAAAACGCCAGGGTGAGAATGCACCTTACGGGCGTGTGTTTACTTCTATCTTGGAAAACCTTTTTCCTCCAGGCCATCCTTATTCTCATTCCTTCATCGGTTCACTAGAAGACCTTGATGCCGCTTCCCTCGATGATGTTAAGCAGTGGTTTGCCGATTATTACGGCCCCTCGAATGCATTTGTTGTGCTCGCTGGTGATATTGATACGGCGACAGCGAAAGCGCAAATGGAGAAATATTTCGGCGATATTCCTGCTGGTCCACCAGTACAAAAATTTGAAAGCTGGGTGCCCAAGCGTCAAGCTATTAGCCGCGAGGTTGTTCAAGATCAGGTGCCCCAAGCTCGTATTTACCGCGTTTGGGCGACACCAGAAGATACAGATCCGGTATCGAACGATTTGGTCATTGCTTCTAACGTTTTGGGGGATGGCAAAAATTCTCGTCTGTACAAAGAGCTTGTATATGACCAGCAAATTGCAACCAGTGCTGGGACCTTCAATCTGGAGCTCCAAATGGCTTCAATTTCTGGCGTATTTGTCGATATCAAGGAAGGTGAAGATGCCGCAAAGGTTGAGGCTGAACTTGATAAGGTCATTGCTGAGTTTTTGGAAAATGGACCCACACGCGATGAAGTGCGTTTGGTATCCACGAAAACAAAAGCGTCAATTATACGGGGCCTTGAGCAGGTCGGCGGATTTGGCGGTAAAGCGGTTACGCTGGCACAAGGGGAACTTTATGCTGGAAACCCAGGCTTTTTTAAAGAGGAACTCAAGCTACTAGATAGTGCTGACCCAAGGAAAGTATTGGCGTCTGCCAGAGAGTGGTTCGGTGAAAATTATCATCAAATAACATATGTTCCTTTTCCAAAATATCAAAACAGCGCAAGCGGTGTTGATCGCTCTCTTGGCATGCCTGATGTTGCTGGCGAAACGTCTCTTGCGTTTCCGGCTGTAGAAGAAAGCACATTGCGCAATGGCATGAAGGTCGTGCTGGCGAAACGTTCAACTATTCCAGTTGTCAATGTTGCGTTGCAGTTTAATGCTGGTTACGCCGCTGATGCGGGTGGAAAACTCGGGCTTGCAAACTTTACGGCGAATATGTTGGATGAGGGCGCGGGTCGATATGATGCCCTTGAGCTATCCAGTGAGTTGGAGAAAATAGGCGCAACCATCACTTCAGGATCAAATCTTGATACAACACAAGTACGCCTTTCTGCATTGAAAGAAAATTTGCCAAAATCTTTGGCGTTGCTCTCTGATGTTGTTTTACGACCCTCTTTTGACGCTGAAGAAATCGAACGTCAAAGAAAGCTTCTTCTTGCAAGTATTAATCAGGAAAAATCCAACCCAACAACAATTGCCATACGATTGTTACCGCCTCTCCTTTATGGTGATAAGCATGCATATGGCATACCGTTGACGGGATCAGGAACAATTGCGGATGTTTCTGCAATCTCTCGTGAAGACCTTGTTGGCTTTAAAAGCCGTTGGATGCGGCCAGATAATGGTAAGATTTTTGTTGTTGGGGATACCACAATGGCAGAAATTAAACCGCTTCTGGAGCGCCAATTTGGGGGGTGGAAAGCGAGTGGGCCCAAACCAACCAAAACGATTGAGACTGTAGGGTTGTCTGAAAAACCCAAAGTCCTTTTGATCGACCGCCCAGGTTCTCCGCAATCTGTTATCTTGGCCGGACATGTGGCGCCGCCCACAGGCGTTGATAATAATATTGCGATATCAGCAATGAATGAGATAGTCGGTGGTGGTGGATTTAATTCACGGATCAACTTGAATTTGCGTGAAGATAAAGGCTGGTCTTATGGCTCAAGGACACTATTGATCGGAGCCAACGGGCAACGACCCTTTATTGTTTTGGCGCCTGTTCAAACTGATAAAACCGGAGCCTCGATTGCTGAAATTAAGCAAGAGTTTGCCGAGTTCTTTGGTGATAATCCGGCAACGCCAGAAGAGCTTGATCGGGTCAAGCTTGATAATGTACGCTCCTTGCCTGGGCAGTTTGAAACTTCAGACGCAGTCATGGGGTCACTGTTGGCAAGTGATCGCTTCTCTCGTCCATTTAACTATCCAACAACATTACCGGCTAAATATGATGAGCTGGATGTTGCTGTGATTGCGGCTGCAGCCTCAGAGGTATTGCGTCCGGATCAACTGACGTGGGTGATTATCGGTGATGCCGCTAAAATTGAAGCTGAAATCCGTGACGCGGGTCTTGGCGAGGTTGAGGTGCGCGCTCTGAGCGACCTTTAATTCTGTTGCCGGCATCAAAGCCGGGCGCAGACTAACCTAAAATCTAAAAACGCGCACATGGTATCAACCATGTGCGCGTTTTACTTTTCCTAGCGAATAAAACCGGGCATACTAGTCAAGTTCAACTCAATCAGCCTGATGCAGGACTATCGAATGGCCAACTCTCCAGATCAAAATTTTACCGGAACCACGCAAACTCCAGAACATTTGGCGTTTGATGAAGGGGCTCTGGAAAAATATATGCTAGACAATGTCGAGGGATATAAAGGGCCTTTGACGGTCGAAAAATTTAAAGGAGGGCAATCAAACCCGACCTACTTAATTAGCACACCGACAAAAAAATATGTATTGCGGCGTAAGCCTCCTGGAAAATTATTGCCATCGGCTCATGCTGTGGATCGGGAATATAAAGTGATGACGGCGTTGCGCGGCCAAAATTTTCCAGTCCCGAAAACATACGCATTATGTGAAGATCCGCATGTTATCGGCACGGCGTTTTTTGTTATGGATTGTGTTGAGGGGCGTATTTTGTGGGATGGGCGGCTGCCTGAATGCGATAAAAGTGAGCGCTCTGCTGTTTATAATGCGATGGTTGATGTGTTGGCAGACCTTCACCAAGTAGATATTGCTAAAGCCAGGCTCGATGATTTTGGTAAGCATGGAGACTATTTTGCGCGGCAAATCGCACGCTGGTCGCGCCAATATCGCGATAGTGAAACCGAAACTATTGAACCCATGGATGCACTGATAAAATGGTTACCTGAAAATATTCCTAATGGAGATGAAACAACACTGGTTCACGGCGATTTTCGTCTTGATAATATGATACTGGATACGAACAGACCTGTTGTCAGGGCGGTGCTCGATTGGGAATTGTCAACATTAGGTCATCCGCTAGCGGATTTTACCTATTTCTTAATGGCGTGGCATTTTCCAGCAGAAGTGCGTGGTGGGCTAGCTGGTCAAGATTTATCTGCTCTTGGTATTCCAACCCTTGAAGAGATGATCACTCGTTATGCAGAGCGCACAGGTCGGGGCCAAATAAGCGATCTCAATTTTTGCCTCGCCTATAACATGTTCCGTCTCGCCGCAATTGTTCAAGGCGTATACAAACGAGGTCTGCAGGGGAATGCCTCGTCTAAAGAGTCTTTGAAAACCAAAGATCAAATCCCGTCATTGGCCGCATTAGGGTGGTTTTACGCACAAAAAACTTAACGCCCTTTGGGGTGTGACGTGGATGATTTGTTCCTTCTCGACGGGCTTTTTTTTGCGCTATAAAGGGTGAAAGCACTAAAACTTTATGCCTCAGTGGTTTTTAGACAGGTATATGTCGTAACGCTTCGTCGCAAATTTTTTCGTTTTGACCGATTATTGTTAGTCTTTTCAAAGGCCTTGATTGACAATTGCATGATCTTGCTGGATTTTGTTCCGGTTAGGTAAGGGGCTTATCCATGTTAAAAATCTCAAATCTGTCTCATATATACGGCAATGGTGTGCGGGCATTGAATAATGTCTCTCTTGAAGTTCCAAAGGGCATGTTTGGTTTGTTGGGGCCGAATGGCGCGGGAAAATCTTCATTGATGCGTTGCCTAGCGGCTTTACAAAAGCCGACCAAAGGGGAAATCCATTTTGGCGATATCAATGTCCTCACTGAGCCCGATGCTCTACGTCAATCGTTAGGTTATTTGCCGCAAGATTTTGGTGTTTATCCCCGAATATCAGCTTTAGCGATGTTGGATCACATTGCGGTTTTAAAAGGTGTAACCAATAAGCGTGAGCGCAATGCTCTCGTTGAGGAATTGCTTCGTCAGGTTAATCTATATGATATGCGCAAAAAATCATTAGCTGGATATTCAGGTGGCATGCGCCAACGATTTGGGGTTGCACAGGCTTTAATTGGAAACCCTGAATTGATTATCGTTGATGAACCAACGGCTGGCCTTGATCCACAGGAACGGAACCGGTTTCACAATTTGTTATCCGAGATTGGAGAAAATGTCGTGGTTTTATTATCGACCCATATTGTTTCCGATGTTTCCGATCTATGCCCACAAATGGCGATTATTGCGGCAGGTGAAATTGTTAGTAAGGGAGCGCCGGTTGATTTGGTGGCAGAACTAGCCGGTAAGGTTTGGGAGAAAAGAATAAACAAAGGGGAAATAGAAACCTATCGTGCTAAATATAATCTTTTATCAGCGCGTCTAATCACCGGTAAAACGGTCATTCGTATTTATTCAGAAGATGACCCTGGAGAAGGTTTTGAAAGCGCCGCTGCAGATCTGGAAGATGTTTATTTCCGAAAAATTTTCGCGGGCGATAAGCCAGCAACGCAGGCTGCGTAATCATTCACCAAGAGGGTTAAACTATGTTCGGCAGAGTTGCGCGTTTTGAATTTGCCTATCAGGTCAAATCTCCCGCATATATCGTTATTTTTTCAATGTTTTTCCTGCTCACCTACGGGGCGGTTTCAACCGAGCAAATTACGATTGGCGGCGGCGGGAATACGAATATTAATTCTCCATTTGCGATTTCGCAAACCGGATTTATTATGAGCCTGTTCGGGCTGTTTATACCAACGGCTTTGTTGTCGAATACGATTTTAAGAGATTCGTCTCACAAGATGGATGGAGTTTTATTCTCGACACCTATTAATAAGTTTGACTATTTGATTGGTCGTTTTACGGGCGGATTTCTCGCCGTTCTTCTCGCTTTTACGAGCGTTCCCATCGGTATGTTTGTTGGCAGTCTGATGCCATGGATTGATCCCGAAACATTGGGCCCCAATCGTTTGCATCATTACCTTTATATGTTATTTGTGATTGGCATGCCCAATTTGTTGATTACCGGCATGATCATGTACACGGTCGCAAATGTAACACGCTCCACGCTTATGACCTATCTTGCGCTGGTGACGTTTCTTGTTGGCTATGCGGCTTCACAAGCGGCCCTGCAAGACCCAGATTTGCGGACGTTCGCGGCTCTTGCCGATCCCTTTGGCTTTGGTGGATGGTCAATCGAAACACGAAATTGGACGAGCTTTGAACGAAATGAATTGCTTGCCCCAGTACGCGGGTTGTTTTTACAAAACCGATTGTTGTGGATGGGGATCAGTATAGGATTACTGATTTTAAATTATTTCATTTTCTCATTTCGAAGCCCAGGTAAATCAGGGCGTAAGAAAAAAACGCTAGCGATGCCGCAAAGCCGCTTCATTCCCACAGAAATAAATTTGCCAACAGTGACTCGTGATTTTTCTGCCAAAACGCAGCGCAAACAGTTTTGGGCGCGTACAGGTTTCGAAATGCGTAGCGTCTTTATGAGCGTAACATTTTGGATCTTGTTGATATTAGGTGTGTTTAACACGGTTTCAGCGCTGATTTTTCCCAATGAAGTTTTTGGAACGCCGACCTTACCCGTGACACGTGATATTATTTTGCAAGTTGTTGGCGCTTTTGGGATTGTTCCGGTGATTGTTATTGCTTTTTACGCCGGTGATTTAGTGTGGCGTGATCGCGGGGTCAAATTACACGAAATTATCGACTCAACGCCAACGCCAAGCTGGGCCTTCTTTTTTCCTAAATTACTCGCCGTGTCCCTCGTGCTCCTATTGCTGATGGTAGTTGCATCTATAACCGGAATGGTGATGCAACTTGTTCGTGGGTATACAAACCTTGAGCCAGCACAATATGCCATGAGGCTATTGTATTTATTCGGCTGGCCATTAATTCTTACTGCTGTGCTCGCCTTTTTTCTTCAGGTTCTTTTTAACAATAAGTATCTCGGCTATCTTGGTCTTCTCATTTATTTCATTGGCAGCATTATTTTTGCCCAAATCGGATTTGAACATAATTTATATAATTTTGCCAGTTCACCCATCGTTCCTTATTCTGATTTAAATGGCTATGGTCATTTTCTAACCAATAATTCTTGGTTTAATGCGTATTGGACTACGGTTTCTATTGTTCTTATCGTCTTGACATATTTGTTGTGGAATCGCGGAGCGTTAACATCAATATTCAAACGGTTAGTCTATCTGCCCAGTTCCATAAGAGGAATAACGGGCCCAGTATTGGCGATATCCGTGATAGCATCTCTCGGTTTGGGGGGATGGATCTATTATAATACCAATATTGTAAATGAGTATCGCACCACAAAAGATAACGAAAAAATTGCTGTTGCTTATGAGGAAAAATATAAACCCTTAGTGGATGCTCTGCAGCCAAAAATCGTTGATGTGAATGTGGATGTTGCGATTTATCCAAAGACCCGCCAGGTGAAAACGAATGGCGTTTTTATTCTCGAGAACAAAACGGCAGAACCGATTAATCGTATTCATCTTGAATATTCCAGTGGTCTAAAGGTTCTCACTCAAGAGATTGAGGGGGCGGTAGTTGACAATGAGAATTCGGATGCAAAACAAAACATCTATTTCTTTGATCTTTCTGATGCCATGCAACCGGGGGAGCGCCTGCAACTTCAATTCGAAACAGAGATATCTTCTCGTGGCTTCAAAAATTCAAATGGCGGCACGGATTTTACCGTCGTAGGAAATGGAACCTTTATCAATAATAGCGATGTCTTTCCAAGTGTTGGGTATCAAGAAGCACGCATATTAAGAGATCGAAACACGCGTCGTCGTTATGGATTGGAGCCAGTGGAGCGTGTTGCCAAACTTGAAGATGTCGCTTCTCATAACAGGAATTATCTAACTGCTGACTCAGATTACGTGAATTTTGAAGCGACTGTTTCGACTGATGGGGAACAGATTGCTATAGCGCCGGGTTATCTTGAGCGAGAATGGTCGGAAAATAATAGACGATATTTTCACTATAAAATGGATGTGCCAATTTTGAATTTCTTCTCGTTTCAGTCCGCCGATTATACGGTAAAAGAAGGGCAGTGGAACGATGTCGATATTCAGATTTTTTATCATAAGCCTCATGACTTTAATGTTGACCGGATGGTTGAAGCAACCCAGGCATCTCTGGAGTATTTTTCCAAAAACTTTAGTCCTTATCAATATCGTCAATTGCGCATCATTGAGTTTCCCTACCGCTCATTTGCCCAGGCTTTTCCAAATACTGTTCCTTTTTCGGAAAACATTGGATTTATTCTTGATACGTCTGATCCTGAACGCGTTGACTCGGCATTCTTTGTGACATCTCATGAAGTTGCGCACCAGTGGTGGGCCCATCAGGTCATGGGCGCCGCTGTACAAGGGGGAACAATGTTAGTGGAAACCTTTGCGCAATATTCTGCTTTTATGGCCATTGAGAAAGAATTTGGCTCTGAACATGTGCGAGATTTTCTGAAACTGGAACTGGATCGCTACCTTTCGGCACGTGGCGGCGAAAGACTGGAAGAGTTACCTTTATACAGGGTCGAGAACCAACAATATATTCATTATAGTAAGGGTGCATTAAGCATGTATGCGCTCAAAGATTATGTTGGTGAGGAAGTCGTCAATCGTTCGCTGGCACGCTTGATTGATCTTCGCGCATATCAATCCAGACCTTATGCAACGACTTTGGATTTTTTGAAAATTCTCAAAGAAGAGGCTGGCCCTGAGCATGATGGATTGATTGCAGATCTTTTTGAAAAAATCACTATCTTTGATTTAGAAGCAGAGGATGCAAAAATTGAAGAACGTGATGATGGAAAATTCGATGTAACACTGACCTATAAAGCGAAAAAATTCTATGCAGATGGCGAGGGACGTGAAACTGAAGCTGATATATATATCCCGATTGATATCGGCGTATTTTTGAAAAGCCCTGCGGATGGGAAGTTTTCCAAAGATGATGTTCTCTACCTCGCGAAGCATAAAATTGATCCGTCTAACCCTGTGATTACAATTACGGTTGATCAAAAGCCAGGTTATGCGGGGATTGATCCGTATGTGAAGTTGGTGGACCGTGATGCAGATAACAATGTTAAGCGAATAAATTAAAACATATTGCGTGTTTGTGGGAACCGGTTGAAATGCAATAAATGCGCAAAAAGAAACACTTAAAGTGCCTCCATTGCAAATTGTAGCAAGGAGGTGCCTTAAGCTACTGTTTTATTGCGTTTGCGGATGCTCAACCGATCGGCACTTGACCTGAAAATATTTTGGAATATGGGTTGATGGTTCCCTCCATCAACCGTGCAAAAATGCGTCAAAATAAAAAATTAGAGTCAATCAATGCGTCTCTATTTTTTAGCCAACATCAGAACAGGTCATCACGTTTATCGCGGTGCGATGACCATCATCATTTGACGGCCTTCCAGTCTTGGATGAAGCTCAACTTTTGTCGTTTCTTCAAAATCACTTTTGACCCGTTGTAAAAGTTCCATGCCGCGTTCCTGGTGCGCCATTTCTCGCCCTTTAAAGCGTAACGTAACTTTTACTTTGTCGCCGCTTTCGAGGAAGCGTTTGATGGCCCGGCTTTTGACCTCATAATCATGCTGATCAATATTGGGGCGCATTTTTATTTCTTTAATATCAACAACTTTTTGTTTCTTTTTGGCTTCCGCCTTTTTCTTTTGCTGTTGATATTTGTATTTTCCATAATCAAGAATTTTACAAACGGGAGGTTGCGTATTGGGCGATACTTCGACCAGATCGAGACCAGCCTCGACTGCCATCGTCAATGCTTCATCAGTCGCAACAACACCACGTTTTTCGCCGGCGTCGTCGATCAACAGAACCTGTGGAACGGTGATTTCTTCGTTCATTCTGGGGCCGTCAGATTTAGAGGGCGGGGCATTTAGCGGTCTGCGAACGATGGACGTTTCTCCTGTAAAAACTTCATGTCAGAATATTAAGAGTTAAATTGATTAACCAATTGGCATATATAGGCAAACTAATGGAGGAATCAATAACCATTCTTCTTCAGGTGCGCGAATTTACCTTGATTAGAAGCATTTGTGGTAATTCGATCCCAATTTGCCTATTTTACCATATAATTATTCAATACGGCATGCTTCATCAAAGCTAAAACGTGGTAAGCGGGGGAACAGGTTTTCATCGGTTCCATGACCAATATTGCATAAGAAATTAGACTTGATGTTGGTGCCTTGGAAAAAGGTTTCATCCACTTTTGCATTATCAAACCCAGACATCGGTCCGCAATCAAAGCCAAGAGCTCTCGCGGCGATCATCAAATAGGCGCCTTGCAAACTGCCATTGCGAAATGCTGTTTCTTCTATAAGGGGTGCATTCCCCTCAAACCAGCTTTTTGCATCCGCGTGCGGAAAGAGTTTTGGCAAATGGTCTGCAAAATCGAGGTCATGACCAATGATTACGGTTAAAGGGGCCGACATTGTTTTATCAATATTACCTTCGCCAAGGCATGGTTTTAGCTTAGCGCGGGCTTCATCTGTATGAATGAATACAAAACGGCCCGGAGAGGCATTTGCTGAAGTTGGCGCCCATTTGAGAAGGTCATAAATTGCATGGATATGGGTTGGGGATATGGGTTTATCCTCCCAGCCATTATGGGTGCGCGCATCTCGAAAGAGAATGCCGAGATCTTCATCAGATACAGTCTTAACCATAGGGAGTCTTTCTTTTTCTCAATCCGTTCAATTGTTAATTTTGTGTTCACACTACCGGAGTCTCCTCTGGAGGAAAACCTGTTCAGAGAAAATTTTTAAACTTTCTATCGTGCTCATGGGCGCGTTCGTAAAGCCATTTCAGTGGTGTGAGGATTAATTCTGATTTACGGGGGCTTTTTCGCTTAAATCAAAAAGGGCGAGAGCAAATGCATAATCATGGGCGCGTTCTTTCAGACGCTCAAACCGTGCGGTTGACCCCCCGTGGCCAGCGCCCATGTTCATTTTTAAAAAGAACGGGCCGCCTTTTGTTTCCTCGCGCAAACGTGCAATCCATTTCGCAGGTTCCCAATAAGTAACCCTGTAATCGGTTAAGCCTCCAGTCGCTAAAACTGGAGGATAGGTTTTTCCAGATTTCAGATTTTCATATGGAGAATAAGAGGCAATTGTCTCAAATGCTTGTGAATCAGTAATTGGATTGCCCCATTCATCCCATTCGGGCGGTGTTAAGGGAAGATCTTTATCAGAAATGGTGTTTAAGACATCGATAAAAGGTACAGCACCTATGACACCGCCAAAAAGATCAGGATCAAGATTAAGGGTTGCGCCGACCAATAATCCTCCTGCGGACCCTCCATAAATTACAGTTTGGTTTTTTTGCCCGTACCCCTTTTCTTGTAGGGCTCTGGCGACAGTTGCAAAATCACTAAAAGTGTTTGGTTTTTTATCGAGCTTACCATCGAGATACCATTGGCGCCCTTTGGCAGCGCTGCCGCGTATATGCGCAATGGCATACACCGCTTCTCTGTCAACTACAGAAAGAATAGCGCTGTTGAAACTTGCTGGCATTGTTGAGCCATAAGACCCATAACCATATAAAAGCAAAGGGCAATTGCCATCTATGTTGGTATTCTTGAGGCGAATAACCGTCACTGGTATGTCAACAGTTTTGCCGCTTTCTGCACCACCGCCCCTGGCGGCCGGTATCATCAATCTTTCTACTCTATAAAGGTCAGGATTGTGACCACGAGGTATAATCTGTGTTTTTAATAAAGTTCGCTCTCCGGTTCGCATATGATAATCGAATGTTTGTTCTGGTGTTGAGGGCGAAGAATAAGAAAATCGAATAATATCGGTATCAAATTCATAACCAGGATTTAGCCCCAAAGCATAAGCTTGTTGCTGAAACTCGATCGCTTTTTCGGATCTACGCTCATAATCGCTGATAATAATTTTGGGTAACGCATTTTCGCGCACCAAGCGTACAATATAATTTTCATATAAGACCAAAGATAAGATATACGTACCCGCTTGGTGAGGGAGCCACTCCTGCCAGTTTTCTCGTCCCGGCGTTTGAATGGGCGCGCGCATAATTTTAAAATCAATGGCATCATTTGCATTGGTTTGAATATATAAGTGATCCCTATGGTGATCAACGCTATAAAGTTCATTTTCACGGCGTGGTGCAATCAATACAGGTTTTGTTTTTTGAGCCGTGTCAGCGGGTAGAAATCGCACATCCCCACTTTCGCTGTTGGACGCATCAATAAAAATAAATTTTCCCGAACGGCTTTTGTAAACCGATAGAAAAAATCCATCGTCATCTTCTTCATAGATCAGTCGATCATTTTTAGGGTCTTCACCTAAAAAATGATGCTTAACCCGCTTGGGGCGCTGATTTTCATCGCGTTCAATATAATAGAAAGATTTAGAATCTTCAGACCAGACCGCATCGCCGTCGCTGCGCGGGATTGTTTCTTCATATTCTTCTCCCGTTTTAATGTTACGAATCTTGATGTCAAAATATTCAGACCCTAAGCGGTCCACACCATAAGCAATGAGGTTGTGATCCGGGCTATGAGAGACACTGGCAATATCAAAAAATTGTGCTCCTTTTCCTTCAATATCACCGTGGTAGAGAATCTCGTCTTCTGCATGAGGGCCATCTACCTGAATTTCCTGATTGCGTCTGAAGTAAATGGGATATTCGCCGCCGGTTTCAAACCTGACCCCATAAGCGAACGGCCCATCGATGGCGGGAATCGAGCTGTCATCTTCTTTGATCCGTGATCGCATTTCCTCGAACAAAGCTTCCCGCAACTGCGTCAAATCATGAGTGCTGCTCTCGTAATAAGCATTTTCAAGCTCGAGATGAGTGCGAATTTCAGGGTCGAGCTTATCGGGATCTTGAAGCACCTCCTGCCAATTTTTATCGCGTAGCCAAGCATAATTGTCAGTTCGCGACTGACCATGCTGAGTAATGGTTTCGGGATGCTTTTTGATGACGGGCGCGCCCGCTTGGCTTTTAAAAAATGCTGATTTTGACAAGGGATACTCTTAATTTGAAGGAGGTTATTGGTTTTGTCTCGTTTTAAGCTTTAAAAGATGAAACTTGCTGGCGCAATGTTGCACCTAGGGCCCCGCGCTCTTTTGGAGAGAGAAAGGCCCCGACGAACAGATGTTTTCCTTGATAACTAAGCGTCACCTGACTTTCGTGACGCACAGGCTCGTCAATACTGATACGGGTCCAGTAGGTTGGAAGCAACCAGCGCATTTCATGGCCCGACGGCAAAACTCTGGAGACCAGAATTTCATCAGCGGTGATCCGAATACGTTCATGCATGCGCCCTTGTCGATAGCTGATTTTAAAAGCAAGCCAGACAAATATAACATCAAGACCGCCGAAAACTAAAATTGGCCAGGCGCCCATGAGCGTAAAAGTGAGGCCGAGAAGTACATTCACACTAATGACAATGGTCATAACGGCTATGAAGCCCCCATTGGGGAGCGAACGATTAGGGTACAAAAAAGCCTCGAAAGCATCTTCGTGTCGAGCTTCGTCATAGTTTGGCGAGGGTTGGGCCGGTAAATCGCGCGAACGCCCCTTGAAAGTCGGCGCCATAGTTTCGCTGTGTTGAGAAAAGGTCATCACCTTATTATAAGTCAATTAGGCATTTACGCAATTGGATATCATGCGACGTAATGGGGGGCATGATCATGGCTGGCTTGACGAAACTGTGCTATCGCCTCATGGCTAGTGCAGCTCGTTTTAGGATCAACAAAATTATAAGAGGCATTTTATGGCGGGTCGCCTACCAAGACGAAAAATGACCAAGGCGCAAATCGAAGGATTTTTTGCAACTCTTGCCAAAGCCTCGCCCGAGCCTGAAACTGAGTTAAACTATTCATCGCCTTATACGTTACTTGTCGCCGTGGTTTTATCGGCGCAAGCCACTGACATTGGCGTAAATAAAGCCACAGCCAAACTTTTTCCCATCGCGGATACACCCGAGAAAATGGTTGCGTTAGGAGAGGCCGGTGTCGCGGAGTATGTAAAAACCATTGGCCTTTGGCGTGGTAAAGCCAAAAATGTTGTTGCTCTCTCGCAAATTCTTCTCGATCACTATGACGGCCATGTGCCTGATGATCGCGATACCCTTGAAACCTTGCCTGGCGTTGGCCGCAAGACTGCGAATGTGGTTTGCAATGTTGTCTTTGGTCAACCAACAATTGCTGTAGACACCCATATTTTCAGAATCGGTAACCGTACAGGAATGGCACCAGGAAAAACGCCGCTGGAAGTGGAGCGTGGTCTGGAAAAGTCAACGCCTGATACATTTATTCAGCATGCACACCATTGGTTGATTTTGCATGGTCGATATGTGTGCAAAGCGCGAACGCCTGAATGTTACAGGTGTGTTGTCTCGCAATATTGCCATTATAAAGATAAGACAGCGGAAGCGGGAAGCACTAAAAAGATAAAATCCGGAAAACCTGCAAAGAAAAAAGTCACAGATAAAAATGAGCGCAATCCGTCTTCAACCCGTAAGAGGTCTAAAACTGTAAAGAAAATGGCAACCAAGCCCGCTTTGCGCGCGGGGGGCAAAAAGTCTGTGAAAGCCTCCACTCCGTCACGTAAAACCAACATCTCAAATTCTAAACCTGCAGTCAAAACAAAGTAATTTTATGACCCATACTCAATTTGAGCCCGAAGATCGAATTATCGTTGCCCTTGATGTGCCAACGGTGGAAGAGGCAGAGGTGATTGTCACCGCGCTTGGGGTTCAAGGTCGATTTTATAAAATTGGCTATCAACTCTTCCCCATTGGCGGCCTCGATCTTGCCCGCCGCTTGAAGGACACAGGAAAGCGGGTTTTTTTCGATTTCAAATTTCATGATATTGGCGCAACGGTTGAGCGTGGGGTGCGTAGCGTTACAACCCTAGGGGGAAATTTTCTAACCGTCCATGCTGAGCCTGATGTTCTCGCCGGTGCTATTGCCGGCCGCGGTGATGACCCGAACCTGAAAATTCTAGCCATTACGGTGCTGACCAGTCAATCTCAGCAAAGTTTGACAGCACAGGGGATTGATACCCCGATTGAAACCCTGGTTTTGCGGCGCACGGAGATGGCATTAGAGGCTGGCGCAGACGGTGTTGTTGCATCAGCGCAGGAAGCGCACGCGATTAGGTCTCGTTTCGGATCCGAATTTAGTATCATAACACCTGGTATTCGGCCCGCTGGCGCGGCCACAGACGATCAGGTGAGGGTTGTCACTCCCCGGGATGCGATCCATTTTGGCGCTGATTATCTCGTGGTCGGCAGACCGATTGTGCGGGCTCCTGATCCGGTTATGGCTCATAAAGAGATCTCGCTGGAGGCAGGTAAAGCGCTATAGTTTTACATTTCATCTACGCCTATGATTGACATAGGGTTGGGGGAGGGGCAGCCTTCCGAACTATAGAGTTTCAAGGGCTAACGCGCGAAGGTTGAGATCAGGATTTAGGTTAAGGAGACAGCGGTGACAATTGTCAGTAAAATGCATGCCAACGATAGCAGCGATGATAACCGAGGTGTAACACTGGACCCCTCTTCACCCCCCCAAACAAGTTCGGAAAACACGGACCAGATCCCCCAGTTTCATCCGGTTCACAATTTGTTAACAGATCCTGCTTTGGTCAAACGGATTCACCGGCGTTCACGACGCTCGATTTTTAGCGCTTTTCTTGAGCGCGCCAGAAAAACGAAAGGCAACACAGTTGCCATCATTGACGGAGACGGGAAAAAACTAACCTATCAAGATCTAGTGCGTGCCAGTTTTGCTCTTGGCGGCCCTATCGCTAAGCATACGAAAAAAAATGAACATGTCGGTGTTTTTTTGCCAACGGGTGCGGGGGTTTTAATTTCGTGTTTTTCGTTAATGGGGCGCGGGCGGATTCCTGCCATGCTCAATTTCACCTCTGGTCCCGCGAATTTAAGATCTGCTGGCGACGCGGCGAAGATTACCAAAGTCCTGACCGCTAGAAAATTTATTGAAATTGCAAAACTTGAGGCCTTGATTGAGGATTTATCGGATCGCTTTGAATTTATCTATCTAGAGGATTTGCGCGAAGAGCTTGGGTTAAAAGATAAGTTGCGAGCCATAGCTGGACCGCACTTGCCTTCTCTTTTGGCCCACCAACCAGATCCGGAAGATACTGGTGTGGTTTTATTTACGTCAGGTACAGAGGGAAAACCCAAAGGCGTCGTCTTGAGCCACACCAATGTTCTTGCAAATATTGAACAAATATCGGCTCATGTCGTGTTGGACCCTAATGACGTTTTCTTTAATCCATTACCGGCTTTTCATTGTTATGGACTCACCGCCGGCTCTTTATGGCCAGTGATTCAAGGGCACCCGGTTGTTTTCCATCCATCACCCTTGCAAACAAAGATCGTTCCCAAACGGATTTTTGAAACCAGCTCAACTGTATTATTTGCGACAGACACCTTCCTTCAACAATATATGCGTGCCAGCGATGAAGGGGGGATGAGTTCTCTGAGAATTGCTGTTTGCGGTGCTGAACGTGTGCGCGATGAAACACGCCACACTGCGGAGACGAAATTTTCGTTTCAGGTATTGGAGGGGTATGGTGTTACTGAAGCCTCTCCAGTTTTAGCGGCCAATCAACCTGATGATATTCGCTCTGGAACTGTCGGTAAATTGTTACCAACGATTGAATCGCGTCTAGAGGTGGTTGAAGGCCTTGAAGGATCTGGCCGTTTGCAAGTCCGCGGTGCCAATATCATGAAAGGTTATCTCTCAGATGATCAACCTGGAGAGATTAAGCCGCTTGGCAATGATGGTTGGTATGACACGGGTGATGTCGTCGCGATTGACGAGGAGGGCTATGTCTCGATCCGGGGACGCTTGAAGCGGTTTGCGAAAATTGGCGGTGAAATGGTCTCTCTGACCGTCGTAGAAAATTGTGCTTCTTCAGTTTGGCCAGACCATATGCACGCAGCAGCGATATTGCCTGATCCGAAAAAGGGGGAACAAGTTGTTCTTGTTACGGACCATAACGTGCCAGACCGAGCGATGTTATTGCGGTGGGCACAATCTCATGGTGTACCTGAAATTGCGGTTCCCAAAAAGATCGTCAGTGTTGAAGCGATTCCGGTTTTGGGGACCGGGAAAACTGATTTTGTCAGTGTGACTAAGATTGCAAAGGAGCAGTTACAAGGGGCAACAGGCGAGCCTGCGAGTGGCCCTAAAGGCAATAAAGATGAGGATCATTCTGGTGCAAAAACCAAATCATCGGCTATAGATAATAATTCCAGACAACACGATAAAGAAAAAGACCTCGGTACTGAAAATTCGCTTCAAAGCTCTCGCGAAATGCAAAATGCCTCGCTTAAAGCTGAGATATCCCCGATTCAGGAAGAACAGACAACGGCTTTTGATGATTTAATAGATCAAAAACCAACGGATTAGTTTGTTGCCTTGGCGTTCGACTATATTGCATGTTCGCGGCTTGTCGGCGTAGTTTTTTTGAACGCCAGGCTATGGATACAAACCCCAGTATCATGAGCGCCCAAATTTGCGGTTCCGGTGTCGGCGCGGCTACGGAGACGACCTCACCATTGATTTGTATGTAATCAACCTGAACCCCTTGAGCCGTGGGTGTTGTGCCTCTGGTCAAAATCTCAATAAAATTACACCCGCCTAACCTTGCGCACCGATTTTCGATAAATCCGTTCAGGCTGACATTGCTGCCTGTTAAAAAGAAGCGCCGACCTACGAATTGTACGCCATTTTCGCCGGCAATACCCACGCGGATCTCACCAATTGCTAAACCACCGCCAACCGGTGGCAAAGTAAAGATGGAAACATTATCGGCTCTTGATGTTGCAAACGGTTGATCAAACAAAAGTTGTAGCGATTGGCTTTGCGAGATTGTGGCGCCAGCGTTATCTCCAGAAGAGGAGATCGCTGTGATCTCTGTTTGGGATAATGAGTTTGGTGGTAGAAAAACAGCCGACTCTGCATATGCTGCGCAGATGTTTATACTCCACATGAAAAATGTGGACAATGTAAAAAGAAATATACGTCTAAAGATCATTAGCGTCTTGTAACTTTCAAGAGTCTGATTTTTAAAATCTCTTAGCAAATTATCGAGTCGATGGCTTGCATTCGAGAAATTTACGAAACTGGTTTTCTTTGTAATTGTGGGGATAATATGAGCATTACCGTTAAGGGCTGTTTAAGAAAAATGGTTAATTGAAATAAACATTTTCCAACGTGATTTTCATGTCGCCCGATAAAAGGATGTCCCCAAATTATTGAGCTGAAAAGTACCATAAAATTAGGAATACGTTCAGCATTTTTGCGTAAAACGAACCCTGATTACGGTGCCTGATGTTTTATTGGTAACTGAAAACTTAATATGGTTTTGAGTATTGGGAACAATATTCACCGCATAAATTTGCCTCGGGGGATGGCTTGTGACGGAATTCGTAGGAGAATTTTTGTGCTATTATTTGCTAAGAAAACGGGGCGAATATCGACTAAACGGTGTCTGGCTGCGATATTAATTGGGTCAGTATTGCTGATTGCTATGCCATTATCGGGGAATGCCGTTGCGTTTGAAAAACGTGAAAAAGTGTCTAGCGGTAAAACCCAAGTTGTGGCGCGTATTGGCAAACGAGAAGTGACGAATAGTGAGTTGCGGATAGAGCTGGCTCGGTTAGGGATGGTAAATCCTGATTTGCAAGCGGAGCAATTTGCTTTGCAAAGTATTATTAACCGTCAATTACTCGTCAATGCGGCTCGCTCTGCGAACATTCACCGTAAACCTGAAGCAGCGATGCGTATCAAGGCGGCGCAGGATCAATCGCTCGCCGATTTTTATTTGGCAACCGCCTCACAACCTCCCGAACCAACACTTTCAGAAATAGAAGACTATATTGCCAACAATCCTGGTCTTTTTGCGGGGCGAAAACATTACGAATTTTCGGTGTTTTCTCTAGCGACTGAAAAATTTAATGTTGATGCAATGACGCCATTGTTTAGCGAAACAAATGATTTTTCGGATCTGGAAGAAGTACTCAGGGCACAAAAGATTGAATATGTTATCAAGCCTTTATCTCAAGCTTCTTCGACATTTCCTACACAAATTCGCCAGCAGCTTTTGAAATATCAAGTAGGCGATAATATCGTAATTAAATCAGATGAAAATTCTCAGATCATGAAAATTATTTCTGAGCGGGCAGAAACGGTTGAGCGTTCGCAGTGGCCTGTTATTGCTCGGCGTATCTTGATAGAAGAGGGAGCTGTCGCGCGTGCGCATGCATTGGTGGATAATTTGAAAGTCGGCACAAGCGTCACTTATTTCCGTCCAGAACTCATCCCTGCAAAAGCTGTTAAGGCAAAACCGATACAGAAACGAACTCCGGTATCCAAACAAAATCCTTCTGGAGAAAAATAAGACAGAATCAATGGAACTGGATCCTATAAAAATATTTCATGGGTTGAAGGCGCGCAAAGGGTTAATTCTTTTTGCGGCGCTTGGCTTTGCGGCTTTGGCGGCTTTGTTTGCCGTAAAGTCAACAAAAATGTATCAGGCGAGTGCGATTGTTCAAGTTGATAGTGATCAAAAGAACACCTTAACCGGCCGGTTGGAAACGACGGTTCGTGTCGGTGAGTTTTTAGGACAGCAAGCTGCAATTGCCCAATCGAGAACCGTCGCCTTGGTGGTTATAGATCAGCTTGTCGAGGAAGGGTTTTTCTCGATGGGTGATTTTGAAGAAACTTGGCGCAAAAGAACGGGTGGTGAAACAATTGCGGGGAATGATGCGCGCCTTTGGGCTGCTGATCAAATTTTGTCACGGCTAACTGTGACAGGCGATGCTTTAGCAAGTTCCTTACGTTTTACATTCATCAGTGACGATCCTTCCCATTCTGCAAAACTGGCCAATACATTTGCGAACTCATACATGTTGACGGTTTTAAATCAGCGTCAGCGTCGTTCTGCTCGTAATGCGCAAAAATTTTCTGATGAAACCTTTAATCTTGCGCAAGATGTTGAAGAAGCAAAGCAACAATTATCTGATTATCGTGCTGAGTCCGGAATTATTGGCTTGGGTGCAGCAAGGCTTGAAGCAGCAGAAGTTGAGTTAGCTGCATTGACGAGCCGATTAGGCGATGCCCGCGCTGATTTTTCAGAGGCACAATCGCTTCTTCGTCAAGCGCAAAATCTGTCTCCTGACGATTTGTTAAATTTACCACTTCCAACTGAAAACCTCCCTGGTCGTCAAGCGCAGGTTCGTTTGGGATCCATTTTGATTCAGTTAAACCGGGTCAGTGAACGATTCGGTGAGAAATATCCTGATTATATTGAATTGAAACGGGAAAAAGAAAATCTACAAAAAAACATCATGAATTCGATTAATAATCGCTATTCATATGCGGAGCGTAGATTGCGCGAACTCGAAACTGCTAGCAATGAGCAAAAACAAATTGTGCTGGTTTTGCAAGAGCGCAAACAGACTTTTGACGACCTTGAAAAAAATATTGATAGTCGGCGGGGTACGTATGATTTGATCAATGCGCGATCTTTACAAGAAAGCTTGCAATCACGCGTCGATGTTGTGGATGTTTTATTGTTATCACGTGCTGTTCCTACCAGCACACCTACACTTCCTCCAATACCATTTTTAGTTTTCGCAGGGTTTGTTTTTGGTGCTGGTCTTGGGGTGGTCTTGGCTTTTCTTCTTGAAATGATCACTCGCAAAATTCGGGTGCAAAAAACGGTACAAACAATTTTGAAAGTACCCGTTCTCGCTGAATTAAATTTGGAAGATAACGGTGTCAAAGAGGTGAAATTTGCATGACGGTTAGTGTCTTTCCCTCTCCTCTACCTGTAACGGAACCTGCCCGGCAGCTGGCCGATATTGAGCGGCGTCTGGAAGATGATCGCAATGCTGCGGAGCGTCGCTCTCGCCGGCTCGGTGACACATTGCTGGCAATGGGATTATTAACCGAGCGTCATGTCCGCCAAATCACGCAGATACAAGAAGATACGGGTGAGCCTTTTGGTCGAATTGCAATCCGCAAAGGGTTTGTAAAGCCTAGTGCGGTGCAAGCTGCGATTGGTGTGCAGTTTGGGTTTTTGCGCGAGAGTGATCATCCCATTCGTATACCAAAGCGTCTTGTTGTGATGCGCAAGCCTCACTCTAAAGAGGCGGAGCAAATTCGATTAATGCGCACACGTTTGATTACAAGTTGCGAGGCCAATGAGTTAAAAACAATTTCTGTGATTGGCATGGGGCGCGATCAGGGCGCTGTCGAATTAGCGGCTAATCTTGGCGCAACTTTTGCGCAATTGCATCGCCGTGTTCTTATTCTTGATGCAAATTTGAGAGCTCCTTCGCTGGGACAATTTTTTAGCGCCGGTGTCGTAAGGTCACGAAAAAATAACGTTGGAAATGGCGTCAAGGGTTTGAGTGATTATCTTTCTGGGCGCGCTCGTTTTGATGATGTCATTCAACAAAGTTTGGTGACCCGCCTTGATTTGTTGACCGAAGGGCAACGCGCCTATAATCCTCAAATTTTATTAGGGAGCGAGGCTTTTGACGGTTTGCTTGATCGTGCAAAACGTGATTATGACATCATCCTTTTATTATCCACAGGCTATGGGCCCATCGCAGATGGTCAATTTGTCTGGCAAAAATCTGATAGCGCTCTTGTTGTTGCCCGAAAAAATAAAACCCGCGAAGATGAGTTAAAGCAGCTGGCGGCAATTTTATATGATCTGGACACAACAATGTTGGGCGCTGTTCTCGCCAAGTAAGCGGGGGTTTATGACAGATCAGATAAAGCTGTATCCATCGCAATTGTCATCACGGTTAATAATGAACTTCTCAATCGCCGGGTTGGTCATCTCGTATGCGATTTTATTTACTCCTGTTTATTTGAATTTCCTGAATGGTGCGTGGGCGCGTGAAGAGAATGCGCATATGCCCTTTATACTCGCTATTTGCATTGGCCTTGGGTTTACAGAATTTTCGTCGAGCCGAATAAAACTTGTGAGTCATTCGATTGAAAAATTTATAGGGGGGCTGATTTTAAGTGTAGGTCTTTTGTTGTTTTTTTATTCACGCATAGAGGAAGTTGAGCTCGTTCTTTCCATAACACAGTTAATCATTGTTTTTGGAAGTGTGCTGATGGTATCGGGTATAAAGGGCGTGCAATCGTTATGGTTTGTTTTTGCATTGTCTCTATACCTTGTTTTGTGGCCTGGGTGGGCCATGGATATGGTAACCTTTCCTTTGAAAATGATGATTTCTGCCCAAGTTGCTGATGGTCTCTTTTTTTTGGGTTTTCCCGTTAGCCATGAAGGAGCCATTATCAGTGCGGGCGCTTATGAGTTATTGGTTGCAGATGCCTGTTCCGGTATTAATTCCTTAATTGCTTTGACGTCAGTGGGGGTGGTTTATCTTTATGTGATCAAGCGACCTAATCCATACTCAAATGTAGTAACTTTATTGATGTTAATTCCGATAGCGATTTTAGCAAATATGATCCGGGTTGCGGCATTGGTAATGATTACGTATTTTTTGGGGTATGATGCGGGTCAAAGCTTTCTTCACGATTTGTCAGGGCTGATTATGTTTGCTGTCGCATTGCTTGGTGTCTTCGCAGTGGAGGCATTGGCGGCAAAATTTTTAGGACCTAAGGCCGAATTGAACATGCATTCTGACCTCTTAAGTAAGGGGGGTGCAAGGCATGATTGAGGAACAGGGGTCACGAGGTCGGCCAGCAATAATTACGCTGTGTTTTATAAGTGTGATGATGTTGTTGACGGCGGTAAGTACCACAATGGTGATGTCTGGGCCCGGTCCTGAGGGAAAAGGGCAAGATGAGCATATGGCGCGTGTTCCTCCAGACTTAGAGGCAATTTTGCCCGATCATTTTGAAAGTCATGCTGGATATTGGAGCCGCGTGCATTTAAGTGACGCGGTTTTACCTGAAGAGGTAAATGCGCAGCCCGGAGAGCTTGTTGTCTATCGGGCGTACCGTAATCCACTGGGCCGTATTGTCACCTTGGTGATCGCTTATGGCCCCCCCGGGAGTGACTCAGTGAGATTGCATCGCCCTGAAACCTGTTATGTAAGTCAAGGATTTGCTATCGATTGGCGCGCGCGCGCCAACTTAAATTGGAACAATGAAAATAAAAAAATCTCAATCCCTGTGAACCGTCTTATGACGCAAAACTCAACCCGGCATGAAGCGGTGAGTTACTGGATGCGCGCAGGTCAGGGCTATGCAAAATCGGCTGCGGCCCATCAATGGATAAATTTGAAACAAGGTTTTGGCCAAACGGCTGATGGCGTTCTTGTGCGTATGTCCAGTCAAGGCAATAGCGATCGTGAGTTCGATTTGCATTTGGACTTTATGGATGGGTTTTTGCGCGCAATGCACGAACAGGACCGCAAAATACTGATTGTGATTTAAAACCTTTCAGGTCTGTTTGATTTTATCGGCAAACGACGTCATTTTTGTCTCTATCTTTTTGTGTGTTTATTATCTGAAAAACTGCGCATATTTATTTGATAAACGCGCTAGAGCATTTTGCGATCAATTGGGAACCGGTTGGCTTGCAAAAAATGTGAAAGAATAACAACACAGAGCAGCTTTGTGATTCAGATCGATTCATAGTTGCGCTAGAATGGATTGGGATTGATGATAGCAAGACAAGATGCAAGTACCAATGCAACGGAGACAAAAGTGGCGGAGAGCGCCCAGACCAGCTCAACAACGGATGATGCGCCCTCACTTGTGAGCTCAGAAAACGTCGAAGTTTATTTATCCGATGCGATCTCATGGGTGCAAACCGCTCTTACATCCGTCGACTTTTTACTACAAGTGGGCATTCTTTTAGGCGCTTTGGTACCGGCGGTAATGTTTGGGCCGGGCCTTAAAAAACTCCTAGAAACTCGCCTGGTTCCATTAATGCCGATCCGGATTTTAAAGCGTGCGGCGCGCGCTTTGGCGGATCTGGCAACACCCATTGCGCTTTTTTTGACATTACAAATTGCCCGCGCTGCTTTGGCTGGCGCCGATTGTAAAACGGGCATTGTTGAAGCCGGTATTGCGCTATTGTCAGCATGGATCGTCATTCGTCTGGTGACTTTGGTGATCCGCTCGGAATTTTGGTCGAGGGTGGCTTTTTATGTGGCGTGGCCAATTGCGGCTCTGGATGCTTTTGGTGTGCTTGGCAATGTCGTTACGGAATTGGAAAAAATATCTTTTCCAATCGGGGAAAATGAAATTGGGAAAGAAATCCGCTTTTCTGCACTCGATGCATTGCGCGTGATGATTGTTTTTGCGGTTCTGTTCTGGGTCGCAAATATTGCAAAACGGTTTTTGGGTGAACGTATTCGCGCAGTTGACGAATTAACGCCATCCATACAGGAACTTTTGATCAAAATTATCAATATCTTGTTGCCGATTATTGCATTATTATTGGCACTTCAAATTGTCGGGTTCAATCTTGCAACGCTGACCATTTTTGGCGGCGCCGTTGGTCTCGGTGTCGGTCTGGGTTTGCAAAAAACGATTTCCAACTTTATTGCCGGGTTCACTTTGGTCGCTGATAAGTCTATTAAGCCTGGCGATACAATCGAGGTTGGGGATACGTTTGGCTGGGTTACGGCCATGGGCGCGCGCTATGTAACAGTTCGTACTCGGGATGGGACCGAACATCTTGTACCCAACGATCGGTTCATCGAGGAGGGCGTTATCAATTGGTCCCATGCGGATAAAATTGTGCGTCTTCATGCGAGTTTTGGAGTGGCCTATGGCACAGAAGATTTGCGATTAGTTAAGAAGCTTGCGCAAGATGCCTGCCTAGAACATGACCGGGTTTTAAAAAACCCTCCGCCTAATTGCAATCTTATGGGGTTTGGGGATAGCGTTGTGGAATTTGATTTAAGGTTTTGGATCAACGATCCTTCAAAAGGGGTCTCTAATATTCGTAGCGAAGTGTTTCTCTCCATATGGGCGAAGTTAAAAGCAGAAGGCATTGAGATTCCCTTTCCCCAACGCGACCTTCATATTAAATCCATGCCGAAGAGCTTGATTTCTGTTTAAAACCAGAATGTAGTGATACTCTTTGTGTTCTGGCGTTTTCAAATTGCCAACCGCCATTGAGCGGCAGCACTCAATTTTAGTGGGAGGGGCAATCAGCCTGGTATATTATGCGAAATTTTGCCTTAGAGACATATTTTTCAAAGTGGGAGTTTCAAGCAACACACCACATGACTGCATCAGATGTGCAATCCATGTCTATTGGGGAGTTGTTGACACTCGCGGATTTGCCGCTTGATGCGTTAGCCGATGCTCATTTGGGGTATACTGAGACTTGGGGCGCGCCGGATTTAAGAGAGGCGATCGCAAAAACCTATGATCATTTAAAGCCAGATAATATTTTATGTTTTGCTGGAGCGGAAGAGGGGGTTTATGCTGCGATGCGTGTGCTGCTTCACCCTAATGATCATGCAATAGTGATTGTGCCTAATTATCAAGCGGCAGAGACTTTACCTCTCGATATTTGCGAGGTGAGCGGTGTGCCTCTGGATGCGGATAATAATTGGGTACTTGATATTGATGATATTGCAATGGCGATCAAGTCAAATACGAAATTGGTTTCGATATGCTTTCCCAACAATCCAACAGGAAAAATTATATCGTCTACTGATTATAAAAAACTGATTGAGTTATGCCGGGTTCATGGCCTGTATCTCTTTAGCGATGAGGTCTATCGGTTATTGGAGCTTGATCCTGAAAATCGTATCGATCAAGCTGCGGATATTTATGAAAAGGCACTGTCACTAAATGTGATGTCAAAGGCTTACGGATTACCCGGGTTGCGTGTGGGGTGGATTGGCAGCCAAGATAAAGAGCTTTTGTTGAAAATTGAACGCTATAAACATTATCTGTCCATCTGTAATTCGGCGCCGTCAGAGCGATTAGCGGTAATTGCTTTGAGTGTGCGCGATAAAATTTTAGACAAAAACCGTACTTTAATGAATGAAAATGCCAGCAAACTTGATGGTTTTTTTGCTGATTATCCAGATTTGTTTGACTGGAACCGTCCCGACGGCAGTTGTGTGGCATATCCAAAATTTAAGGGGCGCGGCGGCGTAGAAAAGTTTTGTCGTGATTTGGTCGAGGAAGAAGGGGTCTTGTTGCTACCCGCTTCGTTATATGTTTCTGAGTTATTGGCAACGCCCCCGGATCATTTTCGAATTGGTTTTGGGCGCAAAAATATAGATGAGGGGTTGGCGGCATTTCGCGGGTTTTTAAATCGAAAACACAATGAATTAACGCCATAATGGAGATAATCCCTAAAATGGAAATTGTTTCTTTGGCATCAATTATGCCGTTATTGACCAATAAACAGGAAATTCTGGAGGCCATTAAACAGGGATTTATCGCCCATCAAAACGAAGAGATCTGCGTGCCACCCCCACTTGCTATGATCTTTCATAAGCAGGATAAGGGCGCCCAGGGCATTAAAGGGGACTGCCATGTTAAAGCTGCGAGTGGTACTCAGAATGAATTTTTTTGTGTAAAAGTTGCAACCGGATTTTATGATAATGCGGATTATGATTTGCCAGTTAATAATGGGCTTTCATTATTGTTTTGTGCAAAAACCGGCACTCCCTTGGTGTTGTTTCATGATCAAGGTCTTTTGACCTCAATCAGAACCGCGGCCGCTGGGGCGCTCGCAGCGAAGTTGTATGTAACACAGTCAGGCGCCCCTTTGCGTCTTGGTATTGTTGGTGGCGGGCACCAAGCGCAATTACAAGCGGAGTGGATCATTGAAACACAGAATATTCAGACACTGACGATTTGGGCGCGTGATCATGAAAAAGCAAATATCCTGGCGCAGAAGTTAACACAGACCGGCGTAAGAATAGAGGTTGCGCAATCCGTCAATCATTTGTGTCGACAATTGGATATTGTCGTCACAACCACATCATCGACTGCGCCGATTGTTCAAGAGCGGGATATCTGTGATGGGCAAATGATTATTGCCATGGGCGCAGATAGTCCCGGTAAAAGTGAGCTCGATCCTGCCTGTTTGGCCAAAGCATCCCTAATCGTGACAGATGATCATCAACAATGTCTCAATTATGGAGAATTCGGCAACAGGGTCAGGTCAGGGTTTGTCCGTCATGATCATGATAAGGGGTTTGGTGCGATGCTCTCATCTGGCGGACAGGCCAAAGCAGGGAAGATAACAATCATCGATTTAACAGGCGTTGGTGTTCAAGATTTAGCGATTGCCATATACGCTTACGCAAAGTTGAAGAAAGAACCAATGTCGCTCTGGTAGTGGGGCGAATTATCATTCAAAAATTGTAGCTGTTTGGGGGGGCAAGTGGAAATGCCTTTGGGGTTCGTGTCGTTTCTGCTAAACTCTGATTTCTTTGGGGCGGCATTTTGATTACGTTTTGATGCTAGAGCAAATTTGATGCGATCTGTTTTGCTAAATTGCTCTTAGTATTGTGTTTCTGCATTTTTGTTGGCCGACGGTACCTCTTTGGCTGCAAAAAGCTCTTGTAAAAGTTGGAAAGAAGACTGCTATGACTGGATATAAAAAAGCCCCTTCTCAATTACTCCCGTTTCAAATAAGCATTTCTCAAGCATTGCGGAAGATTTTTTCGGTTCTTCATTTCCGGGTCTTAGCGGGGCTGGTCATAGGGCTCACGCTAGCAGCATGTGTTGCTTCAACCCCTTATGAGTCGGCCAGCCGAACGGGATATGGATATTCTGACCAACGCATAGAATCTGATCGCTACCGTGTAACATTTCGCGGTAATGCAGCGACATCACGAGAAACTGTCGAAAATTATCTACTGCTAAGATCGGCTGAAATTACGCTGGAAAATGGTTATGATTATTTCATCGTTGTTGAAAATGATACCGAGGCGAGATCCTATTACTCTTCACTATATGGGTCTTCCTTCCATGGGGGCTTTCATAACGGGTTTGGTCCATTTTATGGTGGCGGTGGTTTTGGTCGTCGCGGATTTAGGGGGGGTTTTGGCCGCTTTGGGGCTTTTCCTTACTATCCTTATGGTTTCGGCTATGGGGCAGACTATTATGGTGGCAGTTACCGGGAAAATACGCAATATTCTGCCATAGCCTTTATTGCTCTCTTCAAGGGTGAAAAGCCAAAAAATGAAAGCGCTGCATTCAATGCGAGAGAAGTTGCGGATAATTTGCGTCCATTGGTGCAGCAAGATCAATCTTAGGTAGCCGCTCATTACCATTGGGGATTACTCAGTGACCGGTGACAAATCTAGCCTTGAATCTAGGCTGGAGGTGGCATTTTGTGGCTTTACAATTGCCGCTAAGGGGGGCATGTACAGAGCGAAAATGATGAAAACTCCAGCCCTGCAAGAGCTTGCCTTATGCCGTCCTTGAAAGACCTGAAAAACCGCATTGAGTCAGTCAAATCGACCCAGAAAATTACCAAGGCGATGCAGATGGTAGCGTCGGCGAAACTGCGCAAAGCAGAAGAGGCGGCCCGTGCCTCTCGCCCATACACGGAGCGTATGGAAGCGGTATTGGCGAATTTGACCAATAGCGCAAAAGATAACCCGAATGCACCAAAGCTTCTGTCTGGCACAGGAACCGATCAAACACACCTGCTTATCGTTGCTACGGCAGACAAAGGTCTTTGCGGCGGTTTTAATTCTTCTATTGTTAGAATGGCCCGCGAGCATATCGTCAAATTGCAAAGCGAGGGCAAAACAATAAAGCTGATCACGGTCGGAAGAAAGGGTCGCGAGCAATTGCAGCGTCTCTACGGTGATTTGATTGTTCATGAGGTTGATTTTCTCGATATCAAAAACATTGGATTTGGAGAAGCGCAAGCGATAGCGACCCACGTGCTAGATATGTTTGAAGCTGGCGATTTTGATGTGGCAACATTATTTTACGGCCGGTTTAAATCTGTCATCGCGCAAATTCCGACGGCACAACAAATCATCCCCGCCCAAGCGCCGGAAGGTATTGAGCCGCCTGATCTTAAGGGCGCAATTTACACCTATGAACCCGGAGAGTCTGAAATTCTCTCTGCTTTGTTGCCGCGCTTTGTTGCTGTGCAGATTTTTCGCGCTTTACTTGAGAATGTTGCTTCTGAAATGGGGGCGAAAATGTCGGCAATGGATAATGCAACCCGGAATGCAGGTGAGATGATTGATAGCCTTTCCCTGCAATATAACCGGGCCCGACAAGCGCAAATCACAAAAGAGCTTATCGAGATTATCTCTGGTGCTGAAGCACTTTAAGATCTGCCACTCAAATCTATCTCCGGCTTGGCTCCCGCAGGAGTATGGCTTGATAATAAAATGTATACCCTTGGGGGTGTGCCTAAAGAATATTGTGTGCCTGTGGGAACAGGTTGAAGTGCAATAAATGTGTTTAAAGGAATTTGAGCACTAATGAGGTAATAACAGCGCCTACAATAAATCCGATGATCAAAGCATTTAGCACTTTATTTTCTTGATGAGCTGGCTTTTTGTCATTCATGACTATCTCCCGAAAATGCACATATCAGGCTATGATGAAAGATCGTAGTTTGTAAACATTCCTCAGTTTTAAAATGAGAAATATGTTGGTGAGACCATTCGATTTGGGCACATATTTACTTGGTACCCGGTGTCATCATTTTGCTAATGACGCGACCCAAATCGCCAAAAAGGATAAAAATCCCAAAGAAAGGACGAATAGAAAAACCGCCACTCTCGATATATCCTCGCCAAGCGAAAAAACTCAGCATGGCAATGATCACTAAGCGTGCAATAATTGTACATGTGAAGTTTACTGTTATCGCGGCAAGGCGCTTTTTCCGCTCTTCCTCAGTTTCGTTTAACGGATTAAACCGTTTAAAATGCTTATCCCTTTGCTTCCGGTTAGATCAACATATTGTATGTCACCGGGTTT
>CAYZLR010000004.1:0-86330 GCA_964479275.1 uncultured Caulobacterales bacterium
AAAATCAACAAAATACTGGATCTTGTGCCGCCTGAATCAACGGGATAAGCATTTCCAATAATTCGGCTCATGGGAATGGCTGGATCAGCATTTGCTCCAACCATCAATCCGATTTGCACGTGACGACCACGTTTTCGCAAACTATTGATGGCCTGATAACAAACCTTGGCGTTGCCAATCGCATCAATGCTCAGATGCGCGCCCCCATTTGTTTTCTCGATAATTTCTTCTTCTATGCTGCTGTGTTGCGATCCATTAATTATTATTGTCGCACCTATTGCCCGGGCCAGTTCCAGTTTTTCATCTTCAAGATCAATCGCAATCACCTGCGCGCCCATCGCATGGGCAATCATGATAGCAGAGAGCCCGACCCCGCCACAACCAAATACGCTTACCCATTCCCCTGGTTTCACCCGGCCTTGATCAATAACGGCACGAAAAGAAGTTGCAAAACGACAACCAAGGCTTGCGGCAGTTGAAAACGCAATATCCTCGGGAAGAGATACCAAATTTAAGTCTGCATAATGAATAGAAACATATTCAGCAAAAGATCCCCAATGAGTAAAACCCGGCTGAAATTGAGTATCACAGATATGTTGATACCCATTATGACACTGTTGACATGCACCACATCCCCCCACAAAGGGAACGGTCACCCTATCACCTAATTTCCAATTCTTTACGTCACGGCCAATAGCGACAATAATCCCTGCTAACTCATGACCTGGAATATGCGGGAGGTTAATATCGCGATCATGTCCTTGCCAGCCATGCCAGTCACTGCGACATAAGCCGGTGGCCTTCACTTCAACAACAACCCCATGCGCTTTCGGGTCCGGATCTGGCAAATTCTTGATCGAGAGCAAGCCACCAAATTTTTCAAAATAAACTGCCTTCATATGTATCCTGCAATATCAAAATCACTCTTTTACCACAGCGTTCGGCGATGGATTTAGCTTTTTAATATAAAAATATCCATCATAAGCAGGAAGAAACTTATCAAACAAACCAATCTCATCATTTCCCGCTCTCGCCGATAGGATTTTATCAGCGGTTGATCGCAACTGAGAAATTTTTGTTTCATGATTACGATAACTTCCACCTTCATATATTAACTTCAAAGAAATCGTATCGATATCAAGTCGACTTGCCATATAATCAACCCCTTCCAGAAACCCTACGCTTTGGGCTTTTCGGGCATGAATATTACCGACGAGAACAATATAACGATCGGCCCCCTCTAACCGCTTATTAATCCCGCTCGAATGAAGCCCCTCGACTAAATTTTGTAATTTCTCCGGCGTATCCATTAATCCCTCTCGCCAAGATTTTACTTCTTGCTCTGTTTTTAAACCATCGGGAGGAATAAGGTCTAGATCTTCAATATAGGGAATAATCGTTACATTCTCCAATAACAGAGTATTCACAATCATATCAAGCATCGCTTGACTATCGCGCCCATCTTTAAATTGCCACATTTTAGGCACCATTTTCAATATATGCGCTCTCGGGTCAGATGCGATTCTTGCTTTGTTAAACGTATCACCCACGATGCTTGCAGGGTATTCCACAAAAACATAAGTTTTTCCGCCTCTTTGGGAGGCCGCACACACATAACGACTAAAAAAATCCGGCACCTTAATTGTTCCGTGGATCTCCCCAAATATTAAAACTTTATGTTCTGCAGATTGAGCAATTTTTTCCCACCCTTTTGGGGCATTGCAATCCTTTGATAAATTTTGATTTTCTTCAGTTTTCGTATATGTAGCGCGATCGACCAAATTATCTTCACCTTGCGCTGGCGCTCTATGCGGTTTCCATAAATAACCAACCATAATCCAGGAAAAAATAACTGTAATTACCGCATAAAGAACAAATTTTACTTGTGTTAGCGTTTTAAGTATTAACATTTTTTCACTCTCCCAGAGCTGCTACTTCAATACGCGCTCAATTGTTATCAAACCCCAATCGAATACTCACATTTATTTTTCCTTCAGTGCACATATCACGATGAAACCTAAACAGGACAATGGAACCTTTCGCGATAAACACAGGCCAAACTATTTTTTCGCGTTAAAAAATAAACTCGACCTCCACCCGGCGCGCACTCTCATCTGGTGTATCGTCACGAACTGCATTTTTTTCGCCAATTGCATTAATCTCGATAATATCAGGATCAACACCATCAGCGATAAGATAATTAGCAACTGTCTCGGCTCTTTTACGTGATAGCACCAAATTACGGGCACTATCGCCTTGACTATCGGCATATCCGGTTACACGGATTTTTTTTAGTTCACCCACTTCATTGGCAATTCTAATGCGCCGGAGTAATTCGGCAATCTGTTCTGGTTTCAAATCTGATCGCCCGGTCGCAAAGAATACTTTGTATAGATATAAATCTGCTGATGCCGGGGCACTTGGTGCCCGGTCAAAAACTGGCGGTGCACTAGAAGGGGGAACCGTTGTCCGTGGGGCGCGTGGTGCCGGCGCGGCTATAATCGCATCTACCGATTCCTCTAAGACTGGTGTCGGATCCTCTTGAATGCCAGCATCCAATTGCTCTCTTGTCGCAGGATAGGCCTTTCTGGACAATGCACAATAACGAAAATCAGGCTCTATATTGGGATCGGTCAGATAAAATGAAGGTTGATCTGATTGATCATTAAAATTGCGTTGATCCAATGCCCGTTGAACTGGCGGGGTATCGGCGAGCGCACACCTTATATCGTTTAAAATAAAGGGATCCTCCGAATAATAATTATGACCAAGGCCAAACAGCTCCGTTGCTACCGGGGTCGCATCAATCGTTTCGTAACCCTCTTCTTGACGGATATAAGGCTTGTTGCCATTTGTATCCCCAAGCCTCGGTTTGCCGTTTAAGAGTTTTGAGAAATTTAGCGCCAAATCATCATCAGAAGCATAAATCGTGACGTTTGGATCCAAGTCAACAATATTATCCGCCACCAAATCAAATACATCACGCTCCATGTCCGCTGCAGCCAATACAATTCTAAATTCGATGTCTTGTTCGAGATGGTTTTGCAAATAATCAGTGGCATAATCTTCCAGCGCCGCTGTCAAAACCCGGTTGCCCATGGAATGGGCAACAATGTTAATCCGTTTTGTTTTTAAGTCTTGAGTTAAAACGTCAAGAAATTTCGAAAGATATGGCGCTGCATCACGTGCGGCTTCGCCATCATTAAAATAAGATTTGAGCGACAAGCGCCCTGCTGAAGGCCAACTGAACAAAACAGGGGCACCAGGGTTAAATCCATACCCCTCTCCTAGGTCCACCGCTAATTGCGCTGAACGAATAATAGCGGATTCAAACTTAACATTAAATCCATGTATGAACAAAAGAATTGAGTCGCTGTACTGATCCTTCATGGCTTTGCTTAAATCATTGACAAACCGCTCCTTTCCATCAGCGGTGATGCGCGTGACAAAGACAAACCGTTCCTGCTCGCGTCTTTCCTTTGGAGCTTTGCCTTTCGCTAACGGTGTTTCCCCCAATTCACGCTCGCCTCCTTGAGATACCAATCTGGGAAGCCATACATCTGCTCGGCCAAAAGAGAGAATATTCGCATTATACCCCTCAACCCGTTCAACATCGCGTTGTAGTTTTCCCTGCAATCTATCTGATTGATCCTGCAGCCGCACTGCGCGGTTTGTGCCATAAAAAACGCTCACACACTCCACATTAGCATCTAAATCAATACAATCAGTTCCAAATTCAGGATGGCGCGTCACCGAGCTTGCGCAAGCCGAGAGCGCAAACAGGACAACACCAAGGCCCACAATCGATTTCATCCGGGTATTGAGATTAGTATAAATCATGCCGTTATCCCCCAAAGCATTTTACTAAGATGGGCAATTGTCTTGCCATCTATCTATTTTTTATCAATCTTAACAATTTAATCCGGTTTGGGCAATTATGCCATAACCAGAACACTTATCGCAAAAGAATGGCATTAAGGCCTCAACAGCGCTAGTATTACAGCCAAACAATCTATCTCATATTGAAGTGTGAGACGGCAACTCATCATTGAGAATCCACTCTAGGTGGCTTAGCGAGCAAGAGAAGTTTCAACACAGAAGTCGGAATTACTTCCCAAATTTCCTGGATGTCGGGAACCCTTTAGGCACAATCTTACCGGCTTGAGCCCGCTTACCAATATAAGGCTTCCATCCATCGATGGTCTGCACACGCCCGGATCGATCAACCCAGGTTAAGCCCTCTTTTTTAGCAAACAGTTTTGCGTCAGATAAACCCCCTTGTGCATATTTTTGTAACAGCACGCCTTTACCGCGGCTCATCTCCGGCAAATCTTTTGCGCTAAAAATCAATAATTTTTTATTGTCGCCAACAACAGCAATTAAATCTCCTGTGGCATCACGACAAACAATTGCCTCCGAGTCGCCGGGAACATTAAGCACCTGTTTGCCTTTTTTTGTTGTGGCCAAGCAATCAGCTTCAGTACAGATAAAGCCATGCCCGGACGAAGATGCGACTAGAAATTTTCGGCTACCATCATAAATAAAAGCAGCAGTAATGGCTTGATCATTTTCCAAATCGACCATTAAGCGTATCGGCTCTCCGTGGCCACGACCGCCTGGTAATGCGTGTACATCCAGGGTATAAAATTTTCCGTTCGTCGCAAAGAGCATTAATTTTTCATTGGTCATCGCATGAACTGCCTGACCGCTGCGATCCCCGTCTTTATATTTTACAGACTTCAGGTCTTCGACGTGGCCTTTTAGCGTTCTAATCCAACCTTTTTCAGAGATGATGACAGTGACAGGCTCTTTTTCAATCAACGCATCAAGGTCAAGCTCTTCTGCCTCCGGTGCTTCAGCAAACTGTGTTCGCCGTGCTCCCAAATCAGATTTTGAATCAAACGCTTTTTTCACTTCTCGTAATTGCTCTGCAATTTTTTTCCATTGAGCGTCAGTTGATTTCAGCAAAGCTTTTAACTCGCGTTGTTCTTTTTTCAACGCTTTATGCTCATTCTTGATTTCCATTTCTTCAAGCTTGCGCAATGCCCTTAAGCGCATATTCAAGATAGCTTCGGCTTGAACGTCAGAAAGCTTAAATGTTTTCATCAGTTCTTTTTTCGGCTCGTCCTCAAAACGGATAATCCGTATAACCTCGTCAATATTGAGATAAGCAATCAAAAACCCATCAAGTAACTCAAGACGGCGGGCGATTTTATCAAGGCGAAATTCAGTGCGTCGGATCAATACATTTCGACGATGATCAAGCCAAGCTTGTAATACATCCCGAAGGCCCATAACGCGCGGCGCGCCCTCGGCGTCGAGTACATTTAAATTCATCGAAAAACGAGACTCGAGATCCGTTAATTTGAAAACAGTCTCCATCAAAGCCGTAGCTTCAATATTTTGAGATTTTGGCTCCAACACAAGCCGGATGTCCTCTGCACTTTCATCGCGGACATCTGACAGGACCGTCAATTTTTTAGATTGAATCAAGTCAGCAATTTTTTCGATCAATTTTGACTTTTGTACCTGATATGGGATTTGCGTAATCACGATCTGGTATTTACCGCGAGTCAGCTCTTCTGTTTCCCACTTCGCTCTGACGCGAAATCCTCCGCGCCCGCTGGTGTAACTTTGCGCCATATCTTCTGCGGTTTCAATGCAGACACCCCCGGTTGGGAAATCGGGTCCCTTTACGTACTTCATCAATGTACGAACATTAGCATTCGGGGCTTTAATTAAATGGAGCGATGCGTCAATTAACTCTGCCACATTATGCGGGGGAATTGATGTTGCCATACCCACCGCAATCCCGGATGCGCCATTGGCGAGAAGATTTGGAAAGGCTGCGGGTAAAACAGCCGGCTCATTATCTTCACCATCGTAAGTCTCGCGAAAATCGACGGCATTTTCGTCAATGCCCTCAAGGAGCATTTGCGCTGCTTGCGTTAATCGGCTCTCAGTATAACGCATTGCAGCCGGGTTATCGCCGTCTATATTCCCAAAATTCCCTTGACCATCGACAAGCGGAATACGCACTGAAAAATCTTGGACCAAACGCGCCATGGCATCATAGATCGACGCATCTCCATGGGGGTGATAATTCCCCATCACCTCGCCCACAACTTTTGCGGATTTCTTATAGCTTCCCGACGGGTTAAGCTTCATTTGACGCATGGCATACAAAATTCGGCGATGCACCGGTTTCATCCCATCGCGCACATCCGGTAATGCCCGAGACGTGATCGTTGAAAGCGCATAGGCCAAGTAGCGCTGGCCCAATGCCTCATCAAGAGGTTCCAGAAAGATATCTTCTGGTTTGGGAGCGCTAACAGATTTCGGGGTCGGAGGGTTCTTTTTTCTTGCCATACCCACTGATTAGCAGAGTCGTCACACAATTCTATAGGCGAATGATGAGCGTTTTGCACAATACCGCTCGCTTCAAAGCATTTTCAAGAACATTAAGCACTAATAGAAAAGCTGTAAATGGCCCGATTTTTAACTGAACAGCGCTCAAAATATTCAATTTAAGCCGTGATATCGGAGAATTCTGGAAAATTTCTTCAAAAGTATCATGATTTTGGTCGGTTTTTAGGGCAACTTGCCTTAAAAGTTGAAGCAAGTATGAAAAACCGATACCAAAATATAATGTTTTTTACCCGCCATTTTCAACCTATTGGCGTAAAAACTATTACGCCATTCTGGATGATCGGTTTACTTTTTCTGATTACATTTTATTCAACAGATAGTCTTGCCCAGAGCAAACAGAGTTTGCCATTACCTGTTGAAAACGCGCTCTCAGCAGCTGAAGTGCATCAAAACTTGCGGGCTTCCTTTACGATAAAATTCGTATGGGAAAACGATATTGAAATTATCGAACGATATGACGCAATTTCACAGGCTTGGACGCCTATATCAGGCAATAAAGAGCGACTGAGCAGACGCGGACGCGAAAGGCTGCGTAAGTACAAAAAGCTCGAAGCAAAGCCTGGTGGTCTTTTATATAGCGATTATCGAGATAATTTAAAAAATGTTGCGTTAAAAGAGAAAACTTCACAGGCATTGATTTATAAATTCTCATCGCCCCAAATACCTCGCCATATTCGCTCCCCAGAGAACTACATCAAAACGGAATTAATTCTAGACCCAAATGAGGGCTGGATCCGCAAATATTTAGTTACGACATTAAGACCATTTCGCAAGAGCATAACGTCAAATCTCAGTGCTTTTTCCTTTGAGCAAGAGTTTAATAAGCCTTTTCCTAATGGCCCCGCCCTAATGACAAGGCTTTATTGCCGTTTGAAGGGAAATAACGCCTTTGTTAAGGTCGATGAAGAGTTTTCCATTGATTTTTATGATTTTAAGATTATCGACGACTAGATAGAGCCAGCAACTTATTCCCATGCCAATGCGTGTCCTTCATGTCTTGAAATATGCTCACCCGGGTTTCAGCGGTGAATCTGTGTTTACAGACAGATTGACTCTTCAGCTCAAGAAAGTCGCTCCAGACATTAACCACGATATGCTGGCTACTTTGACCAGTACCTCTGATTTTGACGATCAAGACGCGACCAATGGGATCGATAAACGTTTCTTTTTACTATCCAATGAATCAGAAATTTTGACCTCATCGAAAAAATTGATCGATTGGCTTTGGCTTCACCGCAATCGTTACGACATCATCCATTTCCATACTCATGTCGATCGTACATTTTTTGCTTATTCGATGGCACGTAAGCTGGGGAAGAGAACGCTTTATACGGCCACACTCGATGATAGCGTAGCGGGTTTAATTAGCGGTTATAGCCCCAAATATCGCCCCTTTGCCCGACGTGCTTTGCGTCGATTTGATCATTTCATTGCAATCAGCCCAGGGCTCTATCAGCACTCAGCCCCTTGTCTGCGTAAAAACCGGATTTCTCATATTCCAATAGGAATCCCCTGCCCCCCGATGCATGAAGCCATTACTGAGCGCGCGAAACTCAAGACATTGGGGATCCCAGATGATCATCAAACCATACTAACTGTCGGCGCTGTCTGTCCACGAAAAGCCCAATTAGAGTTGGTAAAAGCGGTCGCAAATCCAGCTTTAAAGGCCCGAAAGTTGAGCTTAGTAATGGTGGGGCCTACGACCCATCCTGATTACCAAAATCAAATTTTGGATTATGCGAAAGCCCATCATATTCAAGATCGAATTATTTTAGCCGGACGACGCAATGATGTCGACACGCTCTTGCGCGAAGTTGATGTTTTTGGTTTTTCTTCTGCACATGAGGGATTTGGGACGGCTGTCATTGAAGCCATGGCGCGGCGCGTTCCCGTAGTTGCCAAACCAATTGAAGGCGTAAACGAAGATTTTGTTATCCCTGAAAAAACAGCACTTACTTTTGAGACTCATGATCAATTAGTGTCAGCCATTGTCGATATTCTGGATAATGAGGAAAAGACTGCTCAGCGCGTTCACGCAGCTGAAGCATTGGTAAGAGAACAATATCGCATGGATAAAATTGCAGAAAAATACCTCGCTCTCTATAGAGCATAAGTCTCTATTTCTCTTGCAACAAATCTATTATTCTTAGGCGGGCTTCAGGTAGTTGTTTATTGGAGAGATGTAAAATTCTAGTTTCGATAAAATAACCTGTCGTCTTTAATCCATCTAGAGCGTTTTGCGTTGATATTGCTCCGCCCTCTCCCCCTAAAAAGGAAGGTAAGGGCAGTAATTTATCTTGATAAGGCTCACCGGCTTGCGCGCTTACAGCACAAGCTGATTTAGGAGATACATAAACCAGATTATCTCTAGCTCCTGTCGCCGCACAACGATCGAGCGTCAGGCCAAACCCCATATCACTCAAGAGTCCAAGCTCCCAGCGAGCCATTAACGCTGGCCAGATTTCTCTTTCCTCCAGATTATTAAGGCACACTTTCATACCCTGATAAATTGCTGAGTGGGCCTCACGCTCGGGTAGACACGTATTTGCAATCGCGCATATTGCTGAAAGGGCTTGCAATGACAGCCGCGCCATCATTAACTCGGCAGCATGCGGTGTTATCATTTCTATAGTGAAGGTTCCAAGGCTTTCTGATAGCCGCCCTCGCCATTGGGCACGGACAAGGTTTCCAGGCTGCAATAGCGGTGTCTTTCGCCTCCCACTGCCGCCAAAAACCAGGCCTGCCCAACGCCCCTGGTTCGGTGTCAATATCTCTGCTACCGCATGTCCCTCTCCATGAGGGCGCGCTGCCAGTACTATGCCTTCATCAGACCATTCCATATTTATTCTGTATGTGTCCCTTGATGAAACATAAGTTGCCAGTTTTTTTGATCTCGCCGCCAGATGGAGCTTCTTATTGAAGAATTTTGAGCATTTATACGGTAGGTTGCCATCACGTGGTCTTGACCAAGCGAACGCGCGGTGAAATCAACGATCCGTGCTTTCTGCGATGAATTTTTCGTCGCCAAAAGAGATTTAATGATTTCACTTCGCTTATAAACTTTGCCAGAAGCACCAAACTCTACACAGTCCTTAGCGAAAACTTGCTCAAGAAAAATCTCGTCCTTACGGGCTGAATCGCTTAGTAATTTCTCTTCTAGGGCACGTATTTCATCAACGACTTGATCATTCGACACGTTCAAGCCCCATTTCACGATAACGCGCTGCTTCTTCTGCCCAGTTTTCCCGAACTTTCACGTGAATAAAAAGATGCACCGATTCTCCCAAGAGCTGTGTTAACTCTTCGCGCGCAGCGGCGCCAATCGCCTTTAAAGTTTGGCCGTTTTTGCCAACAACAATCCCTTTTTGTGTTTCCCTAGCTACAAACACGATCTGATCCACACGCAATTCTTTCTTTTTCGTCCGTGTCCATCTCTCTGTTTCAACAGTCGTGTCATAGGGTAATTCGTCGTGCAGACGCAGGTAGAGTTTCTCCCGCGTAATTTCCGCCGCCATTAAACGATCCGTGATGTCAGATAATTGATCAGGGGGATAATGCCATGGTTGCACAGGAATTTGTTCGAGCAAGAATTTGCGTAGTGGCTCCAACCCATCACCATTATCCGCAGAAATGATAAATGTATCGGAAAAAACGCCATGATCATTGAGATCACTAATTAAGGCCAAAAGCTTTTGATGAGGAAGTAAGTCAATTTTGTTGATTGCAAGAACGACTTTTTCCCCAGCCTGTTTTAACTTTCGAATGATCGCATCCGTATCTTCACGGGCGCGCTTGGCTTGTTTCATCGATTTAACAGCCTGCGACCCTAAGTAAGCGGGGGCATCAACTAACAAAAGCGTAACGTCTGCGCCCTGTGTCCCCTCCCAGGCTGCAGAGACCATAGAACGATCCAGACGACGCTTGGGCGCAAAGATGCCTGGTGTATCGATAAAAACAATTTGCGTTTCATCCTGCATCATCACACCGCGCACGCGCGCTCTGGTTGTTTGAACCTTATGGGTCACGATAGAAACTTTGGCACCAACCATAGAGTTTACCAAAGTCGACTTGCCGGCATTGGGCGCACCAATGACCGCAACAAACCCGCATTTCTGCGCCTCAACAGCAATTGTGTTATCAGTCATGGTCGTCCCAAAGGTTTTCACGAATTAAAAAGTTTCTCGCCGCCTGCATTTGCGCATCACGTTTTGATTTCCCAATGGCAATTGCAGGTTCATATCCTTTAATCAACACTTTAATTGTAAATGATGGATTATGAGCCGGCCCTTGTCTTGAGATTTCTTTGTAAGATGGAACACCGAGTTTTTTATCCTGACTCCACTCTTGTAACATAGTTTTGGAATCGCGATGTGCTTTTGATAAGTCTTCAAAATTGGGTAACCAAAAAAGGTTAAAAGCCTGTCTTGCCGCCTTTAGACCACCATCGATATATAGAGCACCCAAGAACGCTTCACACACATCCCCCAAGATTGCTTTTTTTGCCCGTCCACCGGCCTCTTCCTCAAAGGCTGACATCTGCACCAATTGATCGAGCCCCAAAGAAAGCGCAGCAGTGGCACAGGTTTCCTTGCGTACCAATGCATTTAGACGCGGCGCAAGATCACCCTCCTCCAAATCAGGATAACGACGCCATAGTTCTTCGGCAACCATCAACCCAAGCACACGGTCTCCTAGAAATTCTAACCGCTCAAGATCGCGAACCTTATTACCCTTATGAGAGAGGCTTGAATGGGTTAAAGCGCGTTCAGCCAAAGTTTTATCTTTAAACTGATGGCCGATATAGGATTCCAGCTCTTCAAATTCTTTTACGTCGATCATCATTCTATCGTTTTAAAAAACCTTGTCCCACGAATGGCAGCAGGCCATTTCCAAACCTGCCAAAATTTTGCCTGTGATCCATCAACTGAGATAACGACGTGCTTGGCCTCACCGATCAAATCTTCAAATGGTATTGTTCCCACTTCTGATTGAACCCGGCTATCACGCGATTGATCGCGATTGTCCCCTAGCATAAAATAATGTCCGCTCGGAACTCGATAGGGGCCGCGATCATCTAAAAATCCTCGCTCACCGTGACATTCATGCACGATATAGTCCATATTGTTGGCAACTGTTTCGCGAAAAACAGGTATAGCGTGATCATATTCATTATCGCAAACACCACTAGCAGTTCCCAAATAATCTCTCCGGATGGGTATATTGTTAATATAAACTGTCCCTCCACGGACATAAATTTCATCACCAGGAAGACCAATCAATCTTTTGACATAGGCCCGATCACTATCTTTTTTGTTTTTAAAAACCACAACATCACCACGCTCTGGGAATTTTGCAAACAAACGGCCACGCAGCGGTAATTTCGTTAATGGCCACACTAGAGAGGCTCTTGAATAGCCGTAACTCATTTTAGAAACATACAAAAAATCGCCAACTAATAAATTTGGGCGCATCGAACCGGAGGGAATATTGAAGGGCTGAAAAATAAACATTCGCACAATCAACGCTATTCCTACGGCGAGAACAATAAGCCTGGTTAGGGCCCAGTGATCTTTATTTGTTGGCGAGGTTGGCAATGCCTTATTCCTTCTCATAGCGCTTTTGAATTTCTTTTATGCCTTTGGCCGCGCTTCTATCATAACGAAGGCTTGAGCGGTTGGAAAATCATCGGTGATCGTCAAATGAATATGGGCTTCATGATCGTCAGGCGTTAACACAGCAAGGCGCTTTGCTGCACCGCCCGATAAAACCATAGTGGGCTTTCCGCCCGGCAAATTATCGACCCCCATATCTCGCCAATAAACCTGCTTGGCGATACCGGTGCCAAGTGCTTTGGAGCATGCTTCTTTCGCAGCAAAACGTTTGGCATAAGATGCAGCACGTTGATTGCGTCGCTCGGACTTGGCTTGCTCAATGCGTGTATAAAGCCTTTGAATAAAGCGGTCCCCATGTCGATCAAGCATTTTTTCAATGCGCCGAATATCTATGATATCGTTTCCTATACCAATGATCATTCTTATGCCTTTCCCAAAAATACGTCAGACAGAACAAAAGGGATAGCACCGGCCATTAATAATGCCCACCTGTACGTGCATCTTGTATTAATCGCTTCATCTCTTTTACACTTTGCGCAAACCCCATAAAAATTGCCTCACCAACGAGAAAATGCCCAATATTGAGTTCGCGCAATTCAGGTATCGCTGCGATGGGTTGGACATTATGAAACGTTAACCCATGACCGGCATGAACCTCCAACCCTAAACTATGCGCAAAAGCCGCAGCCTCTCTTATCAGGTCAAACTCTTTTTGAATGCGCGCGGGTGTTGTTGAGACACACGCTTCATAATATGCCCCTGTGTGAATTTCTATAACCGGGGCTCCGGTCGATTTGACCGCCTCAATTTGATGCTTGTCAGGATCAATAAACAACGACACCCTCGCACCCGCATCTCCTAATTCACGAACAAATGGGACGAGGAAATTGTGTTGACCATGAACATCCAAACCGCCTTCAGTTGTGCGCTCATTTCTATTTTCCGGCACAAGGCAGCAAGCATGGGGTTTCACCTCAGTCACCAATTTTAGCATCTCTGCTGTGGCCGCCATTTCAAAATTCAATGGCAAGTCAATTTCTTCACGAAGACGCCGCATGTCGTCGTCTTTAATGTGTCTGCGATCTTCACGTAAATGCGCTGTAATGCCATCTGCCCCCGCATCAGCGACCAAATGAGCCGCACGAACCGGATCAGGATGAGTCCCCCCGCGCGCATTACGCAAAGTGGCCACGTGATCAATATTCACCCCTAATCGGATCGGTGGCTTTACGGTTTCTTTAGTCATCTTTTATTGATCTCAATTTGCATGGTTGACGTTAAAGACATTTTTCACTGACGAATTCCTCTACTCCCAGGTTTAACTGCTGGAATGCCGATTAAATGTTCAGGTAAATCGTCCGCTGGCCAACTTTGGACATTCAATGTAGCGAGTGCAACCATAGGCGCCCCGACTTGTACACTGCCCCCAGATCGATCAATTAAACAGGCTAGCCCCACAACTTCACCATCCACCGCGCGAACGGCATCAATACATTCGCGTGCGGACAAACCGGTAGAGACAATATCTTCAATAATTAAAATACGAGATTTAGGTTCAATAAAAAATCCACGCCGCAATTGAAAATTGCCTTCGACTCTTTCCGTAAACATAAACGGTTTTTGCAAATGGCGCGCAGTCTCATAACCATAAATAATCGCACCCATCGCCGGAGCAATAACGTAATCTATGCGATTACCAAAATGGGTCATCGCCTTTTCTGCAAGCGCTCGACATAATTTTTCTGTACGATCGGGGAATTTCGAAACCATCGATTTGTTTAAATAGGTGTCGCTATGACGCCCGGAAGAAAGAACGAAATGCCCTTTTAATAAAGCGCCAGCCTCTTCAAATTCCTCTAAAACTTCATCATGTGTCAGCATTCTCAATTTCCATATCTATGATTTCTTCGCTCGATTCATGTCTTTGCGCTGAGATTGTTGTTGTCGATGCTCGCAACGCTGTTAGTAATTGGGTTAATCGTTGAATATCGGTAACCCCCAAACTGATCATTAAATCAAAAAAGTCCGACGTTCTGCGCAAGAATTTAATGTTTGTGATTGATGTTCGATAACGCGCAATAATAGCAGCAATCTCACTCAAACCGCCAACTTCATTATTAGCCGTAACTAAAATAATACTATTGGCCCGAAACTCCCCCCTGTCGTCACGCCATTTTACATCAACCCATTGATCTTGAGGAGGGTCATCGATCGCAAGGCGCTCACAAAAAATCGTATGAATATGAAGATTTTGTTTGGACGATTTTATTCCGACGATCCTCTCACCGGGTAATGGAAAACAGCACTTGCTCATCACGCCTCGATAACTTGGCGGAATGCCCATTACGACAAAGCGAGGATCTATTTCTGCGCCTCCTCGCGCCGCGCGCACCTCATGTTCGCTGATTTTTGCCGCCCCCGGATAAGTCGCCTCCACCAATTCTCTTGCAGATAAATCTCCGCGCCCTATGCGCGCCAAAGCATCATTGACGGACTTTAGTTTTAAGCGCGATAATGATGTTTTGATCGCCTTAATCGAAAACTCAAGCTTCGCCCCTCTAAACGTGTTTTCAGCAACCTCTCGCCCGCGCTCAACTTGTTCGTCATATTCAAGTTGTTTTAAGCGTTTGCGTATGCCGGCTCTCGCCCGTCCAGTGACAACCATGCTCTCCCAATCAGCAGGTGGGCGCGCATTGTTTGCACAGAGAATATTAACAACATCCCCATTTTTCAACGCAATGCGCAATGGCCTTGTATACCCGTTAACTTTGGCACTTATACACGTATCCCCAATTCGGGTGTGGACCGCATAGGCAAAATCAAGAGGCGTTGCACCGCGGGGAAGATCAATCACACTCCCCATTGGGGTAAAACAAAAAACCTGATCTTGAAACAATTCAAGTTTTGCATAATGCAATGCCTCAGAAGGGTCTTCATCATTGCCAAAAATTGATTTTAGGCTGTTGGCCGTCTTTTTTGGATCAAAATCGGCCGGTACAATAAATTCTGTGCGGGCAGGCATATTTTTCGCTACGACGCTATCATTACCTTCAATCGAATGATCATTCGGATCTTTGTAGAGCCAATGAGCGGCTGCGCCGCGTTCAGCATGATCATGCATTTTGTGTGTGCGGATCTGGATCTCAACCCGCTGGCGAGAGCCATTTTCGTTTGGTGGTCCAACCACAGCCGTATGAATAGACTGATAATTATTCGGTTTGGGAATAGAAATATAGTCGTCAAATTCTTCTGGGATCATTCGCCATCTTGTATGGATCACACCCAGCGCACGGTAACATTCCTCAACATTACTGACCACTATCCTGAACGCGTATATATCCGCTAACTCTTCAAACGAAATATTCTTGGCTTCCATTTTTCGCCAGATAGAATAAGGACGTTTCTCCCGGCTCGTCACCTCCGCTTCTATCCCTGCAAGGGCAAGGCGCTCTCTCAAAGTTTGAGCAAGATCAACAACCCCCTTCACAGTTGATTTATGCAATTCTTCGAGGCGTTGCTCGATGGTTTCAAACGCCTCACGATTAATTTCACGAAACGATAAATCTTCCAATTCATCACGAAACCGATGAATACCAATACGCCCAGCTAGTGGCGCATAAATTTCTAAAGTCTCACGTGCAATGCGTTCTTGTTTTTCAGGTCGATTGAAATGATGCAGCGTCCGCATATTATGCAGTCTATCAGCAAGTTTAACCAATAGGACACGCATATCATCGGCCATCGCCATTACGAGTTTGCGAAAATTCTCCGCTTGCTTATTTTCTTCCGATTTTAATTCAATTTTTGAGAGCTTGGTGACGCCATCAACAAGTTTGGCAATTTCAGCTCCAAAGATACGATCTATATCTTCTAATGTTGTATCCGTATCCTCAACCGTATCATGAAGAAGCGCCGTGATCACTGTTGCTGGGTCCGCTTTTAATTCAGTCAAAATACCCGCAACAGCTAGAGGATGTGTAAAATAAGGATCGCCCGATTTTCTTTTCTGCTCTCCGTGGGCTTGCATGGAATACACATAAGCCCTGTTTAGCAAATCTTCATTGACATCCGGATCATAGGCCCGAACTCTGTCCACCAATTCATACTGACGTATAAATCCCACAGGCATTTTTACAGTCTTTTGAGATTTCTTCTGCGCCTCTCCAACCGGTTGATGATTCGCCTGTCCATCCATATTTGAAGACAAGGGACTAGCATCAGGATGATGAGCCATGTGAGAGTCGGGCTTCGTGGCCAAAAATCAGATCTCCTGAAATAGCATAAACAGTAGCACTCAGATTGGTGTGATCATAGCGCGAAAACCCATTGCGGCTAAAGATAAAATGTCGATCAAATAAGCTTTTTATGCCTTCATGGCACAAATATTTTCTCGAATTTTGAATGAAGCTGAATTTAGCTTTTCGGCAAAGTTTGCTGGGTCATCATGCCTGAGTCTTGCAGAGATTTCAGGAAATCATCCTCATTGAGGTTGTCGAAATCTGGCTGGTCGGCGTTTTCAGCTTCACTCTCAAACTCATCAACCTCATCGGTATTGTTATGCTTTTGAAGAGAAGAGACCAAGTCTGTTTCCAAGAGCTCTGGTGAAAGCTCACCATCAGCAATTTCACGCAGGGCGACAACAGGGTTTTTATCATTATCACGTTCGACCAGTAATTCAGCACCAGATGACAGAATCCGCCCACGATGAGCCGCCAATAAAACCAACTCAAATCGATTTTGGACTTTGTCTACACAATCTTCAACGGTAACACGCGCCATAAATCACTCCTGAATGCATTTCTTCCTGAGATAGAGAAATACCCTATGCCTAGCCCTTCGACATATCCCCTGCACACGATGAAAACAAGCCAAATTTTAAAGATAATTGCTTGAAAATCATAAAAATATCCTCAACTTCAAGGCGGCCTGCCTATTACACCCCCAAAGCAGAGAACAAACGATTAATCGAAGCCTGATATTATGCCCCGTGGCTGGTCCTCTCGCCTAGCCTACACCCATCGGCGAACACGGCTTTTGTACTCTTCATATTGCGTCCCGAAACGGTCTTCAAGATAACGTTCCTCGGGAAGGATCACCAGAAAATGGATCGCGGTTCCAGCCAGTAATGTCATGAATACCATCCATAAATTTAAGGTTGCGAACCCAAGTCCGGTGCCTAGCAGCATCATCGCAACATAAATAGGGTTACGCGAATGACTATAAACTCCATTTGTAAAGAGTTGCCGCGAGGGTGTCGTTGGACGCAATTCCTCGCCAAATTCTCCAAAGATACGAATACACATTTGCAAAATGACAACCGCACCCACGACAAAAACCAACCCTAAAAACTCGCCGGCAATTGAGGGAATGGGCAGTAACCCGCCATAAGCCACCCGCAGCGTAAACCCTAATATGAGCGCCACTAACATCACCAAAGGGGGATGTATCTTCGCCCGTGGATGATCCTCTTCAAAAGCAGCCATTAACCTTTGTCTCTCATCAATCTTTGCTTTTGCCGATTCCAATCACGGGTTTTAGAACTATCCCGTTTATCGTGGTTTTTCTTCCCTTGGCCAATTCCGACATCAAGCTTTACCATTCCTCGATCATTAAAAAACAATCGTAACGGGATCAAGGTAAACCCCTTACGCTCCACGGCCTGAGCCATTTGTGTAATCTGGCGTTTATGCAAAAGTAATTTACGTGATCGCTTGGGCTCATGGTTTAGGCGATTGCCATGGGCGTATTCGGGAATGTTAGCATTGATAAGCCATATTCCATTGTCTTCTGGCGAGGCATAGGACTCAGCAATTGTCGCCTTTCCGTCGCGCAGGGATTTCACCTCGGTACCCGTTAAAACCAGCCCTGCTTCAATGCTCTCTTCAATATAATAATCATGCCGGGCTTTTCTATTTTCCGCTATTATTTTGCGTGCCCGATCTTCCTTTTTGGGGGCCATCAGTCGATCATATCCAAACTTTTCAAAGCGAGTTCAATTGCTCTTTTCGATTCTGCACTCGCTTCAACCAAAGGTAAACGTAAATCTTCATTACACAAACCCAGAAGTGACAACGCATATTTCGCCGGGCCAGGACTGGTATCCATGAATAACGCCTCAGCTAAAGGAGCCAATTGATCTTGAAGCTTAACAGCGGTTTCAAAATCTCCCCTCAAGGTCGCTTCCTGCAGTTTAGCACTCAATTCCGGCGCCACATTTGATACAACAGAAATACACCCGGTCCCCCCCATGGCATTAAACCCGACGGCGGTCATATCTTCACCAGAAATTTGAATAAAATCCTCACCGCTAGCAAGACGTTGTAAGGCCACTCTAGCAAGGTCGCCTGTCGCATCCTTGATCCCAATTATTCGCGGCAATTGGGAAAGGGCTGCAACAGTCTCAACGGAAAGATTAGCAATTGTTCGCCCTGGCACATTATAAAGAATGATCGGCAAATCAGTATTGTCGTGAAGCGCTGTAAAATGCGCAACTAATCCCGCTTGACTTGGCTTATTATAATAGCCCGTGACCGCTAAAATAGCATCGGCCCCTAAATCTTGGGCAAACTCTACCAAGCCTATGGCTTCTCGCGTTGAGTTCGAGCCCGCACCGGCAATAATTGGCACACGCCCTTTTGCAGTTTCCTTACATAACGCTACCACTTTGCGATGCTCTTCATGACTCAATGTCGCTGATTCGCCTGTTGTTCCCACAGGCACCAATCCATGAGTTCCAGCATTGATCTGCCTCTCGACGAGCTTTACAAACGCATCTTCATCAAGCTCCCGGTTTTTAAAGGGGGTGACAAGAGCGGTAATGGATCCTTGAATTTTCATTTTTATCTTTATGGTTTGATCTAAAACATAGGGCTGTCAGTCGATAGACCCGCTGAGTGTTCTTCGCAAGTCATAGTCGGCTTACACAGAACCTATTGCACATATATGGTAGGTTTTTGCCAATATTGAGAACATTTTGCCAAAATTACAGACCTGAAAAACACCCAGGTAGCACACATCATCACAAAATGGTCTTACATTACAATTTCGTGCAATTAACGAGAAAACATCCAACTTTCTTGACTTTCTTCCCGTCACCCCTGAAAAACAGGTTTCGAATAACGTGTTGCCTTTTTATGGCATAAAATAACTGAAAGTATCTTCCATTATGAATAGTGCGGATTTTCTCAATTTTTGTCATAAAAACCTTGAACAGTCTTTTTCTCAAAATTTTCAAGACCTCTGGGCTCTCTGGGTCACAGGCGGCAAACGGGATGGATATTTTGTAGAGTTTGGGGCACTTAATGGAAAATCATTTTCAAACTCCTACATGTTAGAAAAAATTGGTTGGGATGGAATTGTGGCTGAACCTCACCCCTCCTACGCAAAACTTGTTCCTGAAGTCAGAAATTGTCATTTCTCCACTCTCTGCGTCTACGATGTGACGGATGCGACGGTTATCTTTCAAATGGTTAAACAACGCCCCGCAATGTCAGGAATTTCGAATACACAATTACAAGACAAAAATATCGAAGCACGCAATAATTATAGCGAAGCGGAAATCAAAACGATTACATTGAACGATCTTTTAGCAAAATATAATGCGCCCGAAAAAATCGACTATATATCAATTGATACAGAAGGATCGGAAGTTAAAATTCTTCGCGCATTTGACTTTAATAAGCATGATGTTGGCGCGTTTTGCATTGAGCATAATTTTGAACAACGAGCTGAATTACTCAGCATAATGACCGATAATGGGTATAAGCGTCTATTTACCGATGTAAGCGCCCATGACGATTGGTATGTAAAAGAATCAACACCGATCCCCACACCGCCGAGCGATATGCAAATCAGTGACTTTTTTGACGAAGTTTTTGATATCGGGTTGCCGGCACGCAAGGCAGGTTTAGCCAAATTAATGGGCTAATGCGCGTTCACTTGGTGGCATCACCTTTCTCACCAAACTGCAATTTTGCAAGGCGCGCATATAACCCGCCCCGCTCTAACAATTGATGATGAGTGCCGTGATCAACAATTCTGCCTTCATCAAACACAGCGATTAAATCAGCCTTCAACACGGTCGACAATCGGTGGGCGATAACCAGTGTAGTGCGATTTTTTGAAATCGTCTCAAAAGCTTGCTGAATGGCCAACTCACTTTCTGAGTCGAGGGCACTTGTGGCTTCATCAAGCAACAATATAGGCGCATCTTTTAAGATTGCTCTGGCGATCGCAAGGCGCTGGCGTTGTCCTCCTGAGAGATTAGCACCGCCTTCACCAAGCTGTGTCTGATAACCCTCAGTCAATTTTTCAATAAAGCCATGCGCATTTGCAGCGCGCGCGGCCCTTACAATCTCATCACGACCCGCGTTAAGATTGCCAAACTGAATATTCTCTTCAACGCTGCCTCCAAAAAGAGGGGCATCTTGCTGCACAATAGATAAACATTGGCGTAAATCAGCAGGTGCTAGGGATTTAATTTCAGCATCGTCAATTTTTATCTCTCCACTTTGGGGATCATAAAACCGAAGTAATAACTGAAAAACAGTACTCTTGCCTGCTCCCGAAGGACCAACCAGAGCGACTTTTTGCCCAGCTTGAACGGTAAGATTAATCTCGTTTAAAACATTTATTTCCGGGCGAGAAGGGTAATGAAAACTCACCGCAGATAGCGTGATCTCTCGGCCCAGATTTTGTCCGTGAAGGTCATTTTGAGCCGACAACATGCTTACTTTACTGGCAACACGAATATCTGATTGCGCGCCCAATAACTCCATTAGCCGTTCCGATGCACCAGCAGCTCGCATAATCTCTACGTAGGTCTCGGTCAACATACCGACACCGCTCACGGCAACAAATGCGTACATAACGAATTGCGTCATCGCACCGGGAGATATTGCGTTATTTTGCACTTGTAGAGCGCCAAACCATAAAACACCAATAAGTCCGGCTAAGACAAAGCTCGTAATCATCGCGGTCATAAACGAACGAACAATGATACGCTGTAAGGCAATCTCGAAAGTTTCCTCGACCGCAACGCCAAAATTTTCTCGCTCTTGCGGCTCTCTCGTAAATGCCTGGACGGTCTCAATTGCCCGCAATGACTCGCTGGCCCGTGCCGAAGCATGTGCCAAACTATCTTGAGTGGATCTCGACAATCGCTGCACCCGCCGACCAAAAAGCATGATCGGCCCAATAATAAAAGGACCTACCGCCAAAACCATTAATGTCAATTTCCAACTGACAAAAAGCATCAAAACAATCGCACCGATTGTTGTTGCGATTGTACGAATGGCAATTGAAAAGGAAGATCCCACGACAGTTTGTATGAGCGTCGTATCGGTCGTTAATCGCGATAAAACTTCACCTGTTCGAGTATTTGCATAAAATCCTGGGCTGAGCGTTAAAAGATGATCATAAACGGCGCGGCGCAAATCTGCTACAACTCGCTCTCCTAAGCGACTAATGAAATAAAACCGCAATGCGCTTGCCACACCAAGAAGGATTGCCACGCAAATCCCGCTGAGAAAAATTCCAGTAAGATGGTTATCAACTGTAAAATACTCACAAACCGCATTTTGCCCGGTCGCAGCAAACCCGCAATCCACAACCAAGCGAAAAGCCGCTGGCAAAAGTAGGGTTAAACCTGTAGCCAGAACTAAAAAAACCGTAAAGCCTACAAGAAGCCAAGGGTAACGCATAATAAAAGGCGCTAATTGGCGTAGAGGTTTTGCACTCCGGGCTTTTTCACGGTGCGCGCGATCCCGCTCCATCTCGGAGGCAAAGTTGGAACCGCGGTCTATTTGTGTTTGTGTGTTCGTTGTTGCCTCGGGCCTATTTGATGAAGTAACCATCACTCTCTCCAAAATAAAACATTGCGTCCTCTCTTATGGGTCAACCCAAAAAATGCAATCAAACACCTGTTGTGATGATTAGACGGGATAATGGAATTTTTTTATATTTAGAATCGCCAAAATTACTAAGTTATTGTTTTATAATGCTTATTGGACATCTGATGTTACCGATGTCATGAAATGCGTAAGTAGGCTTCATATGGGGGAAGTCAAACAAGAATACCATCAATAATAACGCAAACCCCGCCCTTATTCGCCTCTATTTTGACGCGGATTTACTCTAAAATGAGTGTGTAAACCCAATTACAAGGATTATCACTCATGATTGAGTTGAAGTTCAGCAACAATCAGCGATATAATGATTCTAAGCTGGTGGGCCCGACCTCAAAGAAGCCGTAAAACATGATTTACGATCACAAAAGATCATGCCTAGGCACTTAACAATCATGACGGATAGGCATCATCATGGGGACGGTAGGATATGGGGATTGAGTAAAATTTTGGGACTGAAAAAACCTAAACACAGGCTACTACAAAATAGCCAGCCAATGCGGCAAGAACAGACGGCTAAATTCTATACTCACCGTGCTTTTGCGTTGAAAAGCGCGCGGTTTGTTATTGCTGGCTGCGCCTTCCTCTTGATGGGCAATGCTGCTTTTCTCACGCCACCAATCGCACACGCGGCAACGCCTGTAGTCACACAAATTCCTCGATTAAAACCCCTCGCCCCTGGCCCGCAACATTTATCTCGCAATGATTATGATCACTTAAAAAACATTATTGAAGCAACAGGCAGAAAGTCATGGGCACGAGCCAAATCTGCCATTGCTCAAATTGATAACCCAGAAGCCCGGAGCCTTGGCCAATGGTACTATTACGATGCACGCGATCCTCGAGTGAACATCGCAGAGGGCATCGAATTTTTGAATACTCACGAGGGGTGGCCGTCTTTGGCGCGTATCCAAAGTCATCTGGAGGCACAACTTAAAGATACAAGTTCAACAGATTTGATTTATCAACTCTTCGAGAAAAGGGATCCGATCACGGGCAATGGAAAAATTCAATTTATCCGTATGCTTATGAAACGGGGAGAGCGTGAAGCTGCGAAACTCTATGTCCGCGACGCATGGGTTAATCATCGCTTTTCTTCATCTCAAGAGCGCACCATTCTTTCTCGCTATACAAACCTGTTAAGCGAAAGCGATCACATTGGACGTGTTGATAATCTTTTGTGGGCGCGCCGCGTCACAGCATCAAGGCGTACATTTTCAAAACTGCCTACCCATGAGCGCACCAAGGCAAAGGTGCGGGATGCGTTTTACATTCGTGCAGGCAATGCTCAGCAACTCTATAATGCCCTCCCCGCGAAGGATCGAAGTGATCCTGGTGTGCTTCATGCCGCAATTCGCTATTTTCGTAGAAGCAATAAACAAGACCGCGCGATAGCACTGGTAAAATCCTTGCCGGATAACGAAAACCTCTTGCGCAATCCAGCTCGTTTTTGGCAAGAACGGAATCTCCTAATGAGATGGGCCCTAAAAGAAGGACAATTTCACGATGCATATGCAATGGCCAACGGCACAGGCCTCACGCAAGGGCTGGATTTAGCGGAAGCCGAATTCAATGCAGGATGGATTGCTCTACGATTTTTAAATCAGCCCCAACGCGCGGAACAACATTTTCTCTCACTCGCAAGCTGGGCAACCTCTCCAATATCAACGGCCCGCGCTTATTATTGGCTCGCACGCACGGCACAGGCTGAAGATAAAACTGACCTTGCCAGACAGCGCTTTGCCTATGCAGCTCAACATATTTACACTTATTACGGACAATTAGCCGCCGAAGAACTCGGTGGAAAAGTTCAAGATCAGCGCTTTGTATCAACAGCAGTTATCAAAGACAGCGACCGGATAAAATTTGACACGCATCCATCGGCTCTTGCCTTCAAGATGATCAGCGACCTTAATCATCGCCGTTCCCTCTTACGATTTTCGTATAATCTCGATGATAAACTTGAAACACCTGGTGAATATTTATTGCTTTCAGAGATTACAGCAGGTGAAGGGGCACCCAATTTAACTATCCGTGCGGGTAAAACGGCCGTGAGACGACAAAAACTCATTCCTGAAATTTCATATCCATTAATGACAATCCCAGGACAGGCCAGTCGCTTTGTGGCACCAGAATTGATTCTTGGATTATCACGTCAGGAAAGCGAATTTAACCCAACCGCCAATTCAAGTGCCGGCGCTAAGGGGATTATGCAATTATTGCCGAGCACAGCACAATTGACAGCACGCAAAGAAGGTTTGCGCTATTATCGCAGCCGGCTACTCTCAGATCCCGATTATAACATAACAATTGGGTCGGCTCATCTCTCTCATCTTATTGAGCGCTTTGAAGGCTCATGGATTATGACATTTGTGGGGTATAATGCTGGCCCGCACCGCGCCACACAATGGATTGAAAGTTATGGTGACCCTCGTTCTTTATCCGTTGACCCTATTGATTGGATCGAACTAATTCCATTTTCTGAAACAAGAAATTATGTTCAGCGTGTACTTGAAAATACCCAGATTTACAGAGCGCGCCTAACAGGCGGAGCGATTGCTGGCTCACTGCATGCTGATATTGAGCGCGGCGGACATCGCAACAGAGCGGCAAAAATATCACCGCCATCAGTAAAACTGAAATCACTCAGCACTAAGAATGAATTACAGAGTTTACCTCCCTTATCGCGATTAACGGCCCAACGCGCACGAACAGCGGCATTAAATTTACCAAGCATCAATAAAAACCAGGATCATTTGGCTTTAAACAATCGAAAGGTTATAGAAAAAGCAATATCCCCGCCTATTACGTCGCCAGATACGCCCGAGCCGATAAAGCCCGCACCTGCCCCCCCTTCTGGTGAGGCTGAGGCACTACAAGACAAGCCAGAACCCAAAAAAAATACGCCCGGCCAGAAGGCTAGCCAGACTGGTAAAGTTCCAACGCCACGCCTTAAGGCACCCCTATAAAGGGTTCAACACTAGCCTCCCCACAACAGAAAGCTAAAGAGCGACCACGCGTCAGCAGCCCATCTCTAAAGCCAAAAACGGCAAAAGAGTCAAAAACGTTCGATCCTTACACGGCAAAAATACCCAGCGAAACAAACAACCCATCACCCGCATTGCATAGTTTGAATACAACAGATAACCAAATAATTCTCGAAGATGAGTGTTCAACATATCGCAATTTTGTTGCTGATCATAGCAAAGAAAAAGATAAGAGCGCGCAGGATCTAAATGCCGCTATGCGCGCAGAACTCCGTAATGGCGCAAAATGCGATAATTAGAAAGTGCACGGCTGAATTGTCAAAAATTTATTTGAATAAATTTTTACTCAGTGGTTCCCGTATAACCAACCGTCTTTTTCTCGGTTTCAAAATAGTTTTCAAGGTTACCCTGTTCGTAAACCCATTTTCTCATTTCAAGTAACAGTTCAACTTTAGAAATTGGTTTCGTGATAAAGCCACTCATTCCAGCTGCCACACATTCATCACGGTCATTTTTTAATGCATTTGCAGTTGTCGCGATAATCGGCACAGGAGGCAAATTATGCTGAGATTCGTATTCTCGAATTGATTTTGAGGCAATCAAGCCATTCATAACCGGCATCGACACATCCATCAAAATAATTTTTGGTTGAGAATGCTGATATTTGGTCACCGCATCAAACCCGTTATCAACCACAGTCAGTTCAAATTCACTACCCTCAAGCATAGAGCGAATAACCATCTGGTTTACGATATTATCTTCTGCAATCAAGACTGGTATAGTCTTTTGGGCTGTATACGAAGCCTCTTCAGGTGGTTTCATCTGTGTGAAAGACTTTGAAGCGTTTTTCAATTTTGAGAGACGATCTAAATTCAGTGCCGTAACAATCGCACTTAATAATAGCTGAGGGCGTACAGGTTTTAAAAGCCATGCAGAAATTTCTGCTTTCTTATTTTTTTCAATAACATTGCGCGCTCCAACGGATGAAATCATGATGATTGGAATATCTTTAAACGCATCCTCTTTTTGAATTTTAATACATAGTGCCTCACCATCCATGACTGGCATTTGATAATCAGTCAAAATGAGGTCATAGTCTTCATTACGAGTGAGAGATTCGTATAATCTTGCCATAGCAGCATCAGCGCCAACCGCCAGTGTTGCCTTTAACCCCCATTTATCAACTTGTTCCTTAAGAATATTTCTATTGATTTCGTTATCATCAATAATAAGAACACGCTTATTAGAAAATTCAGTTTTATTAAGATCTTCGTCGGCCACTACGTCATCATTATATTCGACATCGGCGCTAAACCAAAATGTTGAACCATGCCCTAAAGTGTTCTTTACACCAATTTCACCCCCCATTAAGTCGATGATACCTTTTGCGATTGCAAGACCAAGACCTGTGCCCTCATGTTTTCGAGTACTCGAATTATCAGACTGTTCAAATTTTTCGAAAATTTTTGAAATTTTTGACTCAGCTATCCCTGGGCCTGTATCCTCAACTTCTACGCGTAAATTCATCATTTTTTCAAATGTTGAATCGTGTTTTTTTCCTGTAATACGTACGATCACATGACCAGTATCGGTAAATTTTACAGCATTATTAATCAGATTACACAGAACTTGCCGCAATCTGGAAACATCCGCAACTATAGCTTCAGGAATATCAGAGTCATAGTCAAAAAATAATTTCTACATTTTTATTTTGAGCCGTCGCAGAAACCATTGCGACAATATCACCAGAAACCGTACAAAGATTAAAGGGATGATTTTCAAACGTGAGTTTACCAGCTTCGAATCGTGAATAATCAAGAATATCATTGATGACATCAACCAGACTATGACCCGATGCCTTAATAATATCAGTTAATTGCCTTTACTTTTCCGATAAATTCGTACTTACCAACAAATTCGTCATTCCAATAATTCCATTCATTGGAGTACGAATTTCATGACTCATATTTTCTAGAAAATCACTTTTAGCTCGAGATGCCTCCTCAGCTTTTTTAACCGAGGTCAATAATTGATTAATTTGCATATAGTGGCGACGGCTAAAATAATGGTTCATGCATAGATTCGTCATCATCAGAACAGAACATACATACCCTAAATCGCTTCCAAGCAAGAAAAGCCCAAACAGTAAGGGAATGCATGTACAAAGATTAATATTACGCGCAATTTCTGGACGACTACTCATTAAAAGACTGCCGGTCGTTCCGGTCATGCAAACCAGCATTGTCATTAAGGCAATTTCTTCGGGGTTTGCATAACGCAAAAGCGAAACACACCAAAACGAAAAGATCAACGCCATAAAAACACAAATGATATTGGCCAATCTAAATCTTTTTTGGATAATTTCGATTGAAGGAGATCGCTTTTTTTGGACAAGCCAAAAAGGACCGCGAATGCTCAAAAGCGTTAACATTACCCATGCCGGCGCGTAAGTCGGCAGCATAGGAGCCCCATTATCTCGCATCATGATAATGAGCGCAATTGCTGCTATTGAACATACGCCGTACCCCAAAAGAGCAAAATGCTTTCAATCAAAATCATGTACCATTCTGGTTTTCTTAAAATAACGCTATTTTATCTCTTCTTTTTTTTACGAGTAGTTTTCGGCTTACTCAAGATATTGTTAACGGTGCCCTCGCTTTTTGAAATTCTCCCTTTTGATGATTTTTTAACCCTATTCTCAATTTGAGTTTGACGCGAAAGAGGATCATCAGCAATTGCGAGTTCGGTTTCTTGTAAACGTCTCATTTCATCGCGAATTTGACCCGCTTCTTCAAACTCAAGATTGGAAGCGGCTTCACGCATTGCTTTTTCCAAATGCTCAATGTGTGCTTTAAGATTGTGTCCTGCTGGAGCCCCCTCAAACTCGGCCTGGCCTTCAGCAAACCCTGAATATACCGCGCCAGCTTGCGATACAACTTGTTGATGGCCCACAAAAGTTTGCCCCATTGCCGCTTTAGCCCCTTCATCATCACTTGTGGCTATTTCGGCTATAGTGGCTTTTACGGTTTGTGGCGTAATATTATGCAGGTCATTATGGGCCATTTGCTTTTCACGTCGACGGTTTGTTTCCGCAATGGCACGCTCCATCGACCCTGTCATACGATCAGCATAAAGAATTACTCGACCATCGACGTTACGAGCAGCCCTACCGATGGTCTGAACCAAAGATGTTTCCGAGCGTAAGAACCCTTCCTTGTCCGCATCTAAAATCGCAACCAAGCGACATTCAGGGATATCCAGCCCTTCTCGCAAGAGATTGATCCCAACAAGCACATCGAATGATCCAAGCCGAAGATCGCGAATGATTTCAATTCGCTCTAATGTATCAATATCGGAATGCATATAACGCACCCTAATACCTTGCTCATGCATATATTCAGTCAAATCTTCTGACATACGCTTGGTTAAAGTTGTAACGAGTACCCGCCCCCCCTGCTTTGCGATGTTTTGGCATTCAGAGATCACGTCATCAACTTGATTGGTTTGATCTCCCATAACGGGACGGATCTCAACCACTGGATCAATTAAGCCGGTCGGACGAATAACTTGCTCCGTAAAGACCCCGCCGGTTTGTTCTAACTCCCATTTTCCTGGTGTGGCTGAAACATGAACAGTTTGCGGACGCATTTTCTGCCATTCTTCAAACTTCAAAGGCCGATTGTCCATACAGCTTGGCAGACGGAAACCATATTCGGCGAGCGTTTTTTTACGACTAAAGTCTCCCTTAAACATCGCGCCAATTTGCGGCACAGTCACATGGCTTTCATCACAAAAAACGATGGCATTTTCCGGAAGATATTCAAACAAGGTTGGCGGCGGCTCGCCGGGCTTTCGTCCCGTTAAATAGCGCGAATAATTTTCAATCCCATTACACGCACCGGTCGCGGCCATCATCTCCAAATCAAATTGCACGCGCTGATCTAGGCGTTGCGCCTCTAGCAATTTGCCCTCCTCTCGCATGACGGGCAAAGTTTCATTCAGTTCTTTTTTGATCGAGGCCATCGCCTGATTGAGAGTAGGACGCGGTGTCACATAGTGACTATTGGCATAAATTGTAACAGCTTCAAGTTCTGTGATGGTTTGCCCCGTTAACGGGTCAAATTCGGTAATCCCCTCGATCTCATCACCAAACATGGATATTCGCCACGCACGATCTTCATAATGCGCCGGAAAAATTTCAACAACATCGCCTCTTGCCCGAAAAGTACCACGAGCAAAAGCGGCATCATTGCGTTTATACTGAAGAGCGACCAAATCGCCTAACAATTGTTTTCGCTCTATGGTTTGATCCACCTCGAGCGAAAACGTCATTGCCGTATAAGTTTCAACCGAGCCTATACCATAGATGCATGAAACAGAAGCAACGATGATAACGTCATCGCGTTCTAACAAAGCCCGCGTGGCCGCATGACGCATTCGGTCAATTTGCTCGTTTACTGAACTTTCTTTTTCAATATATGTATCTGAACGAGGGACGTAAGCTTCAGGCTGGTAATAATCGTAATAAGAGACAAAATATTCGACAGCATTATCTGGAAAAAATGCTTTAAATTCTCCATATAATTGGGCTGCAAGCGTTTTATTTGGAGCCAGGATCAATGCGGGGCGTTGCATTTCCTCAATCACTTTTGCCATTGTAAATGTTTTGCCCGTGCCTGTTGCACCGAGCAAAACCTGATCCCATTCTTCCTGGTGCAATCCTTTCGACAACTCTTTTATCGCCGTCGGTTGATCCCCCGCAGGCTCGTATCTGGAAACGGTTTTGAGTGGTTTGGACAGTAGTTTTGCGGTAGGCAACCTATCAGGGCGATGGGGCACCCATTCAGAGTTTTTTACCTGTTCATGATAATTTGAGATTGACTCTGAGAACCCTCCCGGCATCAACTCATCTTTAGGCGTGACAGGTTGAGCGCTTGGCTTACGTGCGGCTTTACGAGGAACTGATGTATCTGACTGCGACATTACTCAAACCTATGCCATCGTCACAGGTTTAGAAAGACCAACAAAGCAAAAATCGCAAAAAATTGGCCTACTCTCATTTCTCGCTTTGACAGCTGATCGCGCTAATTCAAACCGAGAAATCCGCTAGCGTTCACATTCATAACTATAGATGAACCCAATGATCGCGACAAAACAGAAACTATGCCAGATTTTTCGTTACCCGATTTTTTTCTTGCGTAAGAATGCAGGAATATCGAGTTCGGTATCTCCATCATCGTCAAACAAATCACCGCTTGCGTTAGGAACAGAAGAAGACGCAGGAGATGTTTTGGTAACTTGCCGGGATGCCGGTGTGGATACACTCTCGCTTGCATCACCGCCACTTAGCGTTTTCATAATACCGCCGACAGCGACACCAAGGGCACCGCTGCCACGAAAGGGGTTATTTTTCTGTTGAGTTGCACTCGTCTGGGACTGTTGGCTCGCAGACACCGTTGAAGATTGTTTTTTATCTTCACTCTCATTAGTTGCCCCCCGCATCGGAAGCGTCACTCCGTCAGCGTCCCCTTCCGTTAGCAATTTGCGAATCCGCGCCTGTACATCACCAACTGGATTTTCCTGAATCGGGGAGTTCATGAGGCTGGCGCCTCCTGACGGAGACTGCTCGGAAGCACCGGTGTCTTTAACCGATGATTTTTGTACTGGCGTTACACCACGATTTTCAGTGGGCAATGCGATAGAATTATCTGTCCCCGTTTGCGCCCCAATATCTCTCCAGGGTTTAGCCGCAGGAACGCTTTGTGCATTTGTTACGATGGCAGGGCGCCCATTATCATCTTCAATCGGCTTTTCAATATCAATACCGGTAGCAACTACAGAGACTCTAACCTTACCCTCGAGCTCCTGATTAAAAGTAGATCCGATAATAATATTCGCATCAGGATCAACTTCTGCACGAATTCGGTTTGCAGCCTCATCAATTTCAAAAAGCTTCATATCCATTGAGCCGGTAATGTTAATAAGAACCCCTCTTGCGCCCTTCATAGAAACCTTGTCCAGCAATGGATTTGAGATTGCGGCTTCGGCTGCTTCTATCGCACGTTTCTCACCTTCAGCTTCACCGGTCCCCATCATAGCTTGCCCCATCTCACCCATGACAGTGCGAACATCCGCAAAATCGAGATTGATCAATCCTGGCATGACCATTAAATCAGTAATACCGCGCACACCAGAATGCAAAACCTCATCCGCCATCGCGAATGCTTCATGAAAAGTAGTGCGCTCATCAGCAATCGAAAACAAATTTTGATTGGGAATAATCAAAAGCGTATCCACATGCTTTTGCAATTCCTCAATACCAGCCATCGCGACACGCATTCGCCTTGCCCCTTCAAAATGAAAAGGCTTTGTTACAACACCAACCGTCAAAATACCGCGTTCTTTAGCCGCTTGCGCAATAACAGGAGCCGCTCCAGTTCCCGTCCCTCCGCCCATGCCGGCTGTGATAAATAACATATGGGAATTGCCAACATGTTCGAGAATTTCTTCTATCGACTCCTCAGCAGCTTCCGCTCCCACATTAGGCATCGAGCCCGCACCAAGACCTTGGGTTGTATTCACGCCCAGCTGAATTTTGCGATCCGTTTTCGCCAAGGTCACCGCTTGAGAGTCGGTATTAGCCACAACAAATTCAACACCTTCCAGCGCACTCTCAATCATATTGTTGACTGCATTACCGCCAGCGCCTCCGACACCGATAACCGAAATTCGAGGTTTTAATTCTGTTGTTTCAGGAATACTAATATTAATCGGCATTACTTGCTCCTGGCTCGCCTAGATGAGTGTTTGAGGCCACTTGATTTTCTTTATACATTTGTTTTTACGTAAAAAATCAGCAATTCGAATCAGTGGATGTTGCGTTATCTAATTTTGTTAAAGAATCAGTCATAAGGATTACCAAAAGGTTAACGCGCGTTAACTTTAATGGACATTTTCCTTATTTTTCCTAGTTTTTCTGGTGTTGGTAACGAACATCGAATTACAGCATTTGCCAGATCAGGTGGCAACCGGTTGAGCGCAAAATACTTTAAGCCGCCTCCTTGAAACCATTTCATTTGGAGGGGGGGGTGATCTGTTCGAAACAGTAAACCGGGCTAAAACTAACAGACCAGGCCCCTCGAAGCGTTGAATAGAATGCTTTTGCCCCTCTTAAAATCGGGTCTTCAGCCAAGCCCCAACACGCTTCGATCGGCTTTCACGGTTTGCATTGTCATTCATGCCGCTTTGATAGCGAACCTGTAAAGGGTCAGAGTCTTTTTTCATTTCAGGATAAAGCGAGGCTGACGCATAAGATTGCGCAACAAAATCGATCAGCCCCGCGCAGACAGAAAACGCTGAACCGCTCAAAGCTTCCGGCGCTCCTTCAATTGTATAGGGCCGACCTAAACGAGCTTTCATGCCAAAAATCCGTTCTGCATGCTCCACTATTCCGTTCAGTTGAGCCCCGCCGCCCGTAATCACAATCCGACGACAATTTTTTAAAGCACATTGATCAGCAACAATTTGCGCACTCAACCGCTCGTAAATCTCCTCAAGGCGAGGAACAATCACCCGCGTTAAGTCGGCTCTGGTAATACGCAATTGTTTATCTTCCTTAGTTAGCGGAATCATGTCCACCAATCTATGTTCATCAGCCGCACTATAAAAAACAGTACCATGAAGAATTTTTTGTCGTTCCGCATGAACAATTGGCGTGGAAAAACCTTGGGCAATATCGCGTGTTATGTGATTTGATCCTAATTTTATGCCGCCACATCCCTGGGGCCTTCCCTCATTATAAATCGTATAGTCGACACATCGACTACCAATATCCAGAGCAAATACGCCTAACTCTTTTTCATCCTCAACCAATGTTGACTGCGCCATCATTAAGGGCGCTGCAACAAAAGAGGCTACCTTTAATCCTGCGCCTTCGACCAAGCCTTTAATATTGGTTAGATAATTTTCTCGCACATGAACACCGAGCATGCGGGTCGTTAACTCCTGCCCATACAACCCACGTGGATCCGTACCAACTTCCTCGCCATCTAATCGGTAACTCGTCGGTATAATATGTAAGCACCGAGCCGCCTCAGGGGTAATAATCCGTCCCCCCTCATATAAGCTTTCTGCAACATCATCAGCCGTCACAACGCCCCCAGCGACATCAAGATCAACCCCAACATGACGACATTGTAACTGCGCACCGGAGATACTGACATGAACTTCATGTATGCGCTCTCCCGCCATACTCTCGGCGGCATCAATCGCGTGGCGTATAGCCTTTTCACGATCGAGAAAAGAACTGGCGCCTTTCAAATTTTGATCATTGACATAATTATCATGATTTGCATTTAGATCATTATGCTGGCGAGCAATTGCGCCATAATGCCCGGCGCCGATAATATCACAATCCACGCTTCCATCACTCATAGGAAGAATGCGCGCAATAAAGCATACCGTTTTGGCAGTGCCAATATCAATAGCCGCTATCAACGCCCCTTCACGAGATAATTTCCGCGATTTGCCATTGATCAAATCATTGCGGTTTTTACCGTTAAAAAGTTGCATCGTAATATCCGTTCGCAAATTACTTTTGCAGAAAATCGATCCCTGCTTTTTAAGCTGATGTCCCGGCGCAGGAAAAATCGCCACTCAAAACATTAAGCGAAGGACCTTTTTGATCCTTGGCACCGCGACAAAGAAAAAAAGCTCTCTCTGGATCTCTAAGATCTATATATTCGAAGTCACGGTCAAGCACGCTCACAGCTTCATGCAACACGGCTAAATCCCTTAACGCATCTTGAAACTCAACTTCCGGCAACTTTATGTCCATGGTCGCGCCTTGTTGTGAATTTAACCGTAATGTCCATCGACGATTACTAACTCGCATAATTGCAGCAATTCTTGTGTCAAAAATATTCACTTCATCAAGCACTTGAAGAATTTCTGAGGCGACCTCGGGAGCCCCTGCTCCCACAATATAAGGGAGCCCTGGATACTCAAATGATCCCGCCTCGCGAATTACAGCCCCAACCTGATCAACCAATCGGAACGCGCCATTGACTTGCCATAACGCGGCAGGCTGACGCTCGCGTATTGAAATATTAATGTCATTAGGCCAAAGACGAGAGACTGCGGCAGAGCGAACCCAACCCAGTTCTTCAATTCTGGCACGCGCACTGTCGGGATTAAAATGTAAAATCGATGTTCCATTCACGGGGCCAAGTGCATTGGTGATATCAGCAAATGATGTACGATCACGCCCAATAATCCGTACTTGTCGGACCTCAAAACCAGCGCCGATTGCCATATTGGCGATGCGTGTTCTTGTGTCATTTGCAATCTCTTCCCCCAAACGCCCAAAGACACCGCTTGCCCATAACATCACAAAACCAATCATCAACACCAGACCAATGCCGACACCGCCTGCGAGCCCAACCCTTTGTAAAATTTGAGCAAAAGACGATTGACGCGGCACCCAACTGCGTTCAGCGACTAATTTCTTACTCGAACTGTTCTTTTTTACGCTGGTCTTTTTTGCAACCGTTTTCTTTGCAGGTTTTTTTTTGTTTACCGTTGGCATGATGCGTCCTCTATCATCCACTCACATAAATCTTCAAACGAAACCCCTAAATAGGCCGCCTGTTCAGGTGCCAATGATGTCGGCGTTAAGCCTGGTTGCGTGTTCACTTCCAAACAATAAAGTTTGCCGTCCCCATCAACATTATACCGAAAATCTGCCCGAGACAGCCCTCGACATCCCAATGCATGATGGGCGTTCAAAGCCATGTCCATAACTTGATCTGCAAGATCTGGCTCTATCTTTGCCGGAACTTGATGGCTTGATCCACCTGCCGCATATTTTGCCTCATAATCATAAAAGCCAGTGGTTGGGAAAATTTCCGTTACACAAAGAGCGCGATCGCCCATAACGGCGCATGTTAATTCTCGTCCCGGTATAAATTGCTCAACGAGAACATCATCCCCCAACGCGCTATCTTTTGCTGCTAATTCAGCAGGCGGGCGATTGTCTCCCTTTTGCACAATATATATGCCCACAGAAGATCCTTGATTATTTGGTTTCACCACATAGGGCGGTTTTAGAGCATGATGGGAAGCAGCCTCTAGCCGGGGAATAATCTTGCCCTTGGGAACGGGAATAGCCGCTTGCTCAAAAACTGATTTCGCGCGTTGTTTATCCATCGCCAATGAAGAAGCCAATACGCCAGAATGAGTATAGGGAAGATTGAGAACTTCCAAGACCCCTTGCACGCAGCCATCCTCCCCCCACTGACCATGGAGAGCATTAAAAACAGCATCAGATTTTAATTTTGTCAATTGCTCCCCAAAATCGCGCTCGACATCAAGTTCGCTCACTTTATATCCTTTTGCGCGCAATGCCTTTGCAGCCGCAGCGCCGGAAACCAAGCTGACGTCACGCTCTGGTGACCAACCACCCTTTATGACTGTAATATGCGAATATTTCGACATTTCGCTCTCTCAAAATCTCCCGAACAATCGGCTTGATCGTGGCTCACCCCCCATCATCACTCAATTGGTTAACAAAGCGTTACCTTTCGCCAATCCGCCGGATCTCCCACCTTAATTCAACACCGCGTTGTTCTTTTACATCGCGGCGCAAGCTTTCCCCTAGAGATTCAAGATCATTTGCACTCGCATGGCCACGATTAATCAAAAAATTACAGTGCTGATGTGAAACTTCAGCATCGCCAATGACGCGGCCACGCCCGCCAACACTATCAATAAGCTGCCAACTTTTATATCCGTCCGGATTAGCAAAAGTTGACCCCCCCGTGCGCTCTCTTATCGGCTGACTGTTCTCGCGGCGCGACTTAATTTCTTCCATCCGCACCAACACAGCGCCCGCGTCATCCTGTTCGCCGCGAAAAATCGCACGGGTAAATATGATGCCGCCCTTTTCACCAAACACTTGCGCTGCATGACAATGGCGATAAGAGAACCCCATTTCTTTTTGCGTAAAACTATGCTCTTTGCCATCACGATCATACCCTACAGCCTCAACCAATACATCTTTGGTCTCGCGGTCATACGCCCCGGCATTCATCGTTAAGGCGCCCCCAATTGTTCCGGGTACACCAGAGAAAAATTCTAAATTTGTCAGGCCCGCTTTTTGCGCCGCCTTTGCAACCTGCGCATCCAGAGCACCAGACCCTGCGTGCACATCCACCCCATCAACATGAGTGCCTGCAAAAGGCTTTCCAAGGCGAATAACAACCCCATGTATCCCGCTATCTCGTACCAAGAGATTTGAGCCAACGCCCACAGGGTAAACCGGGATTTCTCTTGGCGTCGCCTTTAGGAAGCTTGCTAAATCTTCTTCATCTGCAGGCATGAAAATAACATCTGCCGGTCCGCCGACGCGAAACCACGTAAACGCAGACATATCCGCTTTTTCTAGAAGACGGCCACGAACGGAGGGTAAATCAGCGATAGTCACCATCACGATTGCACAGCTCCGTTCATCCTAAAGCCTCTAATTTCGAGGCCAGAGCATTCGTATGCATTGTTATATCACCCGCGCCCAAACAAACAACATAATCGCCACTTTCCGCAACTTCAGAAATAACGGTAGGCAATTCCTCCAAAGAAGAGAGTGCCCGCGCATCACGGTGGCCATGACTGATAATAGCGTCAACAAGCTCATCCCGGCCATATCCTTCAATCGGTGTTTCACCGGCGGCAAAAACATCCGTAACGAGAACAATATCAGCGTCATTATTACACGCGGCAAAATCGTCAAACAAATCACGTAACCGAGTATAACGATGGGGCTGAATAACTGCGATTACTTTGTTTTGCGTACCATGCCGGGCAGCACTCAACACAGCCGATATTTCTACCGGATGATGCCCATAATCATCAATGATCGTGACCCCGTTCCAGGATCCAGCCCTAGTAAAACGCCTTTTCACACCGGTAAAATTTTGAAATCCATTACGAATAGACTGATCACTTGCACCAAGGCGACGAGCAACAATGGCCGCGGGCAAAGAATTTAAAACATTATGAATCCCCGGCATCGGCAATTGTATATTATCAATCCGGCTCTCTTCTTCATTGCGCCCTCGAAAGACGATATCGTAATGAGCGATCCCTTCAACAAAAGAAATGTTTTCGGCCCGTACATCCGCTTGCGGATTAGAACCATAAGTAATCAATTGTCGGTCAGTAACCCTGCCCACTAAGGCTTGGACTTCCGGGTGATCAAGGCAAACAACACCAAAACCATAAAAGGGAGTATTTTCTATAAATTGATCAAACGCCTTACGCAGAGCATCAAAGCCGCCCCAATGATCCAAATGTTCAGGGTCAATATTAGTGATAATCCCTATTGTCGTTGGTAACCTGATGAATGTGCCGTCAGACTCATCGGCCTCGACCACCATCCAATCCCCTTCTCCAAGCCGGGCATTGGTATCATACGCATTGATGACCCCGCCATTTATCACAGTTGGATCAAGCTTGGCTTCATCAAGGAGCGCAGCGACCATTGTTGTAGTTGTGGTTTTCCCGTGGGTACCGGCAATCGAAATTGTCCATTTCAATCGCATTAATTCGGCTAACATATCCGCACGGCGCACGACCGGAATATGCTTTGCGCGCGCGGCCAAAACTTCAGCATTATCATTTTTGATAGCTGTGGATATAACGACTGCCTCAACGCCTTCAATATTAGAAGCATCATGACCGATGTAGGTTTCTATCCCCATAGCATTCAGGCGTTTTACATTAGCGTTATCGCTCATGTCAGAACCGCGTACCTGATATCCAAGATTATGCATGACCTCAGCAATGCCGGACATGCCAATCCCCCCAATTCCAACAAAATGCACAACCCCGACACCAAAGGGTAACCTGATCGTTATCTTCTTAGATTCAACCATACTCTCTATCACTCAATACCCGTTCAGCTATTTTTTAACCGTTCAATTCTATCATTTCTTCGACCAAATCAGCCATCATAACCGCTGCGTTGGTTTTCACTCTACCATTGGCCGCTTCTACCATTCGCGAAAGATGACCCGGACTTGTCATGAGCCTTTCTAAAGTCGCTCGCAAGCCCCCAGCATTAAAATCTTTTTCAGGTATCAATATGGCCGCATCTGCCTCAGAAAGGACACGCGCATTCATCGTCTGGTGATCATCCATCGCGATTGCCAGGGGTACAAAAATGGCTGGCCGCGCAAGGGTTGCAATTTCTGTCACTGTAGAAGCGCCAGAACGGGCCAGCACTAAGTGCGTTTGATTGATCTTTTGTGGTAGATCTTGAAAAAACGGCTCAATTTCTGCCGTTACACCGAGCCGCCCATACTGCTCTTTCACACTGGCAATATCTTCCTGGCGAACCTGGTGAGAGACAATTAAGGATCGCCGCAAATGATTGGGTAGCGCAGAAATTGCGTCGACTGGCACTTGTGAAAACAAGGATGCCCCTTGGCTGCCTCCCGTGATCAAAAAACGAAACGGTTCGCCAATTTTTGGCTCCTGAAAGGGCAGCCCTGCAATTTCAAGCACCGCATCTCGCACTGGATTTCCCACTTCATGACGCGGTGTCTTTAAAGCTGGCGGCACGCCCGTCAACACGGGAAAAGCATGGGCAAGAAAACGCGCCTTCTTAGCTAAAAACCTATTGGCGCGGCCGAGTTGGCTATTTTGTTCATGAACTGCATACGGAATATTACCGATTGCCGCAGCTTGTAGCGCAGGGAGTGATGGGTATCCGCCAAAGCCAATCGCGGCGATAGGTTTTGAAGAATTAATCTGATATAACGCCTGCATCAAACCGCTAGCCATAGCAGTTGCTGCTGATAATTTACCAACAATACCTTTTGCATTCGGGTTCGCCGCTTTTATCTCAAAAATTCTATCTGCGGGAAAATCATGTGTATAGCGCATCCCACGAGCATCAGTGATCAGGTGTATTTGATGCTGCCTTCGGCGCAATTCTTGAGCCAGGCTTTGCGCGGGAAACATATGACCCCCCGTGCCCCCTGCTCCCAATAGGATCGGCCCCGTATAAATTGATCCTGTCATCAGGGCATGATCTCCCGTCGGCGGGTAATAGGTCCCTGCACTCTGGTGAGGGCAAAAATAAATCCAACGGTAAGTCCCGTGGCCAATAGGGAAGACCCCCCATAGGAAATAAAGGGCAAGGTCATTCCTTTAGCTGGAAGAGCGCGTAAATTCACACCAATATTAATAAAGGCTTGAAAACCAATCATTGCCGCTAAACCACATACAGCAACTTGCGTAAAAACAGATCTCAATGCCAAAGCCCGATAGAATGTTCGTCCTACAAAACTAAAAAACAAAATGAGGATCATCGCGCAAAGTATGAATCCATATTCTTCACCGCCAACTGCAAAAATAAAATCTGTGTGCGCATCAGGCAAGCTATGCTTTATTCGGGCTTCATTCGCCCCCTGCCCCAATGGTCCACCATGAGTAATTGCTTCAATGGCTTTATCCACTTGATAACTATCGCCAACTTCAGGCTTTAAAAATGTATCAATCCTCTTCGTAACATGAGGGAATAAAAAATAACCCGCAATAAGCGCAGCCGCTCCTAATCCAGCTAACGCAAACAACCAAATCATTGACCAACCAGCAATAAAAAACATCACAGCCCATACGGCAGTAATTAACACCCACTGGCCGATATCAGGTTGAGAAATTAATAGAGCCGACATTAAAACATACAGCCCTAACGCAATTGCCCCGCCGGGCACTGATTTATCCCGCGCTCCTTCTGCCAACATCCAGGCGGCCGTAATGACAAACCCGGTTTTTGCAAATTCTGATGGTTGCAGTCCGATTGGACCAACATCCAGCCATCGTTTCGCGCCATTGATTTCAGCGCCCACCAACAAAACCAACCCCATCAAAAAGAGTGACCCGATGAACAAAAAGACTCCCGCCCGGCGCACTTGTAGCGGCGTCAGTAGAGAAACGGCAACCATTAACCCAAGACTCGGGCCCAGGAACAATAATTGGCGCAATGGAAAATGGTAAACGCTAATATGAGATAAACGAGAAGAAGCAACTGGCCCCGCAGCCTGAATCAGCAAAATACCGATAAAGATAATTGCCGTAATGATCCCAATATTCAGATGATCGACAGACCACCACCAGCGAGCAAAAAGACTATTATCATTACGCGAGGGCATCCTCATGCAACTTGCCCTCCCTCAGCGGCAATCTTCTCTACAATCTTGCGAAAAGCCTCGCCGCGTGCTTCAAAATTTTTAAACTGGTCAAATGAAGCCGCAGCTGGCGAAAGCAATATGATCGGGTTTCTGTCTGATTTGCTTGATAACCCTGCAAGGGCATCAGAAAATGCCTTATACACCGCATGTTGCATATTTTTAAAAACCCGGCTTTCAACGTCACCGTTTACCTGTTCATGAAACGCCATTGCACAATCACCAAAGAAATAGGCTTTCTCTACCGATTTTAAACGGCCTTGCAACTCTCTGATTCCATCTTCTTTCGCCTGACCGCCAGCAATCCAGTATATGGATTTAAAGGCGGTTAGCGCCTTAGACACAGCATCAGCATTCGTCGCTTTCGAGTCATTTACAAAAGTAACCCCGCCAATTTGGGCAATCTTTTCCATTCGATGCGGTAAGCCCTTGAATTTTGCCATCGCCAGCATCGCCACAGGCGGCGACACACCAAGACTATTACAAACGGCAAAAGCGGCAGCTGCATTTTGATGATTATGTCGCCCATGTAACGCAGAAACATCGGGTATTTTACCACCGCTTGTAGTCTTATGGTCAAAATTATAAAAAAGCTCCGCCCCAAGGACAAAGACCCCATTGCCTAATGTTCCCATCGCAGAAACGGGGATAATCTTCGCATGTTGCCCAGAAATTAGATCCGTGCATATGCTTTGCGAAATCGCATCATCTACACCAATAACAGCGATATCATCTTTTTGCTGATTATTAAAAATACGCCGTTTGGCGGCAATATAACCATCCATTCCCCCATGACGATCAAGATGGTCTGGGCTAAGGTTTAAAAAAACACAAATATCTGAACGCAATGATTTTGTTAAATCTAGTTGGTAGGAAGAAAGTTCCAACACATAAATGGCATTTTCTTCCAAAGGCGGCATAGACAAAACAGCATTGCCAATATTGCCGCCTTCATAAACTTTATGTCCGGTTTCACGCAAAATGTGCGCGATCAAGGCCGTTGTCGTTGATTTACCGTTGGAGCCCGTTACCGTTACAATTTTTGGGCGTACCTCAGGGGGCATTGCATTGACGGCTCGCGCAAATAATTCAATATCGCCGATAACTTCAACCCCAGCAGCCCTCGCTTTTTGCACGACACCGTGGGGACGTGGATGTGTTAACGGCACACCCGGGCTCAACACTAATGCTGACAACTGATCCCACGGCCATGAAATTGGTTGTTCAGCAAGATATTGAGTATTGGCTGTTTTCTCACGCGCTAAAGGGTTTTCATCATAGGAATAAACCTCTGCACCGGAAGCCGCAAGAGAAGCCGCACTCGACAAGCCACTTGCACCTAGCCCGAAAACACCAACGCTTTTCCCATCCATATCAGGTAGCTTAATCACAAAAATATTCCTACCGAAGTTTCAATGTTGCAAGACCAATGAGCGCCAAAATCACGGCAACAATCCAAAAGCGAATAACAATGGTTGGTTCCTTCCAACCCAATTGCTCAAAATGATGATGAATAGGAGCCATACGGAACACCCTTTTTCCAAACATCTTAAAAGAAGCAATTTGTATCATGACGGACAGACCCTCCAATACAAAAAGTCCCCCCACAATGGCTAAAACGATTTCATGCTTGGCTGCAACCGCTATCGCACCAATTGCCCCCCCTAAAGCCAAAGAACCAGTATCGCCCATAAAAATCATCGCGGGCGGGGCATTGAACCATAAAAATCCTAATCCGGACCCAACGATGGCGCCACAAATAATTGTCAACTCGCCGGCACCTGGTACATAAGGAACTTGTAAATATTCTGCATAAATTGCATTGCCCACCAAATAGACAATCACAGCATAAGTGGCAGCTGCGATCATCACGGGCACTGTTGCAAGACCATCAAGGCCATCGGTCAAGTTGACCGTATTTGAAGCGCCAACAATAACAAAGGCAGCGAAGGGGACAAATAAGATACCCAGTGGAACAAAAAGTTCTTTAAAAAAAGGTAACGGTACCGAGCTTGCTAGTCCCGCAGGTGCCCCTTCCGCTGCACCTAAAACTTTCATGCAAGCATACCCGGCTATTAAGGCAACAGCAAATTGCACAATGAGTTTCACGGAACCCACGACGCCGCCGCTCGTCTGTTTTGTGACTTTTTGATAGTCGTCCACAAAGCCCAAAAGTCCAAAAGCGAGGGTCACACCCATCACGATCCAGACATAAGCATTGCTTAAGTCTGCCCATAAAAAAGTTGAGATGCTCAGTGATAACAAAATTAACACCCCGCCCATCGTTGGCGTTCCGGCTTTCTCAATAATATGACTTTGCGGACCATCCTCCCGAATTGGTTGACCACGCCCTTGCTTTTCACGCATCCAGTTGATCAAGCGTGGCCCCAGCAAAAAAGAAATGATCAAAGCCGTCATTACCGCCCCACCTGAGCGAAACGTCAAATACCGAAAAACATTCAAAATCGGATATGTATCAGAAAAATTAGCAAGAATATAAAGCATAAAACTGTTTGGGAACCTTATAATTATAGATAATGATCAAATGAAAATGGGATCATAAAGATTGCAAATCCTTTAACGCATTCGCAACTAGGCTAACCTTAGACCCGTTCGAACCTTTGACCATAATAATGTCACCTTCGTGCAGATCGATTGCTATTTTTTTGGCAAGTTCCGCCGGATCAACCACATTCAAGCCGCGAATAGCCTCCGGAACCACGCGCCAGAGCGCGTCCATTCCAGCCCCAGCGACATACAGCTTCTCTATATTTGCTGCCATCAAAGGCTCGATAAGGGCGGCATGCAAAGGCGCACTCTCTATGCCGAGCTCCAACATTTCTCCTAGAACTGCAATTCTCCGCCCCGTTGGTGCACCAGGTTTAAGACTTGCTAGCAGCGATAGTGAGGCTCGCATCGAAGCGGGGTTGGCATTATAACTCTCGTCAATTAGCGTAAAATGAGTGCCATCTGTTCGATCGCTAAGTTTGTCTCCCTTTGTCGGCAAGGGGATTTTGATTTGCTCTCCGCGCCCGGCACCGGCATGAAACGTCGCTAGCGATTGCAAACAAGGAGATAAAGGCGCCCCAACACTCACGGCAGCTCCTATTGCAGCTAAGGCGTTCATGGCCTGATGCTCGCCGCCCGCGCCAAGTGTAAAATCATGACGCTCTCCGAAAATTTGCGCCCTGACCTTTTGCCCTTTCTCAATGGCTTTGGTTGAGAGAAGTCGCAGATCAGCTCGTTCTTGCGAGCCAAAAGTTAACATTTTACCCCCAGCTTTAATGGCTGCAGAAGTCTTGGCTATCTGCAATAGCAAGTCGAAATGGCGATTATCATGAGGCAGAATGGCACAACCACCTGGCTTTATACCGCTAAATATCTCCGCTTTCGCCCGAGCAATATCTTCCTCACTGTCAAAAAATTCTAAATGGGCCGATGCGACGGTCGTAATAATCGCCGCATGGGGGCGAACCAAATCGACCAAAGGGGTAATCTCACCCGCATGGTTCATTCCAATTTCGAATACCCCAAAGCGGGCCGTAATGGGCATGCGTGCCATTGTTAAAGGGACACCAAAATGATTATTGAAACTACGATCAGCCGCATGGACACGTCCAACATTAACCAACATATGTCGCAACATATCTTTAGTGCTTGTTTTCCCTGCGCTGCCAGTAACCGCGATGCGTTTTCCAAAATTGCGCAACCTTGCAGCCCGCGCCAAATCCTCAAGACCTGCTAATGTATCACGCACAACCAGAAAAGGTTTGCCCGCAGGAGCATTTTGTGGAGGCTTTGTAACCAGCGCCGCAGCAGCCCCAGCAGCAAAAGCATCTTCAACAAACTCATGCCCATCACGCACGTCATTGAGCGCGACAAAAATTTCACCAGGCCTAAGGGCTCGGCTATCAATTGAAATTCCCTTTGCGCTCCATTCCTCCGCCTCCCAACGGTCCGGGAGGCCACCTTTCGCGCATAACATACCACCTGTAGCAGCCGCTGCCTCATAGGCAGTCCATAATTTATCAACCATACCAATCCACCATTATCACACTAACCCCGCGATCTGCCCCGCGACCTCCTTTGCATCATCAAAGTCATGAACCACGCCATTAATCGTCTGCCCACTCTCATGACCTTTCCCCAAAACCAGCAAGACATCTCCTAGCTCCAACATTTCCACGCCCAATTCAATTGCACGAGATCGGTCCCCAATATTGGATGCCTCGGGTGCACCTTGTAAAATTTCATCACGTATTTGCGCCGGATTTTCAAATCGCGGATTATCATCAGCCAGTATGACATAGTCCGCATTTTGCCTTGCCGCCCTACCCATTAATGGTCGTTTACCACGATCGCGATCACCGCCCGCCCCGATGATCGCAATCAACCGGCCTTGGGTATGTGGGCGCACAGACTGTAAAACCGTTTCAATCGCATCAGGTGTATGGGCATAATCAACATAAATTGCAGCGCCGTTTTTCTCACCGGCTAACATCATACGCCCTGGCACCCCTTTGAGTTTTGACAACGCGCCCATGACATCGTTAAGCTCAAAGCCGCTCTCAACGACGATCGCCGCTGCCAGTAAAATATTTTCTGCCTGAAAAGCACCGACAAGGGGAACGACAAAATCAAATACCCGCCCATTTGCGCGCGCACTTATCTCCAAACCATTAGGAATTGCATTCGCTTTATCCAAACTATAATCGCAATGATTACGACCAATTGTTGTTATACGTACGTTATGAGTTTCTAAATCTCTCAATAAATCGGAACCGCCTGCCCCGTCCACATTGACAATAGCAACACCATCGGCATTCAACAGCTTTGTAAACAATCTTTTTTTCGCTGCAAAATAATCCTCAAAGCCATCGTGATAATCAAGATGATCCTGCGTAATATTGGTAAAAGCAGCACACTGAAAAGAAACTCCGTCACAACGATATTGCGCCAGCCCATGACTGGACACCTCCATCGCCATAAAATCACATCCTGCACGTTTTGCACGCATCAAGGCATGATGCAAAGTGACCGGATCCGGGGTTGTATGGCCAAGATTTTCTACAAAGCCTTGCTCACCAGTAACATCAACGCCCAACGTGCCAAGAGACCCGCCGCGCGCGCCGAGCAATGACCAAAGCTGGCTCACAAACTGCGCGGTTGAAGTCTTGCCATTAGTCCCTGTAATCCCTACTCGATAATTCGGCATATCTGGATAGAAACTTGCGGCCAAACGCGCTAAAAGATGACGAGGCTCATCGTCTTGAAGCAATATAATATGATCTGGCAAATCAAGCTCAACACCAGACCTGACGAGCACACCAACCGCGCCAGCGTGTAATGCCTGCGGAATATATTTCACACCGTCATTGGCACTCCCCTGCAATGCGGCAAAAATATAGCCATCCCTCACATCTCGACTATCGGCCGTTAACCCCGTAATCTCAAGATCAGGTGCGCAATCTTTTTTTAATAATTGCGATAGACGCATGATTACTCTTTCTCAATTTTTGCAAAAGCTCCCGCTGCAGATTTTTCGATCAACGACTTAATAGGATCAATTTGAGGCTTTCGTGAGGTTTGTTGCGCAATTTTTTTAGAGTTCCGGCGTTGGTAAACAGTACGCGAAGCAATAACATCCTGGCGCTTTCGTATCACCTCTTTTTCGGAATCATAATTATAGGCATCAGCAAAAAAAGCATCCATCGCGATTTGATCCGAAACCATTGGCACCCCCAAAATCGGCCCTACGCGTGTAACAAGTTTTTGAAACATCGGCGCTGCAGTCCAGCCCGCAGTCGCATATCCATAAGTCTCTTTCGTCGGTTGCGGGTTATCGAGCGAAACAAGCACGACATATCGCGGATCATATCCCGGAAATGCGCCTGCAAAGCTGGATATACGAGCATTTTTTAAATATCCCCCACGCCCCGGTTTATCGGCCGTAGACGTTTTTCCGATTGAAAAATAGCCGTCAACTTCTGCGCGTTTTGCTGAGCCATTAATCACGGTACGCCTTAAAATACGACGAATCTTAGCACTTGTCGAAGGACTAAAAACACGCTCTCCTTTAGGACTATCACCCTCTGCATTCTTTACAAATGTAGGCAGATGATAAATACCGCCATTTACAAGCGCGCCGTATGCCGCCAATAAATGCAATGGTGTCACAGCAATTCCGTGACCGTAGCTCACTGTTGCCGCTTCTACTGGTCCCCATTTTTTTGGTAGATCCGGCGAGCGGTTCTCGCTCAACTCAATCGGTAAAGCGTTGAAAAGCCCCAATTTTTGTAAAAAATGTTGCTGCAATTCCGGCCCCATTTGATGAGCCATTCGTGCACTTCCAATATTTGATGAATGCTGCACAACTTCTGAAAGCGTTAAAATTTTATTTTTACCTTTGTAGTCTTTTATTTTAACGCCCGAAACTTCATACACACCGCGTGCATCATAAGGTGTTGCCTCATCTGCAAGTCCGCTCTCTATGATTGACGCCGCTGTTATAGCTTTAAAAGCAGACCCCAGATCATATCGATCATAGACAAAACGGTTGCGCCGCGCATCAGTCGGCCTAGCGGAGGGATCATTCAAATTAAACTCAGGCAAGCTAGCCGCAGCAATCAATTCCCCAGTGTGCACATCCATAATACCGCCCCAGGCGGCTTCAGCAGAAAACTGATTAAGTCCGTCAGACAATACTTTTTCTAAAGCTTGCTGTGCACGCACATCAATGGAGGCATAAATTGGGTTTTGTTCTTCCTTGTTATCAAGAAGCTTTTCCAATCCCATCATCCCGCCCGCACCCGATCGCGCACGCCCTTTAACAACATGACCGATCAAATGCGGCGCTAAACCTTCTTGAGGGTAGAAACGATGGTCCTGGCGGGAAAAATGCGCCCCTGGAATACCAAGAGCAAAAACTTGCTGATGTTCTTGCGGCGTTAAATCAGAACGCACCTCAACATGACGGCCTTGCTTTAGCTTTCTCTCCAATCTTACAGGGTCAATATCTTCAAAAATTTCAGACAGACTAATGGCCGTTTCTTTAGCATCCCAAACTTCACGCCCGGAAACTTCCAAAGCGATCGCAGGTAAATTTGTCGCCAACAACACACCATTACGGTCCATTATTTCCGGGCGCGCCCCTTCTTTAACACCACCTCGCACGTGATTAACGCGCTCAACGACCATGCCATCAGCAAAAGAGAATTCCGCAAGACGCATTCCTAATCCAAGATAGACCGCGCCAAAACACAAGCCCACCATGCCTATTCTAGCCCTGGCCCTGCGTATGGCCCGGCGGGAAATCTGGTTTGCTGGCAGAAAATGCACCGTTTCACAAGACACGCCCAGCTCTTGTTGACTGGCAACATTAGCCTGACTGTTATGGACAGATTGCCCAATCAGGTAAGCTCTTGGTTTTCTCTGACTTGTGAAGCTAAGTCTCATTCGAGTGAACTCCTCAAAAAATTGATCTTATGTTGAATGAAACAATTTTCGCGCTCATCGCCTAATCATTACTGGACTGTGAACCAGCGTTTACCTGAACATCCAGAGCCCTGACAAACTCATCGGTCGTAATAAGCTGTGCGCCTGTCACAGGCTCAAGATCAGTCTTTTCTTTTGCGATTTTCTCTAATCGCTCCGGACTTCCCAGCCACGCCAACTCTGCCCGCAAAACCTGAATGCGCCTCTCCTCTTCTGCGATGGCAACATCTACTTGTCGAATTTGTTTCCGCTCATTACGTACAGAAACTTCTGCACGATAACGCGCAGCTACAGACAACGCCAAAATCAAACATAATAGAAAAGTCGCAAAGCGGAACATTTTAGGAAACCTCCAGTTTCATCATTGATTTAGAAAAATTAAATTCAAAAAGATCAGCAAAACCAAGATCATCAAGGCGCCCTGGTTTCTCAGTGCGAAGCCCAACTCTTAACGCAGCGGACCTGGCCCTAATATTATTTTGAGTTTCGCCATCACGTGGTTTTTTTTGCCCCCGAAAGGGAAGTGTAAACGTAATATCAGGCATATTGATTTGCGGAAGATGACGGGATGAGGAATGCAATTGTCCAGAACGGTCAGAGAGAAAACGTTTTACAATACGTGCCTCAAGCGAATGAAAAGTTACCGCGATCAATCGCCCCCCCTTCACAAGCAAAGCTTCTGCTGCGGTTAATCCTCTTGCTAATTGCCCAAGTTCATCATTTACAAAAATCCGCAAGGCTTGAAATACACGCGTTGCCGGATGTATTGACCTCCCCTTTTTGGCGGCGTACCGATTAGGGCTGGCCGCCTCAATAACACGGGCAAGAGCCAAGGTGGACTCGATCGGCCCTTCTTCACGGGCGCGTATGATAGCCTTAGCAAGGTTTCCAGCGCGCTTTTCCTCCCCATACACACGAAAAATCATTTTTAAATCATTGAATTCTGCACTCTTAATCACATCAGCAGCGTCAGGTTTCGCGCCATCCATACGCATAGAAAGAGGGCCATCAAAACGGAACGAAAATCCACGCTCAGCCTCATCCAATTGCATTGATGAAACCCCAAGATCAAATACCACCCCATCAATGCTCTTAATTCCCATTTGACGAAGCTTTGTATACATCTGGTCGAATGGCGCATTAATCAAAATCAACCGACCATCATAATGCTCAACCCATTCTTGCGCCTCTGCAATTGCAATAGGATCTCGATCAAACCCATAGACCGTACAATCAGCTTTATCGAGCAAGGCTTTTGAATACCCCCCCGCACCAAAAGTCGCGTCAACATAAACTTCACCATCACGTGGGTTAAGAGCTTGTAATACCTCACTCAACATCACCGAAATATGTTTTTCATGATCTTGATTAGTCACGGATGCCCCCCATCATATTAGGGTCGCCACTATGCGGTCTGTTTTTTAGTACAAATCGTTTCTCGCTGGCACGAGCCTGAGCTTGCGCAAATCGCTCTTCAATACCGGCGGTATTCCAAATTTGAAAAAACGATCCACGCCCAACAAAACAGGCTTCGTTTTCAACCCCGGCATGATCTTTTAAAGCGGGGAGTAAAATCGCACGACCATCAGCGTCGAATGGCAATTTTCGCGCCCGACCCATTATCGCAATTTCAAGGTCTTCGCGATCAGGATCATAAGGATCAAGCTGGTCGATCAGCCGTTGATAGCGGTCCAACAGATCAAGCCCGCCACAATCGAGATAAGGACCACTAAGAGAAGGGACGCAAACAAATCCATTAAAACTGTCGCAATCGAGCGCCTTCCGAAATTCCGCAGGGGTCGCGATCCGGTTCTTTTTATCGATTTTGTTGATGTGCGATCCCAAAAAATGGACCTGCATACCGCGCGGCATTTTTCTCTAAAACTCCCATAACACCCAAGCTAAAATCCTTAACCGGTAGTTAACGGGATATCATGGGACAATACGGTACGTCAAAGTTTAAATACGGGATAGCGCAAATAATTACGGCTCCAGATGAAAATATAATTTTTAAACCCAATTCACGGCTTACAAAACGGAACTTTTCAAGAACAAAATTCACCCCCCGCGAGCACATACCAGACAAGGCCGAAAGCCAAACCTCACCTACAAAAAAGGCGGCCCTATTTAGGGCCGCCCGTCATTTTCACCGCAAGAATGACAATTTAGAATAATTGAACTTTAAATCAGCTCAACCAAGGCTATTCGTTGCCAAAAGTTTCACCAAAAAAATCACCCTCGTTCCAAGCCGGGCGCTGACCGGCATCAGCAATCTCTCTCGCAATGAGATAATTCAGATTTGCAAATCGCGCTGCATGATTCCAGTGGATATCTAGATCAATCTGATCTGACGGCTGATGGTAATTTGTGGATAGAAAATTATCAAAAACTTCCTGCCCGCCATTACCTGTGCCAAGAAAAAGAAAGACAGATGGAATGCCCTTTCGAACGAAATTATAATGATCAGAGCGCACAAATAGATTCATGCTCGGCCACGGATCATCGATAATTTCAACATCCGTCTTCGCAGCTGCCGCACGCACGGTTTCACCTAAACTTGAGCGTTTTGCCCCAAATGCAACGACATCTGTAAAGGGATATAAAACTAATGGCATATCAAGATTGACATTCGCAACGATACGATCGGCATCAACGGTTGGGAAGTTGGCAAAATAATCTGATCCCAACAGACCTTTTTCCTCTGCTGTCACCGCCAGGAAAATAATACTGCGACGCGCGCCCCCCTCTTCTGTCATCCGTTTCGCAACCTCAAGCATTGTCGCAATGCCCATGGCATTATCTAAAGCCCCATTATGAATATGATCCGTACCGCCGCCTCTTGGTTCATGAACGCCAACATGATCAAGGTGCGCCGAGAGAACAATCACTTCATCGCGTAAAGTTGGATCGCTTCCCTCCAGAAAGCCAACGACATTAGGACTTGAGAGATCTTCGACCAAGCCCCCCCCTTTTACAGTTGCACTAAGAGACAAATCAAATCCGGAAAAATCAGCCCCTTGTTCCTTCGCATTCGCTAAATCGCGTAATTGTGCAAAACTGCGCCCAGAATTTGCAAAAATCGTTTCAGCCAATTCAGGACCAGCCACAAAAGTCGGTGCCATCCCGTGAGAAGCATCATTCGCGATCCCATCGGCCGATACCCAGGTCCAAGCTTCACGCTCAGGAAAATTAACAGATCGCTTCCAAGCAGCCTCAGGTTCACGCGTATTAGAAGAAATTGTGATTATCCCCGCAGCGCCATTTTTGCGAGCGGTCATCGCTTTCGTTCTCCCACTACGAACATGAGAGCGCGTTTCACTATTTAAAGAACTCGGAGCACCACTAAAAATAACAACAATTTTTCCCTCGACATCTATCCCGTCGTAATCATCATAGCCGGGAGCTGTGACGCCAAAACCGGCAAAAACCAATGGCGCCGTCACCGAGAAATTCTCTCCTTGTAAAGATCTACCCGCAATGAAATCCTGCTTGTGGGTGAGAATTGTCGTTTCGCCGTTATTATTGGTCAATGACAAGAAAGCTGCATCATTGTCTCTCTTCACTTTTCGAAGGCCAACATTTTGGTAGTAATCGCCGTCACTCCCGGGAGAAATGCCTAAAGCTTTGAAACGATCAGCCACATAATTTGCCGCAGCAAGATACCCCTCAGAGCCTGAGTCACGGCCTTCTCTGGCATCATCGGAAAGCCAACTCACATCTTGAAAAATGCGATCAGCCGCTGACCCAGGAACCACAACCCGGCTCGCCGTAGACACAGCATTAACACTCGCATTTCGTGCCTCCCTTGATAAGGCTTCTGAAGTTTCTTCTTCTAAAGATGGCGTTGCAGTACAAGAGATCGCCCCGAAAACTACGCCCCCCAAAACAAAAATCCGTCTGAAAATGTTTTTTGTCGATACAGTTGATAACCGCGTACGTGTACACAAGAGAGAAGCAGAAAAATTCATAAAAAACTCCAAGAGTGGAAACACTCAATTTTTATTTCAAACAAGCTACCGATATCTAATAATTTAAGTGTTGGATAGCAGACTGGCAGTCAGGTCAAGCTAGGAAACAGAAAGCCCCCTGAATTCGCAAGATATTCCTATATAATTGCATGTTTATACTATGATATTCCAGCATGAGAGCATTTTGCTTTCAATTGGATATCACGTGAGCGGCAAAAAATGCATCAAAACAAAATTTTATAAGCGCCCCCCCTAGGCTCTAATTGATCACGAGCGCCAATAGCAAAAATTTCGTCATCTCTCATCAACTTTCTTTATCCCCCGCCCTGCTTTATCGTGTATTTAGGGATTCAAATAAGCCTCCATATAAAAGCGAGACCTTAAATGAGTGGAAGAAAAACAATCTTTGGATTTTTAGGCATTGGCGCCATTGCGAGCCTCATTGGCGGCAGTCACCTATTTGGAATTTACAATGATAAAGCCGAGCGTGCGGAAACATTAGCGTTACAAGCACGTGTTAATGCCGTCCTCGCCAATCCAGCCCAAGCAACGCCTGCGATAACTCCCACACATGTAAATTACACGACAAAAACGCTCACTAACAACAAAACCACAAGCGCCATCCCACCAGGTCAGGCGCATCAACTTCAATTTAACCCAAGCCTGCTTGCGGAATGGGTTTATGAAGATATTTTTATCGATTACATGAAGGTAAAAGGGTATCCCGATGATTTTCGGTGGATTTTTGCGCTTAAAGATAAAACGCTCAACACGAAAGAGGCCGAGGCCGCAGGTTACATAGATCCCGTTACGGGAGACCCTATCAAAATTCCGTCGGGTCTCATCGAGCTTCAAGGGCCAGTCATGCTTTTTGGGTATAGTGACTTTCCACAGTGGTATGCCGGTGACTGGGTTTTAACATGGGATGGTATTGCGGATGCCACTATTTGGCACGACAAAGTTAAGGTCATATCGTCAAAGCGCGTAGGCGATGGCGGGCGAATGGTTTTTAGAATGCCGGCTTCTGGCGCCTCCCCCCAACGCGCCCGTTTTTCGAATATCCGTACACCGCTAAAAAACCTCAAATTAACCCGGGCACGCGACGAAAAGTTGGCGCAGGAAGGGCAAATCTGGAATCCTGATTTCATCAATTACGCACGCCGTTATGACATTATCCGAACAATGGTGCTGCAAGATATGAATAACACCCCCGCACGTCGCTTTGCGGATATTGCAACCCCACAAGATCCACATTTTGTTCATCGTCAAATCGCCACTCAAGAACTTCAACGCCCGCGCTATGATAGATATGGAGTTCCATACGAATATCTATTTGATCTGGCCGCACAAACCAAATCAGCATTATGGCTCAACATCCCAATTCAAATTGGATCAAAACTTCATCAAAGCGATGTCCAAGGTGATACCAACAAAATTTTTGACAATGCCAAGGAGAATGCGAGAGCAATCCTCGCCAGCCCAGAGTGGGACATCTTTGCGACGCAGTTCAAAAACCGATTGGTTGCGGGCAATTACCCTAAAGATCAGCCACTTTACATTGAACTGGGCAATGAAATTTGGAATATGTCATGGCCATTTGCAATCGCCTCCAGATATGCAGAAGGCATCGCAAAAGCCTACAACCCTGGCCGTTCAGTGCGCTATGGCTATGGCATATTATCGGCAAAATTGATTTTAAGCCTGGAAGCCGCGTTGGAGGGAAGCGGCTACCAACCAATATATGTAATCGCAGGACAAACCGCCTCCCCATTCACCACGAAATCGGCTTATGAAGGTATGAGCGCATATCTGCAGCTAAACAAGATAGATCCCGCCTCAGTGATTTCCAAAACCGGTGTAGCACTAACCAATTATCATGGCGGGGCTGATGCTTATCAAAAGGTTGTCTCTCCTCGAGCTGGAGAAACCTTAGCGCAAGCCTGGGAGCGTGAAATTATCTCCAATGGTGCATTATTGAAATCGAAACTACGTGACCATTACCTTAATGGTGATCGCAACGCCCTTTATGGAAAAGCCTGGCTGCTTTATCATTGGGACTACCACCAACAATTGGCACGCGAATTTGGGGTGAAAATTATTGGCGCATATGAAGGGGGCAGCCACGATACTCCGCCCCAAGAATTATCACAATCCAAAATTTTCAACGAATGGTGGACACAATACCATTGGGGAGCAGAAGGCGCAGATGTTGTGCGACAAATAAATTTAGCGCTGATCAGAGAATATCCCGGATTAATTCTATCAGATTTCACATCAATGGGAAAAATTGGAACACATCATTCCCCCTGGTATGATGGGCATTACTCCGATGAAACCGAGATGATGCGCATGTGGTCAGAATTTCAACGTGATGAATAACAATACCGATTCCTCCATGCGATCTGAGATCAAGATAAAAGCCCTAGAGGCCACTGAGTTTAATCATTATATTGATGAATTAGCATTCGTTTTGCATAATTGTGTGCAAAATGGCGCATCAATTTCATACGTTTTGCCTTTCTCTCTTGTAGATGCAAAACAAGCATTACTAGACATTGCTCTGGAATTCGAAACATGCTCAGCGAAATTCATATTTGGATTTTACAAAGGCCGGGCGCTTGGCATGGTTGCCTTAAAACCGTCAACACAACCCAATCAACCTCATCGTGCCGATGTTGCAAAATTATTGGTCCGTTCAGATGCAAGGCGGATAGGTCTGGGACGTTTAATGATGACCCACCTTGAAGATCATGCGCGAAAAAATGGCTGCCCCTTACTATGCCTCGACACGCAAACCGGGTCGGAGGCAGAAGCTTTTTATATAAAATTAGATTGGAATAAAGCAGGCATTATTCCTGATTTCGCGCTTTTGCCCAATGGAGAGTATTGCGACACCACTTTGTTTTGGAAAAACCTATCTCACTAGAAGGCCCACGCAAAAATCAACCACGCCCCTTGGGCCACACATGGAGCATTTCCGGATCAAGTGGCCACTGGTTAAACGTCCGCAAACGCAACAATATAAAACAATATAATACGTGAAAGCACCCCCATATTTCCATATGATATGGAGAGGCTTTAGGCTTTATATCTCTTGCCTACCAAAGCAAACTTCTGTCATGTTATACTTAGGCGAAGGGATAGGAATTCATGTAATTTTGCAAAATTTTCAAAAAATTCGCTAAATCCGATATGATCTTTTCACGCAAGACAGTTTCCGCAAGACGCTTAAAAACTAATTTTTAAATTTACAGATGAGCATTGAAATCCATGGCCAAGAATACTCAAACGAATATGAGCAAGAAAAAATTTCATTTTTTATCAGGAATGCCTCGTTCGGGCTCGACATTATTATCAGCAATCTTAAAGCAGAATCCAAGGTTTCATGCCGGAATGTCGAGCCCTATCGCCTCTTTATTTGAGGGGATTATTGGTCAAGTTTCCGCCGGATCTGAATTATCGACAATGGTCACTCCTGAGCAAAGGGCAACCATTTTGCGAGGGTTGTTCGACAGTTATTACGCAGATAGAGACGCTGATTTAATTATCGACACAAATAGGGCATGGACGGCACAAATGCCCGCATTGATGACCCTTTTCCCCGACTCAAATGATCTGCACAGTACGTGATGTGGCGTGGGTAATGGATAGTATGGAGCGTCAATACCGCAGTAATGCATTTGAACGTACACGCCTTTATAACAATCCAGGAGAGCGAGCCACCGTTTACACGCGCCTTGAAGCCCTTGCTGATGCTAACCGGTTGGTAGGCTTTCCGTATCAAGCGTTACGCGAGGCATGTTGGGGAGAATTTGCGGACCGCCTTGTCATGGTTGATTATGATATCCTGACCGCTCGTCCCGCAGATGTTATCAAACTTATCTATGATTTCATTGAAGAAGAACCTTTCGAGCATGATTTTGAAAATGTTATTTATGATGCTCCCGAATTTGATACGCAACTAGGCTTAAAAGATCTGCATACAGTCAAGCCAAAAGTAAAACCGCAAAAACGAAAAACCATCCTCCCCCCTGATCTGTTTGAAAAATTTTCAGGCATGGCCTTCTGGCACGATCTAAAAAATAGCAAGGCCTTTCGCATTACCGCTACCCCCACAGAGAATAAGGATAACAATCAACCCGCGTGATCTTAAACCAACTCTGAATCGATCTAACACACAAATGTGTTCAAAAGCACCTCCACTTCAAATTGAATCGCCGAGGTGCTTGAAGTCTTTCTTTTTTCGCATTTATTGCTGTTCAACAGGTTTCCACAGACACTCAAAATACTTTAACTTGTCGCATTTGCGAACGATCAACCAATAGCCACTTGATCTGGAAATCTTTTAAATGGTTATTTTTCTGAGTTGGAGAGGCTTGCTTGCGCTGCTGCCAGCCGCGCTATTGGCACCCGGTAGGGTGAACACGAAACATAGGTAAGCCCTAAACTTTCGACAAACTCAATAGAGTCAGGATCACCGCCATGTTCACCACAAATACCAAGCTTGATATCTGGCCGGGTTTTGCGCCCCTTCTCACACGCGATATCCACGAGAGCACCGACACCGTCTCGGTCAATGCTAACAAAGGGATCACGTTCAAAAATATTATGTCTCAAATAATCGGGCAAAAACACTGAGCTATCATCACGAGATAACCCAAATGTTGTTTGCGTTAAATCATTTGTACCAAAAGAGAAAAATTGCGCCTCTTCAGCAATTTTATCTGCAGTAAGAGCCGCTCTTGGTAATTCAATCATAGTACCGATTAAATAATGAATTTGGGATTTTTTTTCTGATAAAACCTGCTTTGCAACCGCGTCTATTCTTCCCTTTAAAAGGCTTAATTCTTCTCGCGTTGCCACCAGTGGGATCATAATTTCAGGGGTTACTGTTTCACCGGTTTCATCAGCAATGGTACAAGCCGCTTCGATGATTGCCCGTGCCTGCATTTCGTAAATTTCTGGATAAGAAACGCCCAATCGGCAACCACGATGGCCCAACATTGGGTTAAATTCCTGCAACTTATGAGCACGGCTTTTTAAAGCTTGCGAATCCATACCCGAAGCCTTTGCAACCTCTTCTATTTCCGTATCGGAATGAGGTAAAAATTCATGCAAAGGGGGATCAAGCAAACGCACGGTCACCGGAAGCCCCGTCATGACTCGGAAAATATCTTCAAAATCGTCTCGTTGCATCGGCAATAACTTAGCGAGCGCCAGCTCCCTGCCTGGCTTATCTTGTGCCAATATCATTTCACGCACCGCGACAATACGATCTGCATCAAAAAACATATGCTCGGTTCGACACAGGCCTACACCCTCAGCCCCAAATTCTCTGGCGACTTTGACATCATGGGGCGTATCGGCATTTGCACGCACCTGCATCCGCCGTGCACCATCCGCCCACTCCATCAATTGCGCGAAATCCCCAGACAGTTCGGGCTCTATGGTTGCAACAGCACCGAGGAAAACCTTTCCTTCCGCCCCGTCAACAGTAATCATATCTCCCTTTTTAACGATACGATCCCCAACAGAAAACTGCTCATAATCACCGGCGATCTTCAGGTCACCAGCCCCGCAAACGCAAGGCCGCCCCATACCCCTTGCAACAACTGCTGCGTGAGAGGTCATGCCCCCGCGCGCTGTAATGATAGCGGCAGCTGCATGCATTCCATGGATATCTTCCGGACTTGTCTCGACACGCACCAAAATGACTTTTCTCCCCTCTTGAGCCAATCGCTCAGCTTCATTAGAGGAAAAAACAACCTCACCGCTCGCCGCTCCCGGAGAGGCCGGAAGACCGGTCAAGATAATATCTCTTGGAGCCTCTGGATCGAGCGAAGGATGTAAGAGTTGGTCAAGCGCCAATGGCTCCACTCGCATGACGGCTTCCTCTTTTGTGAGATACCCTTCATTACACAAATCAACAGCAATCTTGAGAGCAGCAGGCGCAGTCCTTTTACCATTGCGCGTTTGCAGCATCCATAACTTACCTTCTTGAATAGTAAATTCAATGTCCTGCATATCACGATAATGTTTCTCTAATCGCTCAAAGACATCGGTCAACTCTTTATAAGCTTCCGGCAGCGCTTCTTCCATCGAAGGTGCATCTTCGCCCATTTCTTCACGGGCAATTTTTGTCAATGGCTGAGGCGTTCTGATACCCGCAACAACATCCTCTCCTTGAGCATTGATCAGATATTCACCGTAATACTCATTTGCACCTGTTGAAGGATTTCGCGTAAATGCAACACCGGTTGCCGATGTTTCTCCCATATTGCCAAATACCATGGCTTGAACATTAACAGCTGTGCCCCAACTTTCAGGAATATGATGCAACCGTCGATAAGTCTCTGCACGATCATTACGCCATGATCCGAACACGGCACCAATCGCCCTCCATAATTGTTCTTCGGGAGATTGCGGAAAAGGCTTTCCCAACTCTTTTTCTACAGCGACCTTGTATAGTGCAACAATCTTCTTCCAGTCATTTGCATTTAAATCAGTATCCAGAAAATATTCATGATCATCCTTGAATGTCTCGAGTATGTCCTCGAAAATATAGTGATCAAGGTCAAGAACAACATTACAATACATCTGTATGAAACGACGATAACTGTCATAAGCAAACCGCTCATCGCCTGAAAGTGTTGCAAGCCCGGAAACTGTCTGGTCGTTCAGCCCTAAGTTCAAGACAGTATCCATCATGCCGGGCATAGAAGCACGCGCTCCCGAGCGAACAGAAACAAGCAACGGATTTTTTTCATTGCCAAACTGCTTGCCGACCAATGTTCCCATTTCTGACATGGCGGCTTCAACTTGAGCCTTTAAAGCCGACGGATAGTGTCGGTCATTTTTATAATATTCAACACAAACTTGCGTGGTGATGGTAAAACCGGGTGGAACAGGCAAACCCAAATTCGACATTTCTGCAAGGTTGGCCCCCTTACCCCCCAAGAGATTCTTCATTGCGGCTTCGCCTTCAGCTTCACCAGCGCCAAAGTTATAGACCCATTTTGTATCGGTCATATTGATGTATCCTATGATCTCAGCCAAGGGGCTGCTTTATACAGGGATCGATATTGTGATCACATTATTTATTCGTTGTTTACTTGACCCTAATGCTATCGCCAATATGTAAAGTCTTCGCAAATGCAAAAAACACTATAATAGCCCAAACTCCTGTTAAATCAGGACGAAGAATGCTCGAAATGGAAAAAAATATGTTCGAATTAGTCTTCCTGTTCGTTAAATAGTGCCAAAGAAAAACAATTGTTTAGAAACTTCCGACTCGCGGAATGTTAATGCTAAAGTATCTTGCTCCCCGGTGAGAACCGGTAGGTTGGTAAAAAATGTGGAAGAATAACAACTTACGGCAACTTTGTGATTTAGATGGATTCAAAGTTGCGCTAGACTATGTAAAGGCTCACTGGACCCAATAAATATCAGCCACGAACCTCATCATCTTTAATCCTCTAGCCTCGCCAGGCTCATAACCCGGACCAAAATCAATCAATGCCACCCCCGTTAAACTCTGATTTGTTAAACCCCATTGCTAATATTGTTGGTAATCAGTGCGTGATCACCGGCGCAGATCAAACCCCCTATCTTACGGAATGGCGAGCGCGCTGGCCTGGCAGCGCCGGCATGATCGTAGCCCCTCAAACAACTGAACAAGTCAGCAAAATTGTTCGATATTGCTCTGATCAAAAAATCGCAATCACCCCCCAGGGCGGCAATACGGGTCTCGTGGGTGGCCAAATCCCGTTTGAGAACGAAATTTTGATAACATTGAAACGGCTACGCAAAATCCACGAAATCTCACCGCTTGATAATGCGATAACCGTCGATGCAGGTTTGACCTTGAGCGAAGTGCAAGACGCAGCGGCGAGCGCAAATCGGCTATTTCCTTTATCTATAGGTTCAGAAGGCAGCTGCCAAATTGGCGGTGTCATTTCAACGAATGCTGGCGGGGTGAATGTATTACGCTATGGCAATACCCGCGACCTTGTCCTTGATCTGGAGGCCGTCCTGCCTAACGGCGAAATTTGGCCTAATGGCACCGCCCAAACTTCTTTGAAAAAATTACGTAAAGACAATACTGGCTATGATTTTAAACAACTTTTGATCGGCGGCGAAGGGACCCTTGGCATTATCACCAAAGCCAGTCTAAAGCTCTTCCCCGCTCCCCTCCAAGCTCAAACCTTCATCGCGGCATGCCCAACCCCGAATGCTGTCATAAATTTATTGGCGCACTTTCAGGAAGGAAGCGGTGGGCTTGTCTCCAGTTTTGAGCTCATGGAACATCTTTGCCTTGAGATGGTTTTACGCCACATTCCCCAAACCCGTAATCCCTTTGCTCACCCTCATCCTGTCTATGCAATGGTTGAGCTAACCTCAGGACATGGCGACGATTTGAAAGAAAAAACCGAATCCCTGCTTGCATCTGCGATCGATCATGGGTTGATTGTTGACGCGGTTCTCGCTGCTAATGAAAAACAACGCAAAGATTTTTGGAAATTGCGTCATTCAATTTCCGAAGCTTTAAATGGCGAGGGCGTGGGCGCACGTCATGATGTTTCCGTGCCGACAAGCACAATACCCGAATTTTTATCCAAAGGCCGTAAAGTCATTAAAACCATTACGCCGCAAGCACGCATAGCTGCGTTTGGCCATGTCGGTGATGGAAATATTCACTATGATATTATACCCGCTGACGGCGCACCTAAAACATCGCTTGACCATAAACGCTGCGAAATTGAAGAAGCAGTGTATGATTTAATCAGCGAGTTTAACGGATCGATTTCAGCAGAACATGGCATTGGAACGCACAAACGTGAGAGCCTTGCACGGCGTAAAAGCATAGTCGAAATGGCAACAATGCGTGCTATTAAAACGGCGCTTGATCCAGCTGGGATTATGAACCCCGGGAAACTGATATAGAAAACTTTTATAGAAAACTCTTCTCATTGAACCAACTTCGGACGGCCCCTTATGCTCTTTCTTCTATCTCCGGCGAAAAACCTAAATTTCGATAGCGTGCCTAGCGCTCCGCGCCCGACAAAGCCAAAGCTACTTAAGGAGACGATTGAACTTTCTCAAGTTACGCAAAAATTGCGTCGCAGTGATTTAAAACAATTAATGGGCATTTCAGAAAAATTAGCTGATTTAAATTATGAACGCTTCCAAGCCTTTAAAGGTAGAAGCGCCGGGGTTGGAACAAAGCACGCTGCTCTCGCCTTTAATGGCGAAGTTTATGGCGGCCTTGATGCCGCTAGTTTAGAAGCGGATGATTTAAAATTTGCTCAAGATCATTTGCGCATACTCTCCGGCCTTTATGGTATTTTGCGCCCTCTTGATGCGATTGAACCCTATCGCCTGGAAATGGGCACCAAATTGAAAACACCACGCGGCGCCACACTTTATGAGTTTTGGGGTGATCTTGTCGCAAAAGAAATAGACAAAACCATCAAATCCCATGCCGATAAAACCATCATTAATCTGGCTTCTAATGAATATTTTTCTGCGGTCGGAAAAAACTCACTTCCCCATAAAATTATCACCCCTACCTTTAAAGAAATCAAAGATAATAAAGCACGGATGTTAATGGTATATGCAAAACGTGCACGCGGCTTAATGGCGCGCTGGGCGATTGAGAATAGAGTCACGAATGCGGCAGCTTTAAAAAAATTCTCCGTTGAAGGCTACAAATTCGATAAATCAGGCTCGGATGATACGGTTTGGCTCTTTACCAGAGCGCAACCAAAGCCCAAAAAATAAAAATAGGGGTGGTAAGCCGCCAGTAAAATCCGGCGACGCCGTTAAAATTAATCCCCGTACGGTAGCCAGATATTTTTCACTGCTGTGGATTGGCGCAAAAATTCACGCCCTTCTCCCGTTTCCTGATTAAACCAGTCGCGGCCTTGACCATAATTTACCCAGCTCCGTTTTAAGTTCTCCGCGCTGGCTTCCTCAACCATTTTAGAACCTTCAAGGCTTCCATGATACCAAATCGAATCAAGTTGATCATGCTCAGCTAGTGTTTTTGCCAAAACATCGCGTTCCCCGGTTACAATATTCACAACGCCGCCCGGCACATCTGAGGTTTCTAGAACTTGATAAAAATCAGTTGCCAGAAGTGGAAAGCTCGTCGACGGTACGATCACACCGCGATTACCCATTGCAATGATTGGGGCTAAAATCGACAGGAATGAAAGCAGTGGATTGGAATCGGGACATACAGCCCCGATAATCCCAACAGGTTCATTAACCGCAAGAACCACATTGCGCTGAGGCGAAGAATGAGCCAAGCCATCATATTTATCAGCCCATGCTCCGTAGGCAAATAGCCTGGAGACGGAAGCGTCTACCTCTGCCACCGATTTGGCTTTTGTGACTCCCGTTGTCGAACGAAGACGCCCCGCAAATTCTTCGCGCCGATAAGATAGGTTCTCTCCTAGAAAATATAAAATTTGCGCGCGGTGATGTCCCGTTGTTGCCCCCCAACTGTCAGCCTTGAATGCCGCTTCAACCGCATCACGAATGTCTTTACGGTTACCGATACCAACACGGCCAATCAATTTATGCTTACTGTCAAACAATGTCATTGTACGCCCCCAATCTGGACGCTTTTGCTTCCCGCCTAAGTAATTTTTCGGTGTTTGATCAATGATCTCTCCTCGCACCGCAGGTTGAGATAATTCATCTCCCGCAAAAGCCTCGATCAATGGTGAGGACTGGTCCCATTCTTTTTTGGGCTTTAGATATTCGTAAATACCCTCTCGCCCTCCCTCACGGCCAAACCCAGATTCGCGCACACCGCCAAATCCACAAGCCGCATCAAAAGCATTTGTTGTATTAATCCAGACAATGCCAGATTTCATTGCCGCAGACACTTCAAGTGCTCGATTAATAGACTCAGACCATATCGTGGCCGCTAATCCGTAGCGCGAGTTATTGGCAAGTGAAATCGCTTCCTTCAGTGTACGAAATGACATTGCAGAGAGAACAGGGCCAAAAATTTCCTCTTGCATCGCGCTGTTACTCGGGCCATTCGCATGAATTAAAGTAGGAGGATAAAAACACCCTTGTTTTGGAAGACTGGCTTCAGCCACCCAAATGTCAGCGCCTTCACTGCGCGCCCGGTCAACACAAGCTTCAATATTTTTCTTTTGAACAGGGTCGACAATCGCTCCCATATCAACAGTTTTATCCAGAGGGTCGCCAATACGGAATGAAGAAAGACGCCGTTTGATCTTTTCATAAACTTTTTCCGCAACACTCTCTTCAACTAACAAACGAGAACCAGCGCAACAAACTTGACCTTGGTTAAACCATATTGCGTCGACCAAGCCTTCAACAGCACCATCGAGGTCTGCATCTTCAAATATAATGAACGGCGATTTACCGCCAAGCTCAAGGGAGAGCTTTTTGCCCGATCCCGCACTGGCTTTGCGTAAAATCCGGCCAACGTCTGTTGAACCGGTAAAAGCTATTTTAGTAATGTCATCATGGTTCGCTATCAAGCTTCCCGTGTCACCTGTACCTGTAACAATATTAATTACACCAGCAGGAAGCCCTGCCTCCTGGCACAATTCGGCAAAATACAACGCGGTCAAACTGGTATATTCTGCAGGTTTCAAAACCACACAATTGCCCATCGCAATTGCCGGAGCAATTTTCCAAGCCAGCATCAAAAACGGGAAGTTCCAGGGAATGATTTGGCCAACGACACCCAAAGGAGAATGATCGGGAAATTCTCTCTCTTGCAACTGTGCCCACCCCGCATGGTGATAAAAGTGGCGCGCTGCTAACGGAATATCTATGTCGCGACTTTCGCGAATGGGTTTTCCATTATCGATAGTTTCTAAGACTGCCAGAAACCGTGAGTTTTTTTGAATCAAACGTGCCAGTGCATAAACGTATTTTGCGCGTTCATAACCAGACAATTTTGACCATGCCGGAAAAGACGTTTTTGCCGCGTGCACAGCCGCATCAACGTCTCTTTTGCCAGCATGAGACAGGCTCGCAATTTTCTCACCCGTGGCAGGGTTGTAACTTGAAAAAGGTTTCAACCCATCAATAGAAGAAACAAACTCCCCATTAATGTAATGAGGAAATTGCTCTTTTTCCTGCAGCCAATCTTTAACATATTCTGCATCTTCACTTGCAGGACCATATTCCATCGTTTCATAAATTTGTGCAACTGACATAACTTTATCCTAAAGGGTGGCGGTTAGCGGCTGAATATCGGCCCGTCACAAAATGCTCTAATTGGCGCTCAATATCACCGAGCAAGCTTGAGGCCCCAAAACGAAACAACGATGGTGAAAGCCAATCATTGCCCAGTTCCTCTTTGATAAGAACAAGATATTTCAGCGCAGTTTTCGAGTCTTTAATACCGCCCGCTGGTTTAAAACCAATTTTTTGTCCTGTGCGTTCTTGATAGTCTCTAATCATCCGCATCATGACAAGACTAACAGGCAAAGTTGCATTGACAGGCTCCATCCCGGTTGAGGTTTTGATAAAATCAGCCCCCCCCATCATGGATACCATTGAAGCTTTAGCGATCTTCCCAACTGAGCCCAGTTCACCAGTCGCAAGAATAGACTTCATATGAGCGGGGCCACAAGCTTCTCTAAAGGCTTTCGTCTCATCATACAGGGCTTGCCAATTACCCCCTAAAACATGACGGCGTGAGACCACGATATCAATTTCAGTGGCGCCCGCATCCACAGAAGCTTTAATTTCCGCGAGTCGTGTTTCCAAAGGAGCCGCACCAGCCGGAAACCCGGTAGAAACAGCCGCAACTTCAATGTTCGTCCCGGCTAAACTTGCCACAACCGTTTTTATAAATTCATGATATACGCAAACTGCACCCGTCGTCAGGCCCATATGATCAACACCCAGTACTTTTAAAATATCTGACCTCACAGGTTGGCGCGCTTTTGCACATAAACGACGCACACGTTCATTGGTATCATCCCCACTTAAAGTGGTTAGGTCCATACATGAAACAGCCTTTAAAAGCCATGCGGCCTGCCACTGCTTTTTGACTGTTCGTCTTCCGGCCAGGCTATCTATGCGCCGCTCTAGGGCAGATTTATTCACCCGGATGCCCTCAACCCAATCAAGATTAAAAGCAACGCCTGTATTTCTATTGGCTTGACTAAAAGGAGTGACGCTCGAACTCTCATGAGAAGACGAGGCACGAACATTTTTGCCGGCTCCCCCCTTATGAAGTTCTGTGATATTATGGTGTGTCATGACAATTTCACTTTTCAATTATAAAAATGATTCCCCAAACAGGGTTTTTTCTACGCCAAGATGATGAGCAAGTGATTGACCAATATCGGCAAAACTCTCGCGTCTATTGATGTTTTTTGGCAATATGTCCGGTCCAAATGCAATGATAGGAATAAACTCTCTGGTGTGATCACTACCGGGAAAAGTGGGATCACATCCATGATCAGCACTTAATAATGCGATATCTCCTTCTCGCAATGCAGTCTCCAGCTCTGGCATCCGGCGATCAAATGCTTCGAGAGCAGCGGCGTAACCGGGCACATTGCGTCGATGGCCAAACAACATATCAAAATCAACAAAATTCGCAAAAATGAGACTGCCATCAGGCGCCGTCTCAATCTCCTTTAACATTGCATCAAAGACCTCCTCATTATTAGCCGTTTTTATTGATTTGGTAATGCCTGAGGCGGCAAAAATATCTGATATTTTACCAATTCCAATCACCTCTCGCCCTGCCTTTTTGCAAATATCGAGCAGTGTCTTTGCATGAGGCCGTGTCGCATAATCTCTACGATTAGCCGTGCGCTGAAAACTATCAGCATGATCCCCCAAAAAAGGGCGCGCAATCACGCGAGCAATTTTATAATCATCAACAATAGCACGCGCAATCTCACATACATGATAAAGGCGGTCCAATCCAAAATGCTGCTCATGGGCCGCAATTTGAAACACAGAATCTCCAGATGTATAAATAATCGGTTGATTTGTCTCGATATGCGCCTCGCCCAGTTCAATCAAAATATCTGTACCAGACGCATGTTTATTACCAAGAATGCCCGTAAGACCAGCGTGTTCACATAAACGCTCGACCAATTCTGGCGGGAAGCTGGGGGGGGATTTTGGAAAATATCCCCAATCAAAATCCACTGGCAAACCCATCATCTCCCAGTGACCACCTGGCGTATCTTTTCCACGGCCTTGTTCCGCTGCAAACCCATAAATTCCCCGCGGACTTATTTTTGAAGGCTCCAATCCAGGAACTTTTGCAGCCAGGATATTGGCCTCATAGGCCAATGCCTCCAAACCAAGTGCATTGAGATTTGGCAAATCAAGAGGCCCCCCCCTTAAATCAGGCACATCTGCATGACCGCCCTGACAAGCCTCCACAATATGCCCGTAAGTGTTAGCTCCAAGATCACCAAAACTCTCGGCATCTTCGCTGGCGCCAACCCCAAATGAATCCAAAACCGCTATGATGGCTCGCGCCATTTTTTTCTCCAAACATCATAATCCGGTATTACAGAGCCGGAATTTATAAAAAACCTAAAAAGGCCAAATTCTTTTTAAACCAAACCTGTTCCTCTAGAGATGGTTACAATGTGCGTTACTTTGCCTTACCAAATTGCCCTTAATAAATGTGCTAGTAACCGCCCTAACTGGCAAAGCGCCCCTCTATTGGCCGAAAACGCTTAAAAATCACTATTTCTCCCATTTTTTTTCAGTGCTGTAATTTATCTCCAAATCTGTATCTATCCTTGTGATTTTACTGAATCGAAGTTAAATCGTCCCTCATGAACAAAAAGTCCCCATTAGAATCCGCTCTCCTTGCTAAGAATAGACGGAAAAAAACAAGAATTACCCTGAAGAACGAGAAGAAAATTCTCGATGCGGCGCAATTGATTATCGCCGAATATGGCTTTCATGGCGCAACAATTGATCTGATTGCGGAACAAGCTGATATCTCTAAACCTAACCTGCATTATTACTTTTCCTCCAAAAAAGAACTTTATATTGCTGTACTCAGACGCACGCTGGATATTTGGTTATCATCACTTTCAAAACTGGATCCTGATGGTGACCCTGAAGTTGAACTGACGCGCTATATTCGTGAAAAAGTAGGCATGTCGCGTGATCATCCTTTAGCGTCTCGTGTTTTTGCAAATGAAATTTTGCGCGGTGCTCCCGAACTTGAAACCTATCTAAAAACTGAATTAAAAACTCTCGTCAAAAAAAAATCCGAAGTCATCCAGCACTGGATTGATCACAACAAACTTGCAAAAATTGATCCCATGCATTTGCTCTTTTTAATCTGGGCTGCGACACAACATTACGCTGACTTCGCCCCTCAAATACAAGCGGTTATGGGCATAAAGAAAATAACCGACAAAGATTTTGAAGAGATTGAATTTTCTCTTTGTAAAATTATCCTAAAGGGATGCCTACCAGAAGCCTCCAAATAACTCCTTACCTAAAAAACTACAACGTAAAAGCACCGGGTAACAATTCACCAAGAGAATATTGTTGAATGTTATTCTCTTTATCACACAATAAAATTTGGGTCTTCGACGTCGCAAATTCAGCAATACGTTGTCGGCAACCACCACAAGGGGTGCAAACATCAAAACTTGTTGCATCCTTAAGGCCGCCGACGATTGCAATCTGCCTTATTTTTTTGCCCCCCCCCATGACCATGCTACTAATCGCACCCACCTCTGCGCACGCTCCCAGCGGATATGCTGCATTTTCAACATTGCAGCCAACATAGATCTCCCCATCATCAGCTTCTATTGCAGCGCCAACAAAAAAATTAGAGTACCCAGCATGGGCTTTTTTTCTCACTTGAAAAGCCTTCTGCACTAAATCATTTTGCTCAATTGCCATTACTCTACCCCCTTATGAAATTTTTGGTAAACCGCCGCGCATAGGCGTTTTATTTAAAGCATCAATCATGGGATGAAATGCCGGACGTTTCACGTAATTTCCAGCACCTTTGACGGCCCGCAAATCCCCGTCTTTGAAAACAAGATTTCCTTGGCTAATCGTATGCGAGGCAAGCCCCTTAACCTCCATGCCTTCAAAAATATTGAAATCAATGTTCTGTTTATGAGTTTTTACAGAAATCGTTTTGCTTGCTTCAGGATCCCAAACCACGATATCCGCATCACTGCCCACGCTCACGCTGCCTTTGCGTGGAAATATATTGAATATTTTTGCTGCATTAGATGAAGTAGCAGCGACAAACTCCTCTGGCGTCATACGACCGGTGCCAACACCGTGGGTCCATAACACAGTCATGCGGTCCTCCACGCCAGCAGTCCCGTTAGGTATTTGCGTGAAATCATCTTTACCCATCGCTTTTTGATCTGCACAAAAGCAACAATGATCGGTCGCCGTCGTTTGCAAACTCCCCGATTGTAAACCGCGCCATAAAGCATCTTGATGATCTTTCGGGCGAAATGGAGGAGACATTACGTGAGCGGCTGCAAATTCAAAATCAGGGTTTTTATAAACACTATCATCAACCAATAAATGGCCCGCCAAAACCTCACCAAAAACGCGCCCGCCTTTGGCACGTGCTCGCTCAATCGCTGCCAGAGATTCTTTGGTAGAAACATGCACTAAATATACCGGTACTCCAATAACATCCGCAAATTGCATCACACGGTTCGCCGCTTCTCCCTCTACAACAGGCGGGCGAGACAAAGGATGTCCCTCAGGCCCCGTTATGCCTTTTTCAAGCAGCTCTTTTTGCAATTGAAAAACCAGCTCTCCATTTTCCGCATGCGCAGTAACGATTGCGCCAAGCTCTAATGCACGGCGAAATGAATGATACATAATCTCATCCGTCGCCATGATAGCGCCTTTATAGGCCATAAAATGTTTAAAACTATTGACGCCCTCTTCTTGAACAAGGGTTTTCATATCCGCATGGACGCTGTCATCCCACCAAGTCACGGCAACATGGAATGAATAATCTCCTGCAGACTTTTCCGACCATTCTCGCCACTGCCGGTAAGCATCCATTAGCGCTTGTTCCGGATTTGGAATGACAAAATCGATAATCATTGTTGTGCCACCGGCGAAACCGGCAGCCGTTCCCGTGTAAAAATCTTCCGAAGCGACTGTTCCCATAAATGGCAACTGCATATGTGTGTGCGGGTCAATCCCGCCGGGCATGATATATTGCCCCCCCGCATCAATGATCTCACAATTTTTTGGCGCCTCAATATCGGGAGCGATTTGCTGAATCACCCCATCAGCACACAAAACATCTGCCCGAACGCGATGATCGTAATTAATAATCGTTCCTCCACGTACCAAAACACTCATAGCGTCTTAAACTCCTCAAGGCTCTTTATGCTCAAAAACATGATTACGGTATTTTACTCTATGACTTCTTCAACCCGAACAAACCAGCCCCGCTTGAATGGCCAATACTTTCAGATCTGGATGTTATCCATGATTTCAAGTGTGCATCTGGTTTGGGTGATTTTTCAACATTTATGTCCGCCCTTAATTGCAATTAACGTAAATATACTATAATTTTACCAAATGATCAATATTTTCACGCGCACTCTTGAATTAATTTGGCTTATCAGACGAATATCTATTTAAAACCGATATGAAAACTCACCTCACTGCGAGAACCCTTGACGAAGACCAATCTCACGCCTCACTTTCACCAATCCCTCATAAGGCCATGCATTAAATATGTTGTTTCCTGAAATCATCCGAAAAAAACGCGAAAACCAATCTCTCACGAAAGAGGAAATAGAATATTTTGTTGATGGACTTGCAGACACTTCTATCCCCGCTGAACAGATTTCCGCACTGGCTATGGCCATCTACTTCAATTCGATGACACCCGAAGAAACCGGAATATTGACCATGGCTATGGCGCAGTCCGGGACTCGGGTAGATTGGGATTCAGTCGCTCTGGATGGCCCTATTGTTGATAAACATTCTACGGGCGGCATTGGCGACAAAGTGAGCTTTTTACTTGCCCCTATCGTAGCCGCATGCGGTGGTTATGTTCCCATGATCTCAGGACGCGGGCTTGGCCATACTGGCGGCACGCTGGATAAAGTCGACGCTATCCCCAATTACCAATCGGCCCCCGATCTCGACAAGCTAAAAAAAGTTGTAAAATCGGTTGGCTGTGCAGTGATTGGACAAACCGATGATATCGCTCCGGCTGATCGACGCTTTTATGCCATTCGCGATGTCACCAGTACGGTTGAAAGTATCCCGCTGATCACCGCTTCTATTTTATCGAAAAAAATTGCGGCTGGAAACCAGGCTCTGGTTATGGATGTTAAGGTTGGCACTGGCGCTTTCATGCAGAAATTAAGCGATGCCCGAGCTCTCGCGCTTTCTATAATCCGCGCAGCAAACACCATAGACCTTAAAACAACCGCCCTGATCACAGATATGAACCAATGCCTTGGAACAACTGCTGGTAACTGTGTTGAGATTAAAGAATGCATTGATTATCTCACCAATGTTTACCGAGATCCCCGGCTTGATAAGGTAACGCAAAATCTTTCTGCGCAAATGCTCGTTACGACTGGATTGGAGAATCATCTTGATACAGCGCTTCAAAAAACCGAGTCCGTAATTTCCTCTGGTAGAGCTGCTGAAATATTTGGCGAGATGGTTTCAGCCCTAGGTGGACCGACTGATTTCATCGAAAATCACGAAACTTATTTACAAAAAGCACCGGTGATTAAGCCCATTTTTGCAGAAACTGAAGGTATCATTGTCGCGGTCAATGCCCGTGAAATCGGCAATGCAATTATCGGACTTCGCGGCGGGAGACGCCGCCCTGGAGAAACACTGGATTTATCCACTGGGTTTAGTGATATTGCCCCCATTGGTAGCAAGATTGATACAAGTAAGCCCATTGCCTTTGTCCACGCAGCAAACGAGAATGCAGCCGAAAAGGCCGCACAAGATTTAAGAGCCGCTTGTACTTTTGCGCAAAACACTCCAACAAAAACGCCTCTTATTTACGAGACACTCACTGCCAAAAATCTGGCTTAATCCAATGCAGCCACAAGGGATATTACGCTTATGGCCTTAAAAAATATCATTATTGATTGTGACCCCGGTCAAGATGACGCAATTGCTCTCTTGCTGGCTTTCGCATCACGGGACTTTTTCAATATACTCGGCATTACCACAGTTGCCGGAAATGTTTCTCTCGAAAAAGGGTTCAGAAATGCGCGTATTATCGCTGAGTTGGCCAATATTGTTGATATCCCAATTTTAGCTGGCTGCGATCGCCCCTTAAAACATGACCTTGTGACCGCACAACATGTACACGGAGCAACGGGAATTGATGGGATCGACATATTCGAACCCAGCCCAACACAGGCCAAAGGCGATCCCGATCAGCATGGTGTAGATTTCATCATTGAAACCTTAAAATCTGCATCTGACAAATCAGTAACCCTAGTGCCTACGGGGCCGCTGACAAATATTGCGAGCGCGCTCAACAAAGCACCAGAGATAACAAAAAGCATTGAACAAATCGTATTAATGGGCGGCGCTATGCGCGAAGGGGGCAACATTACTCCATCTGCAGAATTCAATATCTATGTGGACCCGGATGCCGCTGATATTGTCCTCAAAAGCGCATTGCCCATTGTAATGCATGGTCTTGATGTTACCCATAAGGTTTTGTGCACAAAAGAACGGTTAGAGAGAATTCGCGCATACAAAACGCCCGTCTGCGAGGCAGCTTATAATATGCTGTCCTTTTTCAATCGGTTTGATCAGGAAAAATATGGCTCTCCTGGCGCCCCTCTACATGATCCGTGCACGCTAGTTTATTTGCTTGATCCAACGTTGTTTAAATCCAAATTATGTAACGTTGAAATCGAAACACAATCCCCCTTAACTCGCGGAGAAAGCTGCGTTGATTTCTGGCAAGTTACGAATCGTCAAACCAATGTCGAATGGGTTTTTGATGTCGATGCAGAAGGTTTTTTTGATTTGTTGATCGAGAAACTGGGGAAGCTATAAACTTCTTATTTCAAATTCTCTCTACACTAACGAACTAGTCAACCTTATCATGATAAAATACATCACATCAAAGTAGCACTCGCCATGACCACAGCTCTTCCCGATATACTCGTCATTGGTTCCGTAAACTTGGATATTGTTGCTACAGGACCAACACTACCAACCCCTGGGGAAACGGTGAGTGATGCAACACTTGCAAGCTATCCGGGAGGCAAGGGCGCCAATCAAGCACTTGCCGCAAAAAGACTGGGAGCGAACGTGCACCTCATCGCGAATGTTGGCAAAGACGATCACGCAGCAAAAGCCTTAGAGCTTTTAAAACAGCACCAAGTCAATCTTGATTTTCTTCAAGAAGATGAAAACGCATCGACGGGCGTTGCCTTGATTGCGGTTTCGGCTGACGGTGAAAACCAGATTATTGTAGCGCCAGGGGCTAACGCGCTTTGCACAGCACCAAAAATCATAGAAAATTTAGAGAATGTACCCTGCCCTGAAGCCATTATTTGCCAGTTAGAGATACCCATCCCGGCCATAAGCTATGCCGCCAGTTGGGCCCGCGAGCAGGCCGGAGAAAAAAAATGTTTTTTCTGTTTAAATGCGGCACCGGCAAGGCCGTTACCTGACAGTTTGTTCTCTCAACTAGATCTGCTCATCGTCAATGAATCAGAAGCCCATTTTTATGGCGAGCAACTTCATCGTTGCGGCGGATACGTTGCCATTACATACGGAGAAAAAGGGGCAAGCCTTTTTAAAGCGGGTGAAAAAATCGCCATGGCCACTCCCCCAAGAGTTGATGTCGTCGATACGACAGGGGCCGGTGATTCGTTTACCGCAGCACTCACATTTGCTCTGTTGCAAAATATGCAGCCCGAACATGCATTAAAATTTGCCTGCGCAGCGGGAGCTTTGGCCGCAACTCGCCAAGGGGCTCAGCCATCCTTTCCAGAAAAATCACAAATTGAAGCCTTGCTTTAAATAAAGCCGATTTTGTCGACGAAAAACCTTACGCGTCCATCAACATAGATGCTTGTAAAGTCCTTATTGATTCCCTGAGAAAGCTGTCTGTTACTTCTTTATCACAGACCACCGATTGATTTTTGACTTTTTGATAAAAAAATAGAATCTCCTTTGATTCTCCTCTATAATCACAATCAGGTGACTAAAATTTGAAGCAATTTAAATGGTTAGGGAATGAATTATGAAATTACAAAAAAACCTTAAGGTGAAAAAATCAATTCTAAACGCTACAGCACTTGTCTCAAGCCTTTGCATTTTAACGCCCAATATAGCGGCAAATGCACAAGATGAAGACGAAAGTCGTTTTGACAATATCGTTGTTACCTCTAAACGCATTGAACAAAATATTTATGAAGCGCCCGTAGCGGTTACAGTTTTTGATACAGACTCACTTGAAAAACGTAATGCGAATAACCTGATCGACATTGGTAAGTACGTCCCTAACCTTACCGTCACAACGTTTGGCGCCGGTAATCCCAGCTCACAATTCCCAAGTATTCGTGGTATCGGCTTCCAAGATCATCTCATCGTTATTGACCCCACTGTTGGTGTTTATGTTGACGGTGTTTATCTCGGACGCCAAATTGGGCAAAATCTAAATCTTGCCAATATTGAACGCATCGAAGTTTTGCGCGGTCCGCAAGGAACACTATTTGGGCGAAACTCTATTGGTGGTGCGATCAATATTATTACTCAACAACCAGGTGATGTTGAAGTTGCAGAAGTAAATTTACAGGGGGGAACTCGCGGACGCTTCAATGGTAGTTTCTACGGAAATACAAAATTATCTGATACCTTGGCCGTATCTGCAAATTTCGGCATTGATAGAAGAAATGGTATTGGAGACTTTCTCAATGTGACCAACCCGGAAGCCAGAGTTGGTGAATTGCAAGATATTTTTGGCCGTGTTTCTTTAAAGTGGCAACCATCAAGTCAATTTTCACTGCTACTCTCTGCCGATGGTAACACTTTTACCGGCGGACAATCCCCGTTTCAAACGACTTTCTTTGAACCTGATGGGGGGTGTACTGCAGATGATGTTGGCAATCAGTTCGGCGCATTCGCACCCGCCTGCTTTGCCGGTCTCGATGCCTCCAGTCAATCTGCTGACCCATTCGATACCAATTCAGGACAAGCAGATTTAGCGCGTACAGCCAGTGATGCCTATGGCTTTAGTGGCACAGCGACCTATGATTTTTCAGAAGCCTTAATTTTGAAACTTATTGGCAGCTATCGCTTCTCTTCTTACGAAGGTGGGCTTGATGACGACGGTGCGGAAATAGACTTTCTCTCCTTTCCAGAAGTTGGTGAAGCAGAACAGTTTTCCATTGAAGCGCAAGTCAGTGGCCGATCCGGTATCCTCGATTATGTTGGCGGTATCTATTATTTCGAAGAAGAAGGAAACAATTTCCAACTCCCTGTAACCTTTAATGGCGGTACAAATGGTACTTTTGAACAGACACAGGAAACAACAAGTTTTGCCGTGTTTGCCAATATTGGCGCTCAGGTTACTGATGCCTTGCGCGTTTCTGGTGGTCTTCGCTTTACTGACGATTCCAAGGATGCAACGGCCAATGTTGGATTTGCGCCAGTTTTTGGTAACGAAGCCGACTTTTCTGAAGTGACGTGGGAAGCTTCTGCCACCTACGCACTCGGGTCCAATTTAAATGTGTTTGCAACAGCTGCACGTGGATATCAATCTGGTCAATTTCCTGCTCGGCCGTTCTTTGCCGCCTTTGCAAATGATTTATTCGTAGCCACTGCGCCCGTTATCGCAACCAACTATGAAGCCGGCTTAAAAGGCGAACCTTTTCCTTGGTTACAACTAAGCCTCTCTGCATTCTACACGGACTATAGTGACTACCCGGCACAAATTAGTTTTGTCGATGACACTGGATTTAACACAATTACAGATACTGCGGATGCGCGATCATTTGGTGTTGAATGGGAAGGCAATATCAGCTTAGGAAACTTCTTACTCAATACTTCTGTCGGATATATCGATGCTGAATTTACAGATGTTCCAGCAGCTCCTTCAGATGCGACCGTCAACACTGATCTTTCTATTGATGAAGGTGATGCATTGCCATTAACACCGCGCTGGACCGTTGCGATTGGCCCTCAATATACCTTTCCTGTAGAAAGCGGAGACATTGTTGCACGGCTAGATTACTCCTATCGCGGTGACCTTGAAGGTCAGCCAAATAATGATCCGTTAGCGCAGATCGATAGTCGCTTTTTGCTTGGCTTTAACATCACTTATTTCAATACCGACGCAAACTGGTCAGTGGGCGTATATGGCAAAAACATTACTGATGAACGTTATGTACAATCTGCATTGAATGTTGGTCCATACCTGCTCAATGTATTGAGTAATGATGCAAGTGAATTCGGCGTGAAATTCTCGAAAACATTTGGCGGGAATTAAAACTTAATTCGCTCTAAAGCATTTCCAGATCAAGTGGCTACCGGTTGATCGTGCGCAAATGCGACAAACTAATAATTTAAAGCACCTCCTGATTCCATTTGATGCGGAGGTGCTTTAAGGGACAGTATAATGAACAAAACTCGCATGGTATTTAGCCATGCGAGTTTTGTTCATTATACATATCATTTCATGGCTTCTTCTATTTTCATAATATGAAAACTCAACATGCTCGAGAACTGTTCAAAATTGACCCCGGCCCCTTGCATTGATTGATCAATCGCGCGGATAGCGTGAGCAAGCTCAGCGGCTATGATAGAATAATTTTTTTCTCCCTGCGCCGTCATGTATAAACTGGATTTGCGCCTATCAGACGCGTCATTTACTTTTTCAATTAACTGTGCATCAATCAAACTGGCTACGGCGCGGCTCACCAAACCTTTATCCATTGGCGTAACATTAACAACCTCTGCTGAGCTTCTGCCTGGCTGCTCGGCAACAGCGGCCAAGACCCGCCACTGGCTTAAGTTCAAATCAGTATATTGGCGAACGATCGTCATCGTATGCCGGCTCACAAGGTCGCCCAAGACAGCAGCTTGATAAGGCCAGAATTCTTTCAAAGGCGGTAAAGCATCCAGATCGCTTCTCTCCAAATCACTTGTCCCTTTGCAGTGATCATTTTCAGGTTTGTTCATTGACATTCTCAAAAGTAGTTGTAAAAACAACCATAATGATATTGGTTGCTTTTACAACCATTAAAAGGAAACATGATGGCCGACCTTTTTGAAAACCCCATGGGACTAAACGGCTTTGAATTTATTGAATTTTCGGCCAATGAGCCTGGACTGCTAGAAAACCTGTTTAGCGCAATGGGTTTTACAAAGATTGCCAAACATCGCTCAAAACATGTCGAATTATGGCGCCAAGGCTCAATCAATTTAATCACAAATTATGAGTATAATGCCCCGGCAGGACATTTCTTACGGGAGCATGGTCCCAGCGCGTGCGGTATGGGTTTTCGCGTTAAAGACGCAAAACAAGCCTATGAACGCGCCCTGGAACTTGGTGCCGAACCTATAAACACAGATGTCGGCCCAATGGAGCTCTCAATCCCTGCAATTCGCGGGATTGGCGGAGGCGCTATTTACTTCATTGATCGCTTTGGGGATGCGCTCTCAATCTACGATATTGATTTTGAATATATTGAGGGTGTTGACAAAAACCCGGTCGGTTTTGGGTTTAATATCATCGATCATCTGACACACAATGTTTATCGTGGTCGCATGGATTATTGGGCTGAGTATTATGAGCGCCTGTTTAACTTCCGGGAGATTCGCTATTTCGATATTAAAGGCGAGTATACAGGCTTAAAATCTCGTGCGCTGACCGCACCGGACGGAAAAATCCGTATTCCCCTCAATGAAGAAGGCGAAAATGGCAAAGGCCAAATAGAAGAATATCTTCTAGAGCATCGCGGCGAAGGCATTCAACACATTGCCCTCTCCAGTGATGATCTCCTCTCCAGCGTAGATAAATTGCGCAAAGCCGGTGTCGAACTCATGACAGCACCACCTGACACCTATTACGAAATGTTGGAAGAACGTTTGCCCGGTCATGGCGAGCCAACCCATGAACTCAAAGCGCGTGGCATTTTACTAGATGGCTCTACCGAGAATAACGACCCTCGCTTGCTCTTACAAATTTTTGCAACACCAAAAATCGGCCCAGTCTTTTTCGAATTCATTCAGCGCAAAAAAGATGAAGGTTTTGGAGAAGGAAATTTTAAGGCCTTGTTTATGTCCATAGAACGAGATCAAATTAATCGAGGCACTCTAGAAACCAGTGATGCAAGCAAATGACAATTGAGACAGATGGATTTCATCACGTTGCTTATCGATGCCGCGATGCCAAGGAAACCGTAGAATTTTACAACGGTATTCTGGGTATGGATTTTCAACTTGCGATTGCGGAAGATCATGTTCCCTCAACAGGGGCTTATGATCCTTACATGCATATTTTTCTAGATGCCGGTAACAATAATGTTTTGGCATTTTTTGAACTCCCGGAGCAGCCCGACATGGATCGGGACCGCAATACTCCTGTCTGGGTACAGCATATTGCTTTGCGTGTTGATAGTGTTGAAGATCTGCTCAATGCAAAGAAAGAATTGGAAAAAGCTGGATTAGATGTATTGGGCCCAACACATCACGGTATTTTTAAATCCATATATTTCTTTGACCCCAATGGCCATCGCCTTGAATTGGCAGCAAATATTCACACTCCGGAGCAAATGCAGAAATTACATGATGTTGCCCCGGACATGCTAAAAGAATGGTCACAAACAAAAAAGGCGCCACGTCATGCGGCATGGTTACATCAAAAAATTAAAGATGAAAGTTAAATCATGAAACTCGCTTCACTCAAACATGGCCGCGATGGTCGATTGATAATTGTCTCAAGAGACTTAAAAAGAGCTGTTTTGGCTGATGAGATCGCCCCCACTCTACAAGCCGCTCTCGATCATTGGGATGAATGCGCCCCCAAACTTGAAGAAAAATCTACCCGTTTAAATAAGGGAGACACTGATAGTTTTCCATTTGACGAAACTGCGTGCGCCTCTCCGCTTCCAAGGGCTTACCAATGGCTAGATGGTTCAGCCTACCTCAACCACGTTGAGCTAGTGAGAAAAGCCCGTAACGCCACCGTGCCTGATAGCTTTTATGAAGATCCACTCATGTATCAGGGGGGATCTGATACTTTTATCGGTCCCCATGATCCAATTCTTGCTGCAGACGAATCCTACGGCATCGACATGGAAGCTGAAATTACGGTTATTACAGATGATGTTCCAATGGGAGTTAACGCAAAAAATGCAGAAAAACACATTAAACTCATCATGCTCGTCAATGACGTTTCTCTTCGCGGTTTAATCCCGCCCGAGCTGTCTAAAGGCTTTGGCTTTGTCCAGAGCAAAGCTTCATCCGCTTTTTCTCCAGTCGCGATAACCCCCGATGAGCTCGGCGATGCCTGGCAGGGCAGCACCATCGATCTGCCCTTGCTGGTAGATTACAACGAAAAACCCTTTGGCAAAGCGAATGTTAAAACTGATATGACCTTTAATATGTCTCAATTGGTGAGCCATGCCGCGAAAACCCGCCATCTGTGTGCTGGTACCATCATTGGCTCTGGCACAATCTCAAATAAATTTGAAGGCGGCGAAGGCAAAAAAATCGAAGACGGCGGCGTAGGCTACAGTTGCATAGCAGAAATAAGAATGATTGAAACCATTCAAGGTAGCAAAACACAAACCAGTTTCATGCGCTTTGGTGATAAGGTTGGTATCGAGATGCATGATACATCCGGAAACTCTATTTTTGGACGCATTGAAAACAAGGTCGAAAAATACAATAATCCGAAGTAAAATGTTTTGCGGGGTACTATTGGGCCTGCGCTAGCTATTAAACACTCGCAACGGCTTCAGTTTTAATCCATCAAGCTCGCAAATGGCAACCGGCTCATCATGAAGACTTGCTAAAACAGCTTCAACAACACCATGCGCGTCACCACGAATGCCCTTAGCCTGTGCAGGCGTGGTGATTGCGGCTTGCCCATGTCGCAACTTAACAGCTTGAGGGCCATTAATACTGGTTGAAGGCAAGTCCACCAACGCTAAATCCAACCCGTTTAACAAATTGTCTCTTTCAGTAAGTCCGCTTTCGTCGGGTGCAGCAAAGTCTTCGATTTCTGTAATTGTAACGGCATTACCTTCGTGAAAGGGGCCAACCGCAATGCGCCGCAATTTAACGATATGTCCTACAGTCCCAAGCTTCTTGGCCATATCGCGAACAATAGCCCGTACATAAGTTCCCTTTCCCGTTTCCGCTTCAAATACGCCATGATCAGCATCAGGAATATCAACAATTTTCAAATTATGCACCGTGATCAATCGAGGTTGAATATCCACTTTCTTACCTTCTCGAGCCAAATCATAGGCTCTTTCACCTTTGATTTTGACGGCGGAAAATTGGGGTGGAACTTGCTCAATCTCACCAATAAAATCATCCAGTATACCTTCAATGGCTGAACGGTTCGGTCGCTCCTCACTGGTTGCGATCACCTCCCCTTCTGTATCATCCGTGCTTGTGGATGCCCCCCACCGGGCAGTAAAACGATATTTTTTGCGCGCATCCATCACATAGGGAACTGTTTTTGTAGCCTCTCCAAGGGCTATAGGTAAGATCCCGGTCGCCAGAGGGTCAAGGGTACCAGCATGGCCTGCCTTCTGCGCCTGGTATAACCAGCGCACTTTGGACACCATTTCTGTTGATCCCACATCATATTCTTTATCAAGAATAACCCAACCAGAAACAGTCCGGCCTTTTTTTCTTCGTCTACCCATAAAGCCCCTTAGCCTCTGGAATTATATCATTTGAAAACCTAAAATGAATATCATCGATAAACTGGTTTCGGGTGTGAAGCTCAATGCGCCAATCGTCAAGTCAATTTTGACGCTGCACCTCTCTCACTCCTCTGATTTATCAATCATCATCATTGCGCAAATCTTTGGCAACGGCAGGACTGGAAAGAAGGGCTTCAATACGGCTCGCTTCGATAAAACTCTCATCTTTGCGAAAAATAAGAGTCGGCGTAAATTTTAAATCAATCTTGCGGCCCAATATTCCACGTAAATAAGGCGCCACCTCATTCAGCGCGGCAATAATTTCATCTTCGTGCTCAATACTTTCAATATTGGCTAGCGCTAATTTGTTGGTATGATGAGGCGCAGAGGAAGGCATTTGTGTGCTTGCCCCCAAAGGCATGCAATAAACGCTTGCTTGACGCAGGTCGGGCGATGGACGCACTTCACTAATTGTGATGGAGACTTTTTCTAATCTTGGATCGCGCAAATCCTCTCGCATTAGAATATCCACGAGCGCATGACGTATCAACTCCCCTGCACGCAGTTGACGTTGAGAGGGACCGCGCCCCCTTGTATGCCTATAATAGGCGCCTTGAGATTTATTTTTAGAAGTTTTTTTTGACATGCCCTCTATTTACGCGGGCAGAAGACAGATTGAAAGTGCTTTCAACAAGAATTACGCAGCGACAACTTCATCACATAATTTAGAAATTTCGATAGAAACTTTGCTGATATCCGAGAGCAGTTTTTCAATAAAATCAGCTCGCTGGTCTAGTTTGCCTTCAAAGTCACCGCACAATGCTTCGGCAACCTCACAAAGATCACCAATACACCACACACCAACGCCGCGTGAAGCGCCCTTCAAGGTGTGAGCGGCAAGATACCAATCTTTATCATCCATGTGGATATTCAGTTTTTCAGACCAAGTTTCCAATTGCTGTTCATATATGATCAGGATTTCATTGCGCAGAGATATGTCATCACCCACATAGAGCGCCAAATGTTTCTCATCAAATAAATCAGTCATCATGCAGTTCCTCAAAGCGGGAAAATCCCATTGAATAACCAGTTTATCAGACAGGCCCTATTGGAAAGTTAAAATTTTAAACTGTATAATTAACAGATCATGAATAAAAAAGCCGCCCGATTAAGGGCGGCTTTAGGAAATATTGGTCGCTGGAATTAACCAACGATTTATATGAAATGCCAGCTATTAACGACGGCCTGGATCTGCAGCTTCCTTCGCAGCTTCAGTTGCCGCATCTTTGGCTTTATCTAAAGCGCTTGCACCTGCTTCTTTAGCAGCATTGGTCGTTGCGTCTTTAGCAGCATCCGTAGCAGCGCCTTTTGCCGCGTCAGCTGCACCGCTTGCTGCATCAGCCGCACCAGTTGCAGCGTCACCTGCAGCACCCGTCGCTTTATCAATAGCACTTGATGCCGCGTCAGAAGCTGCACCTTTAGCTTTTTCAACGGCACTAGAAGCCGCATCGCCAGCAACATCTTTGGCTTTTTCAACAGCATTGCCTGCTGCATCTTTCACTGCGTCCGCTGCGTTACCCGCACCAGTAACCACATTACCTGCAGCATCTTTTGCAGCGCCGGCCGCATTTCCAGCTGCATCAACCGCATTTCCTGCCGCATCTTTAGCTGCGTTACCGGCTGCGCCAACGGCATTACCAGCAGCATCAGCAACGTTTCCAGCAACATTGCCCGCTGCGTTTGCCGCATCGCCCGCAGCATCTACTGCATTAGAGGCCGCATTTCCTGCTGCATCAGCAACATTACCAGCAGCATTACCCGCCGCGTCAACGGCATTACCAGCAGCATCAACCGTCGCGCCTGCCGCATCGCCTACAGCACCAGCTGCATCAGATGCAACTTCGCCGGTTTTTTCTACGGCGTCACTTGCCAAACCCTTAGCACCGTCAATGACGTCACCTGCTTTTTTGCCTGAAAACTGCATGAAACCGATGATTACGGCTAACACCACTGCAATAAGTATAAAAATCCGTGCCATGATATAACACCCCTTTTTTGGTTTTCGAGTTAAATGGAATAAATAATGATATTTAGGCTTGAAGATGACTCTTTTCGCTATTTAAAATTAGTCACTTAAATTTTTACTAGCCTTTGTTTCTATAAAATATGTACGCTACCCATAATTTTACAAACAAAAAACAAGACTAAAAATATCAACACCTTCAAGCTTAGAAATAATCTCCTAACGGCTTTTCCCTGCGGTTAACTAAGTCCCTCTTTTCACCATTATCTATAACCAGTTAATAGCTAAATTTGCTCGAATCAACAATATAAGGCTTTATGTATTTTTAGTTATAATTGAAAAAATGCCAAAACCGAACATATATAAAGTAAATCAAAAACTTACCAACACCCAACCCCAAAAACAGAAGCCAAAAACTATGATTGAAAATACGGTATTTATTGGAAAAAGTAATAAATCAGAGCTTTTAAACCTGAAATATGCGAATCGACACGGCCTGATATCTGGTGCCACAGGCACTGGCAAAACAGTAACTTTGCAAATATTGGCGGAGGGATTTTGCAAAGCGGGGGTTCCCGTTTTCATGGCAGATGTGAAAGGTGATCTGGCTGGCCTGTCTCAACCCGTAAAAATGAAACCTTTTTTGGAAGAGCGCGCACAAACGATTGGATTAGCCCCTTATGAGCCCGAAACTTTTCCCGTCACCTTTTGGGATTTGCACGGTAAAAAAGGTCACCCCATTCGAGCAACCATTTCAGAATTGGGACCTCTTCTGCTTTCAAATCTTCTCGGTTTGAATGATACGCAATCTGGCGTTTTAACTCTCGCTTTTCGCGTTGCTGATGATGAAGGATTGCTCCTGCTTGATCTCAAGGATTTACGGTCGCTACTCGTGTATATTGCTGAGCATGCGAAAGAGTTAACAACCGAATATGGGCATGTCTCTCGTGCTTCTGTCGGTGCCATTCAACGTCGGCTGTTAACACTGGAAGAGCAAGGTGCAGATAAATTTTTTGGTGAACCCGCCCTTAATCTGAAAGATTTTCTTTCCTACGATGATCTAGGTCAAGGTATGCTGAACATTCTGGCTGCGGACAAATTGATGCAGACACCGAAACTTTATGCCACTTTTCTTTTATGGCTCTTATCCGAACTGTTTGAAGAGCTTCCGGAAATTGGTGATCCCGAGAAACCTAAGCTTGTTTTCTTTTTCGATGAAGCTCATCTCTTATTTGATGACGCTCCAAAAGCCTTGATTGACCAACTGGAGCAAGTTGTTCGCCTCATTCGATCAAAGGGGGTCGGTGTCTACTTTGTTACACAAAATCCAATGGACGTACCCGACGAAGTTTCCAGCCAGCTCGGCAATCGAATTCAACATGCGCTTCGCGCGTTCACCCCTAAAGAACAGCGCGTGATTAAAGCCGCCGCTGAAACTTTTCGCCCCAACAAAAAATTCAAGACGGCAGATGTCATCACAGAACTTAGTATTGGTGAAGCGCTCGTTTCGACCTTAATGAGCAAGGGCACCCCCTCGGTCGTGCAACGTACCCTAATCCGCCCCCCCTCTTCTCGAATGGGTACAATCACGGCCAAAGAGCGCAAAGAAACGATGAGTTATTCTGAAATGGGGGATCGCTACAATAAAAGGGTTGACAGAAAATCTGCCTACGAAGTTCTTCACGATAAAGCTGAAGCACGAGCAGAGGCTGCGGAAAAAGAAGAGCGCCGCTTAGAAAAAGAAAAAGTGCGAAAATCTCGCAAACGCAAATCTTCATCCAGACCATCACGCAGTCGTAAACGCTCAACGAGAAGACGCTCTAATCGACAAAGCATAGGAGAAGCGGCAATGAAGAGCGCCGCCCGCACCCTTGCCAACACCGTTACTCGGACGTTGATACGCGGCCTGCTCGGGGGATTGCGACGATAGAGTCAGCCTCATGAAAAACATAAAGGGGCTAACGGTTAAGCGTGCGCATATGCAACAAAACTATCACTTGAAGCACCTCATTAATGCCATTTAAGACTGAGGGGCTTTCATATCATTTACTGTGGATTTTGACCTAAAAAATTACGGCATTTCATCGTAAACGATTTGCGCTACAAACCTTGGACGCTGAACGTAATCGCGGTTAAAGGTGATACCCGATTTAAATATAGGTGAATATTCGTTTTCTAATCGAATAAAAATCACAGATTCATTTGGCGGAATTTCGGGTAACTCCAGCGAAGCAATGTTTCCATCTGTTAAAACGGATCCATTTGCATTCGCTTCTGACCACCCGACCGATAGCCTCCCATCACTATCCGCATTGATACTGGTTATAGAAACACCAAATGTATTTCTGCCAGCATAACGCCCAAGAAGTCCCCGCCCTGTTGCAAACAGGGCGTCTCGAACGAGATCGTCCATACTGGATTGCCTTGCCGCTAAATCAACCACTGTGTTCGCAGCATTTGAGGTCACTCTATCCGCACGGTATAAATCAAAGCCCCCTGCCCCTCCCAGTAGTAAAGCGAGGAGCAATGGCAACACCAATGCGAACTCCAATGCTGCTACGCCGCGATTATCTCGTAAAAAAGAAAAAAAAGTCATAGATATAATCTCTAAAAAGGCTCATTTGCGAAAGCAAGCGCAGATACAATTTCAAACCTACCATTTGCGTTCTTGGGCAATGCTAAACCAAGACCAATAAACGGCGTTAAAATATCTGTCGTTACACATACACGAACAAAAGAAATTTCTGAGGATGCACCCGGATCAAACGTTGTCGCTGGCCGAATGCCAGAACCAAAACTGTCTCGACAAACTTCACCACTCGTCGGGATACTATTGAAATCACTTATTGTAGTGACTTCGATCGTCGTATTTTCTTCGCAATTTTGAATAATGACGACGCTATCACAAATATCTTGCGTTAAGGATTCTGCAGTGATTGTTGCGTCATTAATCGCAGCGCCAGTATAAATATCTCGCGAAACTTGAGAAGTCGCGTTATCAATCAAGGCAATTTTAGTAAACAGCCATCCAACCTCAAACAGACTAAAAGTAAGAGCAAAAAAAATCGGCGCAATTAAAGCGAATTCAACTGCTGTAGCCCCTGACCGACACTGCAAAAAGTTATGCTTTGAATTATTAATCATAAAATGCTCTTTACTCTGAAATTCTCAAGCGAGACAATGAGGCCGCGATACTCTCAAAAGCAGTCTCTAGATCTAAGGATTCTACGAAAAAATATTGACTAATACTTGCCGCACAATCCTGTAACAAAATATCGGCATTGCTACCGGCTGTAATTTGAAACCCAATGGTAAAGACAAAAATTCTATTATCACGCGCTTCATCACACATAGCGCGAAATTGGTTTTCAGCTTCCGTGACCGGTACTGTTCCATCTTCATCAGGTATCGGATTCATCTGCCCATCTGACATAACAATTAAAGTTTTAATTGTACGATCACTATAACGAGCTGGCCGACGACTAAAATCACCCCCTAAGCGCCCACGAAAAGCTGGAGATAAAGCCCTTACCCCCCAGGACAATCCAATATGAGCATCCGTTCTGCCCCCCGCCTCAAAATTTGCAATTGTTGATTTTAGGAGCTCCCTGTCATCAGTATTAAAAATGACCGGAGTTTTGGAGCAACGATGCCGCCCTGTAGGGATGGGCGGAGTATCAGACTGATCAACAGGATTGGTGATACCTGTAAAGGCTAGAGAATTAAAATCGAAATCATTATAAATTAAACACGGGCGAGTAATCGGAGTGGTTGAGAAACTTGATGGAGCAAAATCAAGAAACACAGGTTCGATGTTAACATTAGAAGAAAATGGAATGATACTGACAGATATTAATCCTGCATCGGAATTATCGAATACTGTATCAATAAATGCTTGACCGGCTGAGCGCAAATTTTCAATCCGGCCACCATTGGCCATGGAGATTGAGGTGTCCAAGACCATTGCGATCTCAAGATTTTGAACCGCTTCATTTGCGGACGAATTCACTGCAATTGATAGGGTTGCAAATGATGAATCAGGGTTATTATTAAATATGTCCAGGATTTTTAGAAAGAATGTTGGCATCTCAACATTCGCCGTTGCAGTCACTGTTCTGGAATCTGCACTATTGTTACTGGCAGGTAAGGGCGTAAAATTGACAGCACTTGGATCAAGCGAAAATCTTTCAGCGTTAAAATTCGCTTCAAAATATTCATTAGCCACAACGATTGGGGAACGCTCATTACTCAAAGATGCTGCAGCCAGAACCGCACTATCAGAGGCAGACTGCAATTCTGATCGCAATGTCGTAAAGCGGATAAAGTCCACTCCAGCGCCGCCGAGAACAAACAAAATCACGACCATGATCCCCGCCATCATCGCAACATTTCCTGATTGGTTTTTAAAGAAACGGTTAATCAACTGAACGCTCCATACATGAAAACTTTATCTTGCTATACCAAATCATATTTCTGTGCAATTTTTAGCCCAACCCAGAATGCACGGCCATCAACAAAGATTTACACTGATAGTGTAAGTTTTTGATTAAATTTCATAATGGTGCGTAGGTTTTTCCTGAAGCGGGATTTTTACAAAGCATAATATAGCCTAACGGGTTTCAATCCCCTTTCATTGTCAATGCGATGTTATCCGCATATTGGCTCAGCTCCAGAAAGAACAAGCTTGTCGGCCGTATTCAGTCTATTACCTGTTTATTAAGAGCCCAATTCAAAATTACAATTGAGTGATTTCAGCGACTTATGATTCTGT
>CAYZLR010000005.1:0-67742 GCA_964479275.1 uncultured Caulobacterales bacterium
GGCATCGCTTTTTGGTAGCGACATTCCCAGGTTCGAATCCTGGCGCCCCAGCCAAATAGCATTTGATCACAAAAACATATAAAAAGCCTATTGCCGGGTAAATTTTCTCATCAACTCAGCTTGATTGAGATTGCCTGAAACGGGGTGCGTCTGCTGTTTGAATTTAAAACTTGTTAAAATGAACATGCTGACGTCTGTGAAACAGAGGCATTATTTGTAGTGTATGATTCGTATATGCAGAGGATTTGACTAATTTTTGGGCAAGTAGGCATTTTTTCCGCGTGTTTTTTCATTTTTGTCCATCATGTTCCATTTTTTTCGGCAAAAGAAACCAGTTAGTTTAACTGAGTTTTTCATATTCTATTTACCAAGTAAACGCTTGGCTTTTCGCGTTTTTTTATGGTTTTGAAGAGGCGATACAACGGCTTGAGTAAAAGTCCTGAGGTTGTCAATAGGAATTTTACGAAAATTGGGGCCAATAAATACTTGCAAGCGTTATATTTTAACGTAATGTCGTTACATCGTTCTTCGGCGATTTGTATATTGAAATCTAATATGAGAGTGAGAATTCACTTCGTTAGGTTTGAAAATATTCATTTCATATTGAAGTCGGTAAAAGTGAAGGGGCATAGTATGTGGGCGCGGGGTTGATTGTTTCCTTGTTTAATCAGGAAATTATCAACTTTTTATTCCATAGTTTATGTTTCAACCAATAAGAGTTTGATGGTGCTTTTTTTAATATTAAGGCAACAATCAAGCCAAAAAGAAGCGTTTGGATCCTTATGGTTCATGATGACACAAAATTGATTCTGGATTCAAATTGAGTATGATAGTTATATGTGTGCTGATTTTCGGCGCTAACAGTTAAGTTTAAAAGAGTAGTTTAAATCAAGTAGTTGAAATCGAGATTGTCGAACATGCCGGTCCACTTGGCTTCTTATTTTCTAAGAGCGTTGAGCAAGGTGCCGGTGGTGACAAAAAAAACCGGTAAGTTAGACAAATTCAGGTGAGGCAAGAATGAAAAGAGTAGCGATCTTTGGATCAATCATGGCGATGTCAGTCGCTCTTAGTGTTTCCGCAACGGCACAGTTTCCGGCAGCATTAGACACAGCAAAAGCAACAGCAGATGAAGCGAAGAAATCTCAACAAGTTGTTGATAGATTAGCCGATCAAACTGCAGATTTGCTCAATCAATTCAAAGCTGATCAGCGTCAATTAGATGCCTCAATCAGGTACAACAATTCCCTCAAACGTACGATTGAAAATCAAGAACGCCAAGTTGCGCGCTTGCAAGAAGATATCACCAACGTTGCCGGTTTGCAGCAAGCGGTTGAGCCTTTAATGCTTGATATGGTTTCTGCATTTGAAAAGTTTGTTGATGCCGATATTCCGTTTAATCTTGAGGGGCCGAATGGTCGTTTAGCCCGTGTAAATCGGGTTCGTGCCGCTGTTGATGACCCTGATTCGTCTGCCGCGCAAAAATATCGGACCATCGTTGAGGCCTACTCTCTGGAGAATGAATTTGGGCGCACAATGAACCACTACACAGGGTCTATTGATATTGATGGCAAGGCAACTGCGGGCGAATTACTTCAAGTGGGCCGGGTGGAGCTGATTTTCAAAACTGAGAATGATCAAATCCTGAAAGCTTGGGATAATAACGCTAAAGCATGGACGGACCTGCCGCTGAGTTACGTTCCAGACGTAAAGATCGCGATGCGTATGGCCAAGGGGCAAATGGCGCCGAACCTGTTTGCACTGCCTGTTAAACGCCTAGCGGCACAATAGAATTAGAATAGCAAGGAATTAAAGTCATGAAACTCTTGAAACTTGCAGGTCTATCCCTGTTCGCCGGTATTGCGGCATTGAGCGCTGATGTTACAACCGCGCCTCTCACATCGTCAGTTTCTGCGCAAACACTGGACGACATCCTTCGTGATGTTCGGGCAGAACGTCGCAAATCTGCTGAGGAGAATAAACAGCGTGAAGCTGAATTTACAGCGCAACGTAATCAACAGAGAGCCAAACTTTCTCAGGTGAAGGCCCGTAAAGATGCGGCAAAGGCCGAAACTTTACGCCTTGAAGGCGTGCGGGATGCAAACCGTGAACGGTTAGCTAAATTAACGGCGGAGCTAGACGAGAAAAACGGTGAATTCCGTGATCTCTTTGGCGCGGCGCGCTCAGCGGCAAACGATTTAAACACTTCAATTGAAACTTCTTTGATTAGCGCGCAATTCCCGGGGCGTGGGAAAGCGCTTCTTGAAACGGCTCAAAGTGAGAAGCTTCCAGCGATTGAAGAGCTTGAGTATCTCTGGGATACATATATGCAGGAGATGACCGAGCAGGGGCGTATATCGACCTTTGATGCTAATATCGTCAATGAGCAAGGAAACCCCGATTCAGCTCAAGTCACACGCGTTGGACCATTCGTAGCTTTTTCTGGCGGTGAGTTTTTGGTTTATCAAAAAGACAGTGAAGGTAATGTGGCGCTAAAGAAATTGACACGCCAACCTACGGGCAATCGCGCGGGTCTTGCTTCTAATGTTGAGAACTCATCTGGCGGTAACTATGTTCGCGGTATCATCGATCCTTCATTAGGCGCTTTGCTTGCGCTTACTGTTGAAGAACCAACATTGAAAGAGCGCCTCGATCAGGGCGGTCCGGTTGGGTACACAATTGTTGCGATGACAATATTGGGTGTTGCTTTTGGTCTCTTTCGTCTCGTAATGCTAACGCTGACCAACGGTGCTGTACGAGCTCAAGCGCGTTCTAAGAAAATATCCAAATCGAACCCATTGGGTCGCGTCATGATGGCTTATGAAGCGACTAATAAAGCGGACACAGATACCGTGGCGCTTCGTTTAGATGATGCTGTGTTAAAGGAAATTCCGAAACTTGAAGGCGGATTGAACTTTATTAAAGTGCTCGCTGCCGTAGCCCCACTTCTTGGGCTATTGGGTACAGTGATCGGTATGATCCAGACCTTCCAGGCGATCACATTGTTCGGTACGGGTGATCCGCAAATTATGGCGGGTGGTATTTCTGCTGCATTGGTGACGACAGTGTTAGGTTTGATTGGCGCGATCCCACTTCTTTTCATTCATGCTTTTGCTTCTGGTGCCGCCAAAGGCGTTACGCAAACATTGGAAGAGAAGGCTGCTGGCATAATTGCCGAGCATGCCGAAGGAAACCGCGGTTAATTGTAGCTAGTAACAAAAAGGATTATTCCAATGCTGGCTTATCTCAACCCAACATTTGCTTATGAATCGCTTCTTGCGTTTCTGGCAGCCGGTGGCAATGTTCTTGTCATCATCATGGGCGTAACCTTTCTTATGTGGGCGTTTATCATTGAACGTCTCATCTTCTGGACGACTGGTAAGGACAGCGTCCAGAAAAAGGCCCAACGCGCATGGCAATCTCGTGACGATAAAACGTCTTGGTATGCACTTGCTGTACGCAGCAAACTGCTTGCGGATGCAAGAGATGATTTTGATCGGTTTAATTGGTTCATTAAAGTGCTAGTTGCTGTCACACCGCTTTTAGGTCTGCTGGGAACTGTGACCGGTATGGTCGAAGTCTTTAACGTGATGGCGGCTACCGGTACCTCTAATGCACGCCTCATGGCGGGTGGTATCTCTAAAGCCACCATTCCGACAATGGCTGGCTTGGTAGCTTCATTGTCTGGCCTAGTTTTCATCAATAGCTTTGAAGCTAATGTGAAAAAGGCTGATGCCAAACTTTCTGAAACCCTACAGATTGGAGAGGGATCATGAGAAGACGTAGAACAGCTGATGATGCCGGTGAGGTTAATGTAACACCGCTTCTCGACGTTGTGTTCATTATGTTGATCTTCTTCATTGTTACAGCAACATTTTTGAGGGAACAGGGTATTGATGTATCGACACCTAGTAATGATAATGATGACTCAAAACCAAAGCCCCCACCATCAATGATCCTTTCTGTATTAGAAAGTGGCCTTGTACAGGTAGATCTGGGGCGCCGTGTTGATCCCTTATCCGTCAAAAATACTGTTGCTGAGTTTTTGGCTGCAAACCCTAAAGGGGTGGTTCTAGTCAGTGCGGCACCTACATCAGAATCTGGTGTTACGGTGGTTGTAATGGATCAGGCACGACAAGCCGGCGCGACGGGTAGACTTTCATTAACGTTACAGGCGGAAGTCTAAAAATTTTACCATTGTCCGGGGGGGGGGTATGACCCCGGATATGCAAGCTACGTACACAGTATTTAACTATAATGAGTTTTAGTTTTATCTGTGGTCGGATCATCTAATGGGTTTCCGATTTTGATGGGATCCTTAAGTGCATGTCAGTTAAGTTTTAAGAAAGTAAACGGATAGAGTTATGGCAAGACGTAATTTATCTTCCACACCGAATGATGATGAGGATGTAAATGTAACACCGCTTCTTGATGTGGTGTTTATCATGCTGATCTTTTTCATCGTGACTTCGACTTTTGTGAAAGAACCCGGTATTGAGCCCGAACGCCCGTTAGCGGATACTGCAACTCAACAAAGATTTGGCACGATCTTGGTTGCGATTGATGCTGATGATAACATCTGGCTAAACCGCGAGGAAGTTGAGCTGGGCGGTATCAAACCCTATGTTGAAGGGCTTCGGAGAGAAAATCCGCGCGCAACTGCTGTTGTGCAAGCGGATGTCAGCTCGAAATCAAAAATCTTAGTAGAAGTGATCAATCAAATCCGTGATGCAGGGATGGATACTATCGCCATTTCTACGGACGATTCGTAGCGATAATAATTTATTGACGTCAAGAATGACGGGAGACGAACTATGGGATCTTTAATCAGGATCATTGTTGGCATTCCAGGTGCTATTTTGGTAACTGTTGCGCTTTTTTTAACGATGTATTCGTTCATAACTGTTCCAGCTAAGCTCGAAGAACAAAGAGATATTGTTAAGATCGATATCAATGCGAAGGTGCCTGATGTGGATGTCGTCGCTGATCTGGCAGATCTTGAACGTCCTGTCCTCGACACGCCGCCGCCGCCGCCGCCTGCTACTGTTGATCCTACAAATAGACCTTCGATTGACGGCGTCCGTGCAGAGCAACCAAAAATCGAAGTTGAGTTAGAAATTGGTACGGGATTTAATCCCGACCGTGATGCTCAGCCGCTCGTGCGCATTCCGCCACAATATCCAGATCGCTGTCAAGCGAGAGCCAAGAGTGAAGAATATGTGGTGCTCGAATTTGATGTGGATCCCTCAGGCCAGCCACAAAATATTAAAGTGATTGATGACTCATCAAGTTGTTTCAGACGTGCTGCGACGCGATCAGTGGAACGGTGGAAGTATCAACCTAAAATTGTGGATAATAAAGCCGAGTGGCGTCGCGGTGTTGTAACCCGAGTGACCTTCCGATTAGCTGAATAGTAATATCGGTAGATCATTCAATAATGAATGGCTGAGACAAATTTGCCAAAACTGTAATGAATTAAGTAAAAACCAGGCTATGATTATGACCAATTGTTTGCAAAAGTTCAGGCTAAAATTAGCATCATTGCTCTCCATCATGATTGCGATGTGGATCATGACCCCTCTAGCGAGTGCTCAAACTAATCAGTGTGATGCAGAGTCTGGGCAGCAACCCTCTCTAACGAATGCTGTAGCCCTTGGCGTACAAAATGCACTCAACCTTTCCCAGGAAGCGCCACCAAATCTGGATGGTGCGATTGCAGAGTTGAATAAATTAATCTCATCTCGCGGCGACCGTTTGCAAGGTTATGACAAAGCCACTGTTTACGAAGTTTTGGGAAGTTTTAAAGCGCAAAAAGATGATACCAGAGGGGCGTTGCGGGCCTTTCAAACAGCGGTCAATACAGGCGCTTTAACCACTGAACGGGCCAATAATCTGCAATATTACATCGCCCAATTGCAGTTTCAGTTAGAAAATTATGATGCAGCGATCACAGGTTTGCGCAAATGGCTTCGCGAATCTTGTGGTGAGCCACCTGCAAATGCCAATTACCTGCTCGCACTCGCCTATGTTCAAAAAGAAGATTATCGCAATGCGCAACAGCCCATGGAAGTAGCGCTGAGAAAGAAAAACAGTGAAGGCGGTTCGCCGGATAAAAACTATTATTCTGCGATGAACTTGATCTATTCTGAAAATAGAGAGTTTAATAAACGTGCGTATCTTTTGGAGAGAATGATTAATATCTGGCCTGAAGAATCTGGTTATTGGGCGCAGCTCGCTGGTGCTTATGCGGTGAACGATAAAGATCAAGATGCTTTTTCAGTTTTAGAAGTCGCTTACCGGGCAGGTCTTCTAACAAAAGAAGAGCAAATCATTCAGCTCATTCAATATTATTCATTTTTTGAAAATGCATATCGTGGTGCGAAACTATTAGACCGTGAGATGACTGCGGGCACAGTAAAAAGAAACAGAGATAATCTTGTTCTGCTTTCGCAACTCTGGGACCAATCACGCGAAGCGAAAAAAGCCATTCCAATCTTGAGAGAAGCGGCAAATTCATCAAATAGTGCCGATCTGCGGTTTAGACTTGGCCGGGTTCTTGTTGCTGATGAACAATTTGACGCTGCTGAAAAAGAGCTGTTAGCCGCTGTGAGAGGTGGGGGGTTAAGGCAAAAAGATATTGCTGACGTTTGGATGCTTCTTGGGAATGCAAGATTTTCCCAAGCTGGCCCTGATGACATCCCTCAACTTAATCGTGCTAAAGAAGCGTTTCAAAATGCTACCCGATATCCAACAACACGCCGTGATGCTAATCGATGGGTGTCTTATATCAATGAATTAATTCGTGTTCAAATCTTGACGAAGAAACGTGAAGATGAGGAGAAAGCGTTGATTTGTCAAAATGCACTCAGCCGTTTGGAGGATGCGCAACGTGTACTTCAACTTCAAGGGCGTGCATTAGATGATTTATCTGAAGCTCTTGCTAATGATTTGAGAGATTGTGGATATGATAAAACTGGCACCCCAATTCCGGGCAGCAAAGCGGCAGAAGAAGCGGCTTCGAATGGAGAGGGAGAGTAAATCCCTCTACCCCTTTGCTAATATTCTTTAACAATTTAGACCTTCGCGCTTTCATAAGGGCGAAGGTCTTTTTATATTGCTCTATAAACTGACGAAGGATTTCCCTTTTATGACTGTTACAGCTGCGATTTTAGCTATAGGTGACGAACTTCTTTCCGGACGCACCAAAGATACAAATATCAATTATCTTGCTCAATGGTTTACTAAACGCGGCGTACATCTTCGAGAAGTGCGCATTGTCGCTGATGAGGAAGAGGATATTGTTGCGGCTCTTAACAGTTTAAGAAAACGCTATGATTATGTCGTCACTTCTGGTGGCATAGGTCCAACACATGACGACATTACATTTTCATCAATCGCGGTTGCTTTTGGGCGTTCTGTAGAAGAGCACCCACAAGCCAGAGCCATGCTTGAGGCTTGGTATGGTACGAAAGGCGAGCCTGTTACGCCAGAGCGCGCACGCATGGCCTTAATGCCAGCGGGAACAGAGTTGATCGATAATCCAGCCTCAGGCGCACCCGGAATTATGATTGAAAATGTATTCGTCATGGCGGGTGTTCCAAGAATTTTTCAGGCTATGGTTGCCTCCATAGAGCCTCACATCAAGGGAGGCGCTAAACTCCATTCTAAAGCTGCAACGGCACGCGGTCTGCCTGAGTCCAAATTAGCGCGTCAGTTAGGTGATATTCAATCTGCATTGAAAGGAGTAAGCCTTGGTAGCTATCCCATCGATGGGGACGAATTAGGTGTTACCATCATAGCGCGTGCAGAAGAAGAAAAGCTTGCGCAAACAGCTATAGAAAGTGTCGTGGCAGCCATGCGCGCGCTAGGATACGAGCCCGAATTAAAAGATCACTGATATTTTGAATAAAAACGGCTTAATACTCAAAAAAAGATGATCAACTACAAGCCACTTGATCACCAATTGCGTTAACCGTGAAAAAAGTCAAAAATTCTTTGCGCGAGTGCGTCGGAAATACCTTCAACAGTCGCAAGATCTTTGGCCTTGGCCCGACTGATCGCTTTTGCAGAACCAAAGTGATTTAATAGGGCACGTTTGCGAGCCGCGCCAACCCCGGCTATTTCATCTAGTGGATTTGCACTTATTGCTTTTTTGCGTTTTCCTCTATGTGCGGAGATTGCATATCGATGTGCTTCGTCGCGCAATCTTTGTATGAAAAATAGGGCAGGGTCACGGGGGGGGATGAGGAACGGCTCTTGGCCCGGTAAAACGATTTGTTCTGCCATAGCCCCCATGGTTCTATCAGAACTTTTTTGCCCTCGTTCATTGGTTTTTTTTGGTTTGGCTATGCTAATAATTGTCGGCAAGGGTAATTGATGTTGGTTTTCTTCCCTGCAAAGATTATTATTCATGATTTCGCCAAGGCCTGCGTGTTCCAGAGCTTCCAATGCTGCTGATAACTGTCCTTTACCGCCATCTAGAATGATCATATCTGGCCATTGTTCAGTATCAAAATCATCTCTTTTCGCTCTGACAAAGCGGCGTGTTAAAACTTCTTTCATCATGGAGAAATCATCTCCTGATTTCGTGTTCTCGTCTTTAAAATTGAATTTCCGATATTGCTTTTTCTCAAACCCTTCTACACCTGCGACGATCATACCGCCAACAGCATGACTTCCTTGAATATGGGAATTGTCATAAACTTCCACTCTCTTCAAATCCCCCTCATGTCCTGAGATTTTTGCCAATGCTTTCAAATTTTTAAGCTGACTGGCTGTTTCGGCCTGTTTTCGGCTCAACGCTTCATGAGCATTCATGATCGCGTTATCCATAATATTACGTTTTTCACCGCGTTCGGGCGTATGAATTTTTACTTTATAGTCAACTCTTAGACTTAAGGCATCGATTAGTAACGGTTTTTGCGCGGGATTATGGCTCGTCAACAAAAGTGGTGGTGGTTCACGATTATCGTAAAATTGTGCAATGAAGGCGCTCAAAATATCTTCTATTTTTTCATCTTGATCATGACGGGGAAAATAGGAATGGTTGCCAAGATTTTGATAGGCTCGAAAGAAAAAGACCTGGATACAAGCTTTCCCTCCGTGCATTTGAGCTGCAAACACATCTGCTTGCTCAATAGTTTCAGTATTAATGTCTTGGCGCCCCTGAACATAGCTTAGTGCTCTGATACGATCCCTCAGTGCTGCAGCTTTTTCAAAATCAAGATTTTCCGAAGCTATCTCCATTTTTTTTGAGAGTTGTTTTTGGATACTACCATCTGACCCGTTCAAAAATTGACGTGCCTCTTTAACCAATTTTTTATAATCTTCTTCAGATATTAAATCGACGCACGGAGCCGAGCACCGTTTGATTTGATGGAGTAGACATGGCCTGGTCCGAGATTCATAAACACTGTCATTACAAGAGCGCAACAAAAATGCTTTTTGTAGTGTATTAAGTGTTTCATTAACGGAGGTTGCAGACGCGAAAGGTCCGAAATAGTTTCCCGGGCGCTTGCGAGCACCGCGATGTTTGAGCAATTGCGGGCTTTTGTGGTCACTCGCGATTAATATATGGGGAAAGGATTTATCGTCACGCAGTAGAACATTGAAGCGTGGCTTAAGGGTCTTAATTAAATTTGCTTCTAGTAATAAGGCTTCAGTTTCAGTGCCCGTAACAATAAATTCCATAGACCGCGTTGCCGCAATCATGCGTTGAATGCGATTGGAATTTCTCTTCAGTTGCGTATAATTATCAACACGTTTTTTGAGATTTTTAGCCTTCCCAACATACAAAACCTCACGGTTTTCTCCATACATGCGATAAACGCCCGGTTTACTAGGAAGGTTTTTTACATAATCAGCAATCAATAGAGCTCCCTTTAAATTAGGGAGCTTTTCACAACTTACCTCGATACTTTGAGGTAAATTTTCAGATGATATGGGAGAGCCTGACTCATTCATAATTTTAGTATAATATAGACAACCGGGCTTATGCTAGTCATGAATGACAAACAGAGTAACCGTTGGGGAATGCGTGAGTAGATCAATGTGATATATGATGAATAACCATAAAAACATTATTTTAGTTACGATTTTTGGGGCCGTGGCTTTCATGGCGGCCAACGGCGTTCTATTCACGGTACATGATTACCGCGTGTCATTATTGAGCGCACAATGGCCTCAAACGAGCGCTACAATCCATGAACCTGCCCACGAAGGATTGTTTAATCAGCTAAACACGAATTATATCTATCATTTTGCAGGGCTTAATCACCGTACACAGAAAGTTCGTTTTTTTACAAATCATCTATTTTTCAATCCTGGCTCATCAATTAAATACAGGCCTGGCGATGTTTTTACAGTTTATGTCAATCCTCAAAACCATGCTCAAGCTGTTATTGTTCGTGATAGTCATTTTTTGGGGTTCGTATTTTTTTTACTCATTGGAGCGGGGGGCTTTTTTATTAGCTTTGGGTGTTTGTTAAGATGCACGAGCGCTATTGCGTCTTTAAATTCAATTGATCTAAAGCCCAGCAGGCAGTCTCAACAATAACCGCATCCTCATCATTTTGATGCGTTTTCACGATTGGAATTATCGATTGGTCTGCCGAGTTACCCGCTGCAATTAACACATTGCGGATAAAACGATTCCGTCCAATACGTTTGATAGGTGATTTACGAAATAGCTTACGAAATGCTTCATCATCCAGCAATAAGAGTGTCTTTAAATCGGGTGCAGCCAAACTATCTCTGGGTTTAAAATCCTCTTGTTTTGTGATTTGTGCATATTTATTCCAGGGACAAACCGCAAGGCAATCATCGCATCCATAAATGCGATTTCCTATCGGTTTTCTAAATTCTTCCGGAATTGATCCCTTATGCTCAATGGTCAAATAGGAGATACAACGCCGTGCATCGAGCTGGTAGGGAGCTGGAAACGCCTGTGTTGGACAGACATCAAGGCAATTTGAGCAGGATCCACAATGATCAGATGTTGGTGTACCTGAGTTTAGATCCAAGGTTGTGAAAATTGATCCAATAAACAACCACGACCCAAACTCCCTCGAGACAAGGTTTGTGTGTTTACCCTGCCAGCCGAGGCCTGAGGCTTGTGCCAACGGTTTTTCCATAACCGGTGCCGTATCAACAAAAATTTTGACATCACAGCCATAAACTTCAACCATCCACCTGGCGATTTTTTTCAGTTTTTTCTTGATCAGATCATGATAATCATTATTTTGTGCGTATGCGGATATACTACCTTTAGATTTTTGCTGTAGTTGAGGCAATGGATTTTTTTCTGGGCCATAATTCATTCCGAGCATGATGATGGATTGAACTTCTGGCCATAGAGATTGAGGATTACTACGTTGTTCCTTGCGCTCTTCCATCCACGTCATGGAGCCATGATATTGATTACTCAGAAAATGATTTAACCGCTTCGGGAGAAGCGGGGAGTTTGAAAATTTTGATGCGTTACATATTTCAGCGACATCAAACCCAACTTCAAAAGCCTTTTGTTGAATTGCTTTTTCCCGTGATGCTTCATTAGGGTCAGGTTTATCCGCCATTTTTAATAATCTAAATCACTGTAATGGCGTGCAGCCGGTAAGCCGGGCACACGCTCTTTTAAAAGTGACTGAAAAGAGGGGCGTGATTTGATTCGCACATACCATTCTTTGGCAAAATCATATTCTCTCCACTGAATATGATCACAATATTCAAGGCAGGAAAGATGAGCGGCGCAAGAAAAATCAACTACACTCATTCGATCACCCGCAAGCCAATTTCGATTTTCACAAAGATAATTAATATAATCCATATGCCACTCGAGGGCAGTTCGCCCTAGTCGTAAAATTTCAGGATCTGGTTGACCCTGTCGGCGAAGTCGTTTTTCTATGGATTGAAAGGTGAGAAGCTTGCTGACTTCCACATCAAATTTAATATTAAACCATGATAACAATCGTCTTGTCTCAGCTCTTCCTGCAGATGTTGAAGGCATTAGTGCTGGAATTGGATAGGCTTCTTCTAGATATTCGATAATTGCGCTTGATGGACAAACAGCAATTTCTCCTCCCGTTGGAGGTTCATCAATGAGAACGGGAAGGGTGCCAGCTGGATTTATTACTAACAGATCTTCCTGATTATCACAGGGGTGGCTGACTTGCTCTTTAAAGTGCAAGTTTTTTTCCCATAACATCAATCGGATTTGCCTACCAAATGGATCAAATGCTTGATGGATGAGGGTTCTCATAAATGCTCAATAGTGTTGGTTTCATTTGTTGCTAGCGCTTTCTTTCTAAGGATTATTCTTGTTTTTGGAAACTAAAAACTGACCACATAGGTTGTATTTTCAGTATTTATCTGAAGCTTGGTATCGCGCAAAGCGTTATACCACCATAGGATTTCTTCGTGTTTTCTGTGATTTTAAAAAAGTTCATATAATTATGTGCAAGATAGCCTTCAATTCAAGTTGGCCAGTAATTTGCTTGTAATGGTTTAAATTTCCCGAAATATACAATTTATGTACGCCAACGTAACAAAACCAAGTATCATTTTGAGACTGATCCGGTTCTTTTTCACATGGGAGAGCCCGACTTTAACGGCGATCTTGGTCATTTTAGCCGGTTTACCATTTATTATCCTTACTTTTCTTAGCCCTGTTTTGCTCAATCCTATACCATTAGAGCTCGTTCTTGGTGATTTGGCGGATGCACGCGCGTTAAAAGCAGGCACTCTCTCATTGATGGAGACAGAAAATCCGATAGCCTTAATATTTATCGCCGTTGCTGATATGTTTGGAGGGGAACCGGGCCGTGTAATGATTATTGCGCGAGCGATCTTAGCCCTTTTGATTTTGACGGGTTTTACCATTTTTACTAAATCACGCCTTCCGGTTTTAATAGCTGCATTTTTATCGGCGCTGATAACCGTTAATATCTTAAATCCTTATGTTTCACTACATAACATACCCTTTATACTTGCTTGCCTTTTATCTTTTGGATTTTTAGTCCCCCCGCAAATTAATTTGCAGGCACCAAAACCCTCTTATGCTTTTATTGGGGAAAGTATCATTGGTGCAGTTTTACTCATTGGGTTATTTTTATCTGGTATAGTCATGCAAGTTGTAGCGTTTTTGGTTTTGACGCTTTCTGCTTTTATGGGAGGGCAGCGGCGAGGCATTCGGTATTTTGCTAGCTTAGTTTTTGTTTTTGTTATCTTGGCCGTTATTTCTATTCTGAAGCCAGAAGTAATAAATATTTTTGTTAATACCCCCTACGAAACGAGGATTATCAATATTCCAGATGGGAATTTAATGATGCTATCGGGGGGGAACGTAATTATTGCATTATCTTTTTTAGCATCGGTTTTGTTATTCGGGGCTAAAGCTAATGTGTATACTTTGCTATATAACAGACCGGCAAAATCTGGAATTTTACTAGGTGCGTGTGCAGCTATAAGTGTGTTTTTTCTACTCGGGGTGCAGGTGGAAAATTCATTTAATAAACTCTACGCTCAATACTTGATTGAAGATAAAGTCGATAACATACAATTTGCGATGATCGATTTAAGCCATGAGTATGATCAAAACCATGCAACGCTTGGCACCTCTTTTCTCGATATATTCTTAACCAGAATGAAAATGTTAGAAAGGTTTCATACCAATAAGATTTCAATAATCACAAACACTGATATCGCCTGTATCTTGACCAATCCTAATAATGAAAAACCAAAAGAGCACCCATCTGATCGCTCGTGTTACGCAGATGGTTTGCGAGCTGTAAAATTTTCTGATATTGTCATCGTTCCGCGTTTCAAAATTAATCTTGAAACTGACCGTTTGATTGAACGTTCAGAGGGTATTCTCTATAGTGAATTTAAACATATTGAAAGTGATGATATGTGGGATATATGGCAACGTAAAAAAAATTAATCTATTTATTTTTAAATGGGTTATAGCCAAAGGCCATAAACTCTGGGTTATCGAACCCACGATTTTCTTTTTTATAGTACAAGCGCTCTCGCGAAGGATGAATTAATACGCAACCTCCTGCGGCTTCTAATATTGCTTGCCCTGCTGCGGTGTCCCATTCCATGGTCCGGCCCAGCCTGGGATATATATCGGCTTTCCCTTCTGCAATTCGGCAAAATTTTAACGATGATCCGGCGGTCACAAATTCCTTAATCGTCATTTCGGCTAGAACTGATTTTGTTTTTGCATTGCTATTCAAGCGACTTGTAATTGCAGTTACGGCAGCTTTAGTTGTTGCAGGATCAATATTTTTTACGGCAATGGATACAGCCTCGGTATTAGCAGGTGCTTGTTTAAAAGCCTTTCCACAAACAGCATAATAGAGTTCATTTAAAACCGGCGCATAAATCACCCCCAAAACTGGAAATTGATTTCGAATAAGGGCGATATTGACAGTAAATTCATCAGTGCGGTTGATGAAATCTCGTGTTCCATCCAGGGGATCAACAAGAAAAAACTCTGAGCCGAGAGACTGACCAATCTTTGTTATGTCACCTGAACTCGCGGCCTCTTCAGCCATGATTGGGATATCTGGTAAAATTTTACCAAGTTCTTCAATAATTATTTTTTCGGCGCGTTCATCGGCAATGGTGACAAATGTGCCATCGGCCTTAGTTCTTGAGATAAATTCTTGCTGATAAACATTAATAATTTCTCTTCCCGCTTTTATGACAATAGCAAGTAATTTTTCTATCAATTGATGATCATTCATTTATCAAAAGTTCCTGAAACATAGGGTGTATTTTTAAAATAGCTTAGGATATGAGTTGACTGGTGTATTGGGTTGAGCTGTGAAAATGGGGGTGGTTGTTATTGGGTAACAGCCTTAAATTGTGCAGAAAATAACGATACTCACATGTTTTCTTTACCTTATTGTCGGACTAATAAGGTATTGACTCCATTAATCATAGTGATGCCTTCAAAAAACTGGGATTTATCTCTCGTGTGAATATTGTAGAAGATTTAAAATCTCCTTTTACCATCGACTAGACTAAAAATGAGTTAGGGACGCAGTATGATTGAGCCTAAAATAGGTGATCAGTCGGAAAATAGAGCAAGGGCCTCTCAAGCGGAAACTTCCGGGGAGACCCTAAACGAGGTATTTTCTGATTATTCTGACTTGGATACAGATGGGGTGCGTCAACGCAGAAGATTTGCGAGAGAGCTGTATGGCGATCTCGTTCAATTTTTTGATTTTCTCCTAATCATAGCGACTTCAATCATTATTGCGCATGTGTATCATCAAGGGCTCAATAATCTGGAATATGAATTCCAGCTCTATGCAACAGCAGGCATTATTGGGGCCACCGGGTTTTCCGCGGTTTCTCGCCGAGATGGGTATTATGAATTTGATCAATTGCTCACTTTGCGCGGTGCGATCCGCTCAATTTTCACGCAATGGTCAACTATCATTCTGGCTCTGTTAGCATTTGGCTTTGCGCTCAAAGTATCCCAGTCATATTCCCGGATTTGGTTGTTTTCTTGGGGGATCATTACGCCGCTTTTTTTATTAACATCTCGCGTTATCGCGACATATAGCTTGAAGCGCACCACCAGTCATGATGGTGTTTTCTCCCGACGAATTGCCATTATTGGCGCAAATCCTTTAGCGGTTAAGCTCGCTGATAGGGCAGTTCATTCTAAAGATCCGGTGACTATTGTGGGTATTTATGATCGTGAAAGCGGTCGGGTAGGGGCCGTAAAAGGACTTTATAGTGGCGGTAATTTGGAAGACCTTATCAGAGCGGCCCGCAATGATGAAGTTGATGATATTATTGTAGCTATGGATACGACAAATTCAAAAGAGTTAAAAAAACTCATAGGTGTTTTGTCCACTTTGCCGGTTTCCATTGCTTTAGCCCCGAACGAAAATTGGCTTGATCATTCTGGCGGGGAGCTCATTCGCTCGGCTGATTCCCCACTGCTCAATTTGTATCGCCGCCCATTAGAGGGATGGGGAAGCATATTAAAAATGCTGGAAGACCGTATCCTCGGCTCTATTATATTGATTGCCGTAAGTCCGATCATGTTAATGTGCATCATCGCTGTGAAATTGCAGGGTAAAGGTCCTATCTTTTTCTCTCAACAGCGTCATGGATTTAACAATGAAGTTTTTAAGATTTATAAGTTTCGATCAATGACGGTCGCTGAAGATGGAGATGATATTGTTCAGGCCAAAAAAGGGGATGCGCGCGTTACGCCGATTGGTGCTTTCCTGCGGCGCTATTCTTTGGATGAATTACCGCAACTGATTAATGTGGTTAAAGGGGATATGTCGCTTGTCGGTCCACGTCCTCACGCCTTGGCCCACAATCATCAATATGCGCGTACTGTTGAAAATTATTCTGGCCGACACAAAGTTAAGCCAGGGATTACAGGGTGGGCGCAAGTGAGCGGATTTAGAGGCGAGACATCAGAAAACGAAATGATGGAAGATCGTGTGCGCTGTGATCTTGAATATATTGACAATTGGTCGCTCTATTTCGACGCAAAAATTTTAGTATTCACCGTTGCTGCCGTTTTGTTCCCTAAGAATGCCCATTAACGATATTTTCTTAATTGAAAATTGCTTGAGACGGTTAAGCCGTACACATATAGCTGTATTCGCTGAAAATGATGCCATTCTCCTCTGTCAAAATACACATAACTTCGCTATATCAATCGTAAGAATTTAAAAAATAGCTGAGAATTTCTCAGTTAAAAATTGAGAGGGTTTCCATGCGCGTAGTAATGGTTGGAACGGGGTATGTTGGGTTGGTATCAGGAGCCTGTTTTGCTGACTTTGGCCATGATGTCACTTGCGTCGATAAAGATATCGATAAAATCGACAAGCTTAAGGCCGGGGAAATTCCTATTTATGAGCCTGGTCTTGAGGCTTTAGTTGCTGAAAATGTTAAGGCTGGGCGTTTAAATTTCACCACTGATTTGGCCGCGTCTATCCCAGATGCTGATGCTGTCTTTATTGCTGTGGGAACACCATCAAGGCGCGGTGATGGTTTTGCTGATCTCAGTTATGTCTATGCGGCAGCGGAAGAGATTGCCGCATCGTTGTCTGGGTATACTGTTGTGGTAACAAAGTCGACGGTCCCGGTGGGCACAGGAAGCGAAGTTGAAGCGATTATCAAACGAACCCGGCCCGAAGCTGATTTTGACGTGGCATCAAACCCTGAATTTTTACGCGAAGGTGCGGCTATTGAAGATTTTAAACGCCCAGATCGTGTTGTCGTTGGGGCTGAAGATGATCGTGCCATTGAGATTATGCGCGAGTTATATCGCCCCCTTTACATAAACGAGACACCAATCGTTTTCACGAATCGCGCGACTTCGGAACTGATTAAGTATGCCGCCAATGCATTTTTGGCCACAAAAATCACTTTCATCAATGAAATGGCCGATCTATGTGAAAAGGTTGGGGCTGATGTTCAAGAGGTTGCTAGAGGGATTGGTCTCGATGGTCGGATCGGGGCGAAGTTCCTTCATGCAGGTCCCGGTTATGGGGGCTCTTGCTTTCCTAAAGATACGCTTGCGCTGGCAAAAACAGCACAGCAAGTTGGGGCTCCAACAAGAATTGTGGAAGCGGTTGTGACGATCAATGATGAACGTAAGAAAGCCATGGCTCAGCGCGTTATTGATGCTTGTGGCGGCGATGTAAAAGGGAAAACTATTGCTGTTCTTGGGTTAACTTTTAAACCAAATACGGATGATATGCGCGATGCTCCAGCATTGGATATTATTCCGATGTTACAAGCTGCGGGAGCTGAGATTAGGGCTTATGATCCTGCGGGAATGAAAGAGAGTCAGCATCTTCTTAAAAATGTTGAATTTTGCGAAGGCCCCTATGAGACTTTAGAAAAAGCTGACATTGTTGTTCTTATCACCGAATGGGATGTTTTTAGAGCTCTTGACCTGCAACGCATGAAATCATTAATGACAACCCCAATAATGGTTGACCTTAGAAATGTTTACCGACCAAGTGTGATGGTACAAAACGGCTTTCAATATGCTTCCATAGGACGATAGAACGAATAAACACATACCGCTTCTTCCAGGGACGGATGATAACTGATTAGAAAACGAGAGTACAAATGGCTGATTTAAAATTATACGATCTCGCTGGCGCTGATTGCAATGTTCGCTTTAGCCCCTTTTGCTGGTTGGCAAAGTTTGGCTTGCTGCACAAAGGGTTAGATTTTGAAACTGTAGCGCTCGGCTTTTTACCCAAATGTGATTACCCCGATGCGGATTACGCTAAATTGCCTATGTTACATGATGGTGATGACCTCATCAAAGATAGTGCAGAAATATTGGCGCATCTCGATAGGAAATATCAAGATCATCCCTTAACGGATAGTGAAGAAGCGGCAGCACGATCGCAGGAGATCCAAAAATGGATGGGCGAGGAATTGTTTCCTGCGCTCGGGCCACTGATGTTTCATCGTGTTGCAAATGCTATTACGCATGAAGATGCTGAGTATTTTCGAAAAACACGTGAGGAACGTTTTGGCATGAGTTTGGAAAAATTAGCGTCATCTCCAGATTTGCCACAAAATGTTACAAAAGCACTGACGACGTTAGGGACTATTTTAGGGGATAATCCATTTTTAGGGGGCAACAATCCTGACTTGTCAGATTATCTTGCGGCTTCTCCACTGATGTGGAAACATTCCATCTCTTCTGAAGCGCTATATGAGATTCCGGAAAATATAATCAGTTGGTTTGATCGCATCAGCCGATATTATGACCATCCCTCAATGAAAATTCATTGTGCAAACTGCTAGGGACTAACAGATATTTATGGTGCAGCGTCAGCAGGAAATAAAACTTCCCTTTTCACCTAAGGCTATGTTTGATTTGGTCGCAGATGTGGAGTGTTACCCTGAGTTTGTTCCCTATTGTACTGGGCTGCGTATTCTAAAGCGGTCTCAGCACAATGATACCGATATCTTACTTGCACAGATGATTGTTCAGTATAAGGTTTTTCGGGAACAATTTAAGTGTAAGGTCATCTTAGATCCCACACGCTTAACGATTGACGTTGATTTTGTTGAAGGGCCGATCAAAAAACTTGAGAATAAATGGCGTTTTCACGATTTGGACGATGCAGGCTCGAAAACAGACTTCTTTATTGATTTTGAATTCAATAATTTTCTCCTGCAAAATGCTAGCAATAGAGCTTTTGATAAAGTCTATACGTATCTAACCAATGCATTTGTGGAAAGAGCTCATCACTTACATGGATCAAACTCAACTGAAGCACTGACATAAGGTATAATAATGACAAAAATAGGCTTTATTGGACTCGGGAATATGGGTGGCCCCATGGCGGCAAATCTTGCCAAAGCGGGTCATGAAGTTACAGCGACTGATCTATCTATTGGCGCTATCGACAGGGCAGTTGATGCTGGTTGTTTGCGCGGTGATACGGTTGCGGCATGTGTTCATGACGCCGAAATTGTGGTTACCATGCTACCTGCGGGCCCCCATGTTCTCTCTGTGTATAATGCCGCATATGGCGTTTTGAAGAATGCCCAAAAAGGAGCTTTATTCATTGATAGCTCTACCATTGATGTTGTGTCTGCGCGTGAAGTTATTGGAGGGGCGCTCAAGCAAGGATTTGAGATGGTAGATGCGCCGGTCTCGGGCGGTGTTGGTGCGGCCCAAGCGGGCACATTGACCTTTATGGTTGGCGGTGAGGGCAGCTCTTTCAAAAAAGCTAAGCCCGTTTTAGAAATTATGGGAAAGAATATTTTCCACGCGGGTGCTGCCGGCAATGGTCAGGTCGCTAAAATTGCCAATAATATGCTGCTGGGTATCACCATGATTGGCACTTGCGAAGCTTTTAACCTAGCGCAAAAACTTGGCCTCGATGCTCAAACATTTTATGATATTTCCTCGACGGCATCGGGGCAATCCTGGTCGATGACGTCCTACTGCCCGGCACCGGGGCCGGTTGAATCAGCACCTTCAAATAAAGAGTATGCACCGGGGTTTGCTGCGGCGATGATGTTAAAAGATATGCGTCTGGCTCAAGAAGCAGCGCATAGCGCTAAAGCCGCAACACCACTCGGTGCGCAAGCAGAAGCATTATATGCGTTGATGGAAAGTGCTGGCCGTGATGATCTGGATTTTTCAGGAGTGATGAAATTAATAAACGGTTCGCTATAACTGTTATCACGACTGATCATGAGATCGATTATTGATGATGTTTGGGGGATCTCTCTCGCTATAATGTGCGCGAAAAATTACCCCGACCCAAATGTAATCAAAAATGTAATCAAGGAAGTGCTATAGCTTATTGTTTTATCGGATTTTGCTAACCCCCAATGGGTCGTCACTTGGTCTAAATCATTTTGCGTGACTGTGGGAACCGATTGAACTGCAATAAATGTGAAATAAGAAAGACTTAAAGCACCTTGGCGATTCAATTTGAGGTGGAGGTGTTTTAAAATAGTTTTTACCACTGCGATAGAGGTAAAAAAGTGTGGCACACTCTTTCGAAGTGCCACACTTTTAAAATCAATGGTAATGATATGGTATTCTGACGCGCGACAAATACGCTATGTTAAATAATGCGCCAGATCACATCTTATGCGCGTTCTTTAAGCCAGTTTAGCATTGTTTTCGCATCTGAAACTTCGAAAGGGTCAGAAGGACAATTATCATCGAAACCAGCTTCAGAGAAGATTTTTTCGACTTCGCCATCATTGATAAAGGCCGAATAACGCCATGAGCGCATTCCGAAACCCAGATTGTCTTTGTCAACGAGCATACCCATTTTGCGGGTGAACTCGCCCGATCCATCAGGCAATAGACGTACATTTTCCACACCCATATGCTTGCCCCATTGGAACATCACAAAGGCATCGTTCACGCTGAGGCAGATAACTTCGTCAACGCCAAGAGCTTTAAATTCCTCTATTGCTGCTTCATAACCTGGTAAGTGAGTTGATGAGCATGTTGGTGTGAAGGCGCCTGGCAGAGCAAACAAAACAACTTTACGGTTTTTAAAAAGTTCATCGCTGGTAACATCTTGCCAGCGAAAAGGATTATCACCTTCAATAGATTCATCGCGGACACGGGTTTTAAACGTAACTTGAGGGGCTTTCATCTTTATAATCTCCAAAATTTTTTTTATGTGGTGGGAATCACATGATTTAATATGGGGAGGTATATCGGGAAATGTCGCATTTTAGAAATAAATAATACGAATTATGAGTATCGGTTTAGTCGATCTGTGAACTACGTCACCTTAATAAATAGAGTATTGATGTAATTATCAGAATCCACATGATAAATTTAGATTAATTTGTCCAGGCACCTAATCGCTAGGACAGATTTTGCTCGTAAAGTACCTCGGCGATTCAATTTGAAGTTGAGGGGCTTTAACGTTTTAGGCTCGGCGTCTATGCTCTCGGAAAATGCTCTAAGTCAGCAAAAACCTGTCCAAGACGTTCGATGTTTGAACCCCTCCAGGGCGCGCGGCACCGCCAATGACATAAATTGCATCATTCAAATTCACCGCGCCTAATCCATGTCTTGGTCGCGGCATGGGGCTTACGCTATGCCAGCGGTCTTCGCTGGTGTCATAAGCCCAGACCTTTTTATAGACCCCGCCATCACGATTGCGGGTTCCAAAATACTCACCGCCAAAAACATAGATAATATCCCCAATGGCGGCGGCGGCAAGGCCGGCTTGCGCCTGTGGCATTGGGCGCAATTTTTGCCAGCGATCCGATAGGGGGTCATAAGCTTCTGTTATATCCAGGTTGCCACCGGAAACGCGTCGCCCGCCCATTAAATACAACACGCCGCGCATCGCAACGCCGGCCGCGGAGTTACGGGGGATGCTCATCGGGGCTAATTCAATCCATTGCCGTGCTCTGGGATCATAGGCATAGTGACGATCAGTATCAATATGATCCGCCCATTGAGAATTACGGCTCCCTCCCGGAGCGCGCCCCCCAACCACATGGATGAACCCATTTAGCGATACGCAAACAGCTTCGGATTGCGGGGAAGGCATGTTGCCAACATATTCCCATTTATCATCCAGTGAGGCGAGCCGGTAAATTCGATCGCGCATCTCCCAACCAGCATTTCTGTTATTACTCGAAAACCCTCCAAGGGCATAAAGATACCCATTTTGTGGGACGAGCTGAATATGATGACCAGCATCGGGGAAGGCAGGCCCAATTGTCCAGCGATCCGCGATGGGATCATAAACGCTAACCTGGCGCGTTGCGGCGACCCGTCCATTGTTAACACCGACAATTCCCCCGGCGTTAACAATGATATTGAATCGCTGCGCTCTAAGTGCTTTTCTCGATTGGCGATTTGCAATTTGATTTGTCCAAAAGGGGGCGGGGTAAATCTCCTGAACTGGAAAAGGCATATCCGCTAGCCGTGTCCATTTTGCATCAATATGCTGCCCTGAATCAGGTTTTATGCGCGGGTTATTAGGAGCATCTTTCGGGTTTGTATTAACATCAGGGAGATTGTCTTCATCAATGTTCTTTGGATAGTAATCATCATCATAATCGGGGAGTGGATCTGGATAGGGTTGTCGCGCCTGCACACTATTTTGTTGGTATACGTCCGAACGAGAAAATGCGCTGGCGTGGAGAAACGAATTTGCAGTGAGAGTACTCAGTCCGAGTGCGGCGCTATTTTTCAAAAAAGAGCGCCGTTGGGCTGGGAATTGATTTGGCGGTGTTTCGCTACCTCTAGTTGTCTGCGTTGAGTGATCCCGATTTTTGCTTCGTTTTACCATTCCATTACCACCTTATCTCCCCAATGTGTGATAAAGTTTAACGCCCAACCACAGCACATGCAATGCGTCCCCCTGCGCCTCCAATGGGTTGAGAGCGATGATCGTCACGATTTTCGTGAATGATGACCGCAAAACCATCATCATCTAACAACGGATGGGCGTTTCCCAGTGTTCCAGTCGCCTCTGAGGGGTAAAGAGACAATCCAGTGCGGAAAATCTCAGCTGTTGCTCGTCCGTCAGCACCAGCATAGATGTTGGGAATATCCGCTCTTTCTGCCCCTTGTTGATTGAGTAATCCGTGTTGATTTTGATCGGGATCAACATGCCCGCCAGACGCTTTAAACCCGCTATCTCCGTCAGAACAGTCACCGATTTGATGAAGATGAATACCATGCCACCCTTGAGGTAATTGCGAGACATCGACACGTATTAAAACACCGCCATTGGGTGCACCAATGAACACGACATTTCCAACAGTTTTGCCTTGCGAGTTGTTGAATTGACCAGGGGTGTGCACGCCTTCACTTAACGCGAGATCATCTAACAATGCTGGCGCTTTTTGCGGCTGTGACGATGGTTCGCCTCTACCGCATCCCGATAGGAAGAGGATGGAAAAAAGGCCACTTATGACCCAAAATGTCTTTAGCATTGGTTTTGTGCAAGATAGAAAGATAGATTTGTCGTTCACGCGGATGCTCCTGATTAATTTAGCTGCTCTAGCATAAGCGGTGTTTCGTCCAAGATCAAAACCTTCCTTAAACTCAATGTTTTGATTGGATTGGCGATGAAACAGCGCCGTGTAACTGCATAGACCAGTCGTTCATCTATTGACCCGATGGCAAAAACCCCTCAAATTTTAATGAAAATAAGGGAAATCATCCGATGAATGCTCTGTATCGACATACCACCGAGAAACGGTCACGCAGGAACTTGAAAATTGCCGCTGGCTTCATTGTTATGCTTGGGGTTGCCTCCTGTAGTCAGGAAAACACAAAAACACCCGCTGTTAATGTGGATTATCAGGAAAAACTGCTTGAACAATTGATTGATGCCAAGCCAGGAGATGTGATCTCTATTCCTGAGGGGACTTACGCATTTGATCGAGGGTTATCGCTAAATATCGATGATATTACGATCCGTGGTGCTGGTATGGACAAAACTATCTTGAGTTTTAAAAATCAGATCGCCGGCGCGGAAGGTTTATTGGTCACGGCCTCTAATTTTACCATTGAAGATTTAGCGATTGAAGACGCTAAGGGGGACGCCTTAAAAATCACTGAAGGGGACAATATCATTATTCGCCGAGTGCGGACGGAATGGACGAATGGCCCAGATACAAATAATGGCGCATATGGATTTTATCCGGTGCAAACAACGAATGTACTCATCGAGGAAAGCGTGGCGATTGCCGCAGCTGATGCTGGCATTTATGTCGGGCAATCGAAAAATGTAATTGTGCGAAATAACCGCGCTGAGTTTAATGTGGCGGGCATTGAGATTGAAAACACTCAAGGGGCAGACGTATACGATAATGTTGCGGTTGATAATACCGGGGGCATTTTAGTGTTTAACATGCCGAATTTGACGCAATCGGGTGAAAATGTTCGTATCTATAATAATGAAGTAACGGGAAACAACACCAAGAATTTTGGTCATAAAGGGACCCCGGTGGCGAGTGTACCAGCAGGATCTGGTATTGTGGTGACGTCCCATGATAATGTTGAAATTTTTGGGAATCGTCTCACCGATAACAGAACGGCCAATGTTATCATTTCATCTGTACATTCTACAGGCTGGGTTTTAACTCGCGCAGAAGAAAGCTTTGATCCCTATCCAGAACGAATTCATGTTCATGATAATATCTATAGTGGTGGCGGCCAATCACCAGATGGATTAGATTTAAAAACATTAAAAACATTGATGTTTGGGCTTAACGGGCGTTTGCCCGATGTCTTGTGGGACGGTTACATGCGAACGAACTTAGATAACGCTCAAATATGCATTAACGAAAAAGACATTGAAGTCCTCAATGCCGATCAACCCAACGGAAATGCAAACCCGCGTCTTGAGCCTGGGGTTTTGGGGTGTGAATTACCGGCTTTAGAGGAGATCACATTGGCTAAGAAAAGTTAGTTATGGCATCTCGGCAGTGGCTTCTCGGATTCATGATTTTGATCACTTCTTGCTCTCAAGGAGTGGAAAATAGTCATAATGGCGACAGCAAACCATCTTCAAAGATTGCAACCAATGATCTTTCCCATGAAGGGCCTTCATCACCGGTTTTTCATGAAACCGAAACACCGAGCAACTTAAGTGAGTGGGGGGTCCTGATCGTTCATGATGAAGAGCTTGCCCTCGGTGAAGATGTGCAGCCTTATACTTTGAATTCCCCTCTTTTTACAGATTACGCGTTAAAATTGCGAACCTTATGGATTGGGGAAGGGCAAGCCAAAAGATCGGGTGGCAATGTGTTAGAATTCCCGGTCGGAACGATTATATCAAAGACATTCTATTACCCAAAGAACAATAACGGACATGTTTTCAAGCAAAAAGACGTGCAACCTGTTCATCATAATAATCGATTAAAGCTATCAAATTACAGGCTTTTAGAGACAAGGCTTCTCGTTAAGCGTGAGGCGGGTTGGGAGCCGATTTCCTATATTTGGGATCATAATCAAAAGGAAGCGCGGTTGAAGCGAACGGGCGCCCTCATTAAACTGACGATGGAGAATCCTTCTTTTCCGGTTAGCGACAATTTACAAAATTTTACTTACGTTGTGCCGAATATTAATCAGTGTGCGGGTTGTCATGCGGCGAATGCTACGACAAAAAAAATTATGCCATTAGGTCCTAAACCCGGACAGTTAAATGGTGATTATCATTATGCAGATGGGACTTTCAATCAGCTTGAGAGGTTAGAAAAACGAGGCTGGCTAGACCATATTCCTTCTATTGACGGCCATATCTCCGTGTTGGAGAAATATAGTTTTGCCGGTTTAGAAGATGAGTCTGCTGCGCTCGAAGTAAAGGCACGCTCATACTTAGATAGCAATTGTGCGCATTGTCATAATCCAGTCGGGCCTGCTGACACCTCAGGTTTGCATCTGAATATTGAAAATGAAAGCGTGTCCCATCTGGGGGTTTGTAAACCTCCTATTGCGGCTGGCGGGGGCACGGGGGGGCGTCAGTATGATATTGACCCCGGCGACGGGCAAGGATCAATTTTGCACTATCGTATGACCATAACTGACCCTGGCGCCATGATGCCTGAACTTGGCCGCAGTCTTGTGCACCGTGAAGGAGCCTCGCTTATTGAGCGCTGGATTGATAATATGGATTCTGCATGTGAGAGTTAGGTATTTTATGAAATGGTATATGCAGCCATCCGCAACTACGAAAATTTTCTAAACAACTAATGCTCTTTGTTCATCAATTCCCATGCTGAGGATAACAGGATCAATGTCTTGTCGTTTTTTAAAATTTGCTCTTGAATTTATACCAAACCATTGATTTGCAATTATGGTTTGCGCGACCGGTGGTCCCATTGTCGTGCCCGGTCCCAAAACGATAATCTTATCAGGGGCAAATTCTTTGATGCCAACCTCAAGCGATTTAGTAAAATTGTAAGGCTGGTTAATCTGATCACCTAATGTGTATTTATAGAGGGCCTGTAAATCAGCGCCCTTGGGCTGCCATATGCGCCCATTGCCATCAATCATGGGAATACTAGCTTGGCAAAATAATGATTGCGGCAAAAACGCTTGTGCTTCGGGGATCATAAAGTCAAGCAAACTTGAGTGAAATGCAGCGTGATAAGAAAGCTCCACAGGATAACGATCAAAAGCGGGCAGGGCAGATTTTAAAAATTTAATACCCGGCTTATCTGCGGCTAACACGATGGTCCCCCCAAGATGTATCGACGTGCTCACCCGATAGCCTTTGTCGTTGGCTTCACCAATGATAGCCTCGATAAGTTTTACTTTTTTGCGATCAACCTTCCAATTTTCATTAACAATTGGGTATAGAATTTGTCCGCCCACCCCTTTTTGGTGCATCAAAGTCCCCATAGTGTTAACAAGATGCGCACCATTTTTAATCGATAAAGCACCGGCACATGTGAGGCTTAAATACCATCCCATGGAATTGCCTGCGATTGCGACAATTTCATATTTTTTCTGATTAATTGCTCTGTAATCGGCAACCGCGCAGCCATAAATTAGTAAGGATGCGTGCTCACCATTGGTATGGCGCGAACGCACGAACCTTTTTGCGCCGTCTAATTCACTAATCGGTGTTTGATTATTGTTTCGTCTTAATGCATCCAGCTGATCAATAAAGTCAGTTTGGTTTTGATGATGTTTTTGAAGATAGCCAAGTTCTGAAGCTTGATATGAACCTCTTCCTGGGCAGATGACGAGAGCGGTTTGGCGTGTCATTTTTTGCTCCGTCGAGTTGCTTGTTTTTTAGTTTTTAGTTTCTTCGTAACGGGTTTAGCGACTCGAGTCCATAAATCACAAGATGCGCCAACGATTTGATCGACGCTGGGCAAAACCTCATAAGCTGCTGGTCCCAAAGGGATGAAACTATCTTCTGCTGTGAGCCTTGCAATAGGGGTTTGAATGTTTCGTTCTTGAAAAAGTGTAATAATCTGCTCACTGATGGAGCCTGTTTTGCGGCATTCGTCAACAATCAATATGGACTTTACACCTTCGATAGCCTTTAAAATTTCTTCCTCGGGAAGTGGATGCAACCAACGTAAATCACATATTCTAGCGTTAATATTATATTCTGCTTTCAATATGGGTTGCGCAATGCGAGAGAGATAATACCCATTTGCATAAGAAAGGATGCATAAATCTTGGGTTTTTATATTTTTTTCCGCACTATGAATATGAATTTTACCAAATTTCGCTTTACCGCTTTTCGCAGTAGATGATTTTGGCGGTGAATATTTTGACAGCCAAGCTCCATCACCTGGTGCATGCAGATCAGGAGTATTATAGAGCGCGATGGGTTCTAAAAATACAACCACCCGCTGCTCCTGATAAGCCAGACGCACGCATTCCCTCAACATCTCAGCCGCGTCTTTGCCATTGGAAGGGCAGGCAATAATGATACCTGGAATGTCTCTCAAGACGGCAAATGAATTATCATTATGAAAATGTCCCCCAAACCCCTTTTGATAACCAAGTCCTGCAATTCTTATGACACATGGGTTTGTGTATTGACCATTCGAGAAAAAGGAGAGCGTCGCAGCTTCTCCGCGCACCTGATCTTCTGCGTTATGCAAGTAAGCTAGGAATTGAATTTCTGGAACCGGGATCAAGCCATTGTGAGCCATACCGATTGCGAGCCCTAAAATTGATTGTTCGTCGAGCAAGGTATCAAAAATTCGGGCAGGGCCAAACCTATCTTGTAAGCCCGTGGTAACGCCATACACACCGCCCTTTTTGCCAACATCTTCTCCAAATGCGATAAGGTTTGGATATTGCACCATCAAATCTGCGAGCGCTTGATTGATATGTTTTGAAAGAGTAATGGGTTTGCCGTGTGCTTTTTGATTTTTCTCAATGGAGAGCGGTGCTGTTTTTTTAACCGCTTTTGGAGGAACCAAGCTAGCCATTACGTCTTTTGCTGAGCTCAGTTTTGGTGCCGTTTGTGCACTGGCGCTCACCCGTGCTACGCGCGTGGACATTGCCTCATAACGGGCAATGATTTCATCAGCGGTAAGGATATTGCGCGCTATTAAATGATGAGCTGTACGAAGTAACGGGTCTCTCGCTTCTGTTTTTTCGAGTTGGGAAATAGCAGTGTAAGCAGCTTCAATATCAGCCCCAGCATGCCCCATCAAACGAATAGTTTTCATATGTAGGAAAACTGGGGAGCGTGTACGCCGTGCAAACCCAACAGCTTCGCACATAGTATGATATGTTTGCGCTATGTCTGTACCATCACATACATAGTAAGTGATGCCCGGGCGATTCTGGAATGATGTTTTTATCCATCCGTGCGGGGTTGTAACCGAAATACCAATATTGTTGTCTTCGCAGATAAATACAATTGGCATAGGAGCCCCTTGAAACGAAGCCCACTGGGCTGCGTTAAATGCTCCTTGAGCGGTTGAATGATTAGCAGAAGCATCACCAAAACTTGCGATAATAATGCTATCATGGGGCAATGGTCCTTGGTGTTTAATCTTTTTGCTAATGCCTATGGAGTGGGCTGCACCAACGGCCTTTGGCAAATGTGAAGCAATCGTACTGGTCTGTGGGGGGATAAAACAATTTGCGCTACCCAAAACTTTATGCCGTCCACCCGAAACTGGATCATCTACACTGGCTGCGAAAGAGTGGGCCATATTGTGAAGAGGGGTTAATCCACCATGATTTTTAAGGCGTTGTATCAAAAAGGCTGCATCACGATAGTGCAAGAACGCCATGTCATCATTGCGTGTTGCCATGTCTAGCGCTGCCATACATTCATGGCCTGAACTTCCAATCGAATAAAATGTTTTTCCCTTGGACCGGCGTGCCATCAAATCGAGATGGCGGCTCATCAGCTGGGTATCAAATAAATCGACGAGCATGAAAGGTGCAAGCTCATAACAATCAGAGTCAATGGGAGCGGTCTCAATAGGCGTTGGAAAATCGCTTGCCCGAACACGGTTGGTAAAAGCTTGATCAATCGCATCGGCCCGGTTGAACATGAAAAGAGTTTCCTAGTCAGATTAAGTTTCTAATGCTTTTGGTAAGTGTAAATGTGGTTTGTTTCAAGTTGAATTCTGACACTATGACCAATGAGTAGATTTTGAACCGCCCGCTCTAACTTATCCCCCTATCTCGAAATGCATTTATTGTCTGGAAAATGCATCTTGAATTGAGGAGATTAATCCATGGAGCAATCGAACAACTTGTCACTATCTTATGTGATGGGACAGCAATCGCAAAAACACGTCACCGTCAATGAAAGTTTTCGACGCCTGGATGCTCTTGTGCAAACCAGCATCATATCTCAAGCGATCATCGACGCCCCGATAGCACCGCAAGAGGGAGATATGTATGTTCTGCCCGTCAATATCATGGATGAAAATTCGCCCTGGTTTGGATTTGCACAATATTCGTTAGCAACCTTCCAAGATGGGGCATGGGCAGAAATTGTCCCGCGACCTGGTTGGCGTATCTTTGATCGTGAACAATCGCGGCTTATGGTTTTTGATCAAGGGGAGTGGCGCGCTATTTCTGGAGCGGAGGGAGGTGGAGGTAACGAAACGGCTGGCCCTTTTGCACAATTAGGTATCAATACTGATGCTGATGAAATCAATCGTTTTGCCGTTAAATCCGATGCGATCTTATTTAGTCATGATGACGTAACACCGGGAAGTGGAGATTTGCGCCATGTCTTTAATAAAGCTGACAGTAGCAACAACGCCTCATTACTTTTTCAAACCGGGTTTTCAGGTCGAGTTGAGTTGGGGCTTCTTGGCAATAATGATTTTTCTCTACAAGTTAGCAACGATGGCAGTGAGTTTAAAACAGCCCTCAAAGTAGATCATGATACTGCCCGAGTAACCGTTGAACAAATTACTATTGCATCATCAGTTGGCCTGTCAGATATCAGTTTTTCGACGAATGAGGGCGAACCTTTTTGGGCGATCGGTCAAAGTCCCGATCAATCTTTTTTTGTACGGCGGCTCTCTGGTGGTTTTGGTACAGGAGGCCGCGTGATTACCTATAATAGCAATGGTGATCTCGGCCTATGGGGTAATCCATCCTCAAAGGGGCGCATTTCAATTCGCAGCAATGTAAATGGTGATGGTGTTGATAATATACTTTACCTCGAACAGACAGCTTTATCACCCGCTTCCGGGATTGCCCAGTTTCATAATAATGCAGATAATGGGACACCAATTTTAAAATGCACAACCAATAGCAGAACGGTCTTACAAGTGCCGGCAAGTGGCAGTATCAGTGTAAGCTCTCCAATTAAATTATTAAATGCGAGTCTTTCTGCGCTTCCAGATGCTGGTAGCTCGGGAGCAGGGGCATTAATTTTCATCCTCGACGCCGCAGGAGGAGCGGTTCCCGCATTTAGTGACGGCAATGTCTGGCGAAGAATTACGGATCGGGCTATCATATAAAATATAGTCGATTTCGAAGAGGTGATAAAAACCTCGGGGAAACCTTAAGGAAACCAATGGCCGTGTCGCAACAAACCACTGTTTTAATCACTCTCATCGTTTACAAACTTACATTAGTGTTAATTGGGCTTTGGGCTGCGCGGCGTGTGCAAAGTGAGGATGATTTTTTTCTCGGCGGGCGCAGCGTAGGTCCAATTGTTTCAGGCCTATCCTATGCGGCCAGTACCTCTTCTGCATGGGTGCTGCTAGGATTTTCTGGTTTCGTTTATAGTACCGGATTAAGCGCTTTGTGGATGATCCCCGGCATATGGTTGGGATATGTTGTGATGTGGGTTTGGATTGGTCCGAAATTACGCGAAGAGAGTGCTGCGCTGGGCCATGTTACGTTGACAGATTTTTTAGTCGCGAAACTTCCCGTCCACGCAACATGGCGCCGCGCGATCGCAGTGCTCAGCACATTATTGATTATTCTTTGTTTTATCTTCTATATTGCCGCGCAATTTGATGCTGCCGCAAAAGCTTTTTCGGATCAGTTTTCTTTAACCATGGTTGAGTCTGTATTGATCGGCGCTGTCATAATTTTACTCTATTGTCTTCTTGGTGGGTTTTGGGCCGTTAGCGTGACCGATACATTACAAGGCGGCATGATGTTGTTGATATCGATTGGACTTCCTCTGACCGCTCTTTTTGCGGCAGGCGGATTTACTGAAATATTCACAACATTAGAAACGACCAATCGACCAGAATATCTAGATTTGTCCGGCGGCATGACACCGATGATCTTGATTGGATTTTTGCTCGGGGTGTGGGGCATTGGTTTGGGGGCTCTTGGACAACCTCATCTTCTGACACGCTTGATGGCTGTGAAAGATGAAACAGCGCGGCGGCAAGGTTTTGCGATTGCAATGAGTTGGGGGGTGCTTGTCTATGTGGGGATGGCTATTCTCGCATTAGCGGGGCGCGCATTGGTAGAGGGAGGAAATGTCTCTATTCCCGACAATGGTGAAGCCATTTTCTACCGCGTGGCCGGGAGTGTGTTTCCCCCTGTTTTAGCCGGGATTGTAATCGCCGCAACCCTTTCAGCGGTAATGTCAACAGTGGATTCTATTTTGCTAGCAGCATCTGCAGCTGTTGCTCATGATTTGGGATTAAATGCAAAAAATCCAGGTAAGGCCGTGCTAATCTCCCGGCTTGTGATGACGGCCATTGCGATCTTTGCTGTAATTTTAACGCTAACTTTGCCCGATAGTATTTTTAACCGAGTTTTATTTGCTTGGGCCGCTTTGGGCGCAGGCTTTGGCCCCATGGTCATGGCACGCATTGCCGGGCGTAATCCCAAGGGGGGATTGATTTTTACGGCGATATTAGCGGGCTTTATTACCACTGTGGTTTTTTACTCGTTTGGGACCATGAACGCAGATAGTGCGGGGGGGATAACAAGCTTTTTTATCCACCTTGCCCATCTTCCAGGTGATCCATTTGAACGTGTTGTACCTTGGGTTTTCCCAATAATACTCCTCTTTTTTGGAGCTCAGAACCTAGAAAACCGCTCATAAAACCGTGATATTAAGAGGTTTCACGGGAAAAATGTGAACATTTAAGGATTTTCATGTATTGATACGTCAATCGATCGCTATTTATGAGCAGAAATAATGATAATGGTAACAAAAAACGCTTTTGCCAAAACCTGGAAATGGTTGGTAGCAGCGTTAATCGGGGCTCTGGCTGTTTTCTTTCTTTTGAGCAGGGGGGGCGCGCAGGGAGCCGCACCCACTGGCAATTATGAAACCGTTAATGTTGATCGGGGTGCCATCAATCAATCTGTTGCCACCAGCGGGTCCGTGCGCCCGCTTGTAACCGTACAAGTGGGGTCGCAGCTTTCTGGACAAGTTGCCGAGTTATATGTTGATTTTAATTCTGAAGTTAAAAAAGACCAATTGGTGGCACGTATTGACCCTCAAACCTTTGCTACGCGTGTCGCCGCCGCAAGGGCAGATCGCGCTGTAGCGCTTGCTTCTTTAAATGCACGCAAAGCGGATTTACGTCGTGTGGTCGCGTTGCTTGAACAAGCAAAAAATGACTTTGAACGCTTTAATGGACTCGATGAGGATGCGGGTTTATCGGCGCAGGAATTGGATGGTTTTCGAGCGCAATATCAAGCCGCAATTGCAAACCGTGATAGCGCCAAGGCACAGGTTGAAAACGCTAAAGCTTTGGTGATACAGCGTGAAGCCTCCCTTGAGCAGGCTGAGGTTGATTTAACCCGTACTGAAATTCGCTCGCCAATCGATGGGGTTGTCATCTTACGCAGTGTTGATGTTGGCCAAACTGTAGCGGCAAGTTTATCGGCGCCGGTTTTATTTGAAATTGCACAAGATCTATCGCGTATACAAATTGAAGCTGATGTGAATGAAGCTGATATTGGGGCGATCAATGCGGGGAATGATGTTTCATTTACGGTGGATGCTTTTCCTGGGCAGACTTTTACCGGAAGAGTTGAAACGGTTCGCCTCGCGCCAACCGAATTACAAAATGTTGTAACCTATACTGTGATCATACACGCGGATAATCCGGGAAGAATTTTGTACCCCGGTATGACAGCAACCGTTGAAATTATCACAGGACAGCGCGAAGACAGTTTACGCATTCCCAATGCAGCAGCTCGTTTTCAACCTGATAATGCTGAAGCAATTATTGCCCAGGCTAATAAAAATTCTGACAGTAATAGTTCTAGTAGGGGCAATCAGCGTGGTGGACGAGGCCGCGGGAATTTTTCCGCGCTGACCCAAGAGCTTGATCTGAGTAAGGAACAACAAACTGAACTCCAGACTCGCATGCGAGCATTATTTTCAGGAGGTCCCCCTCCAGGTGGCGGCAATAATAGACGGCAACGCATGCAGGCGATCTTTAAATCTGTCTTGTCTGATGAACAATATCAAAAATATCTTGCCAGCCAAAAAAATCGCCCACAAAGAAAAACGATATGGATATTAGGCGACGATCAACAGTTGGAACCAAGAACCGTCTTTTTAGGAATTTCAGATGGGCGCTATACTGAAGTTGTGCGGGGCACGTTGCAGGAAAATGAACAGCTTGTCTTACGTAAAGTTGTAACGCCATCCAGTTAAAGGTTTGCGTAATGCAAGAAAAGCAGTATCAAGAAGGTGAGGCTCTTCTGGCAAAAGCAGAGAAAACAGCCCTTGTTAAAGGGGAAGATGTTCGTAAGACATATATTATGGGCGCAGAAGAAATTCATGCGCTCGATGGTGTTTCTTTTACGATTAATCAGGGCGAGTTTGTTTCGATTATGGGGCCATCCGGTTCGGGAAAGTCCACTTTAATGAACTTGTTGGGGGCACTCGATAGGCCTAGTGATGGGTATTTGTCGATCAATGATGAATTGATCAACGATATGCTACCGGACCAACTCGCAAGCCTACGCAATCGAACAATTGGTTTTGTATTTCAGCAATTCAATTTGTTAAAAAGAACATCGGCACTTGAAAATGTTAAATTGCCAATGCTGTATTCTCGAGATCGCCCAGCGGATATGAATGCCGCTGCTGAAAAGGCTTTAGTACGCGTTGGACTTGGTGAACGTATGGGGCATTTTCCCTCACAACTATCAGGGGGACAGCAACAGCGTGTTGCGATCGCCAGAGCTCTTGCCAACAACCCCCAGATTCTTCTAGCCGATGAGCCAACCGGCGCTCTTGATACAGAGACATCCAATGAGATTATACGACTGTTTACCGAACTCAATGATGGCGGTGTGACGGTCATTATTGTTACCCATGAAGAAGAAATTTCAGAATGGACCCAGCGCGTGTTACGCTTGCGTGATGGTATTATCATTGCGGATGAAAAACCAAAAAACCGGATTCAAAATGAACTTTCTTGATTGTATTGTAGCGGCCCTTAAAGCGCTGCACCAAAATATTTTACGATCCATACTAACCACTCTTGGTATTATTATCGGAGTTGCCTCTGTTATTGTAATGAGCTCTATTAATGCTGGTGCACAAAAAAAAGTAGAAGATCAAATTGCCAGCCTTGGGTCATCAATGCTGTCTATTGCACCCGGAGCTTCTCGTTTTGGTGGCCGCTCTAGTGGTGCCAATTCTGCGCCGGGCCTATCCGAGCGTGACAGACAAGCTATTCAAAATACAATACCAAATGTGCTTGGTATTACTGGCGAGTTGAGAGTTTCCGCAACTCTTGTAGCAGGCGCTAATGATTGGCCTTCAACGGTTAACGGCGTTCACGCAAGTTACCCGGCAGTGCGCAATTGGCCATTATCACAGGGCCGTTTTTTTACACAAGCCGAAGTTGCTTCCGGTCGTAGATTTGCGGTCATCGGCCAAACTATCATTGATGAAATCTATGCTGGCAGTAATCCAATCGGTGCCCAATTGCGCATTGGAAATGTCCCCTTCGAGGTCATTGGCATTTTGCGGGAAAAAGGGGAAAATCAATTTGGACGCGATGAAGATGATATTGTACTGGCCCCGATTTCAGCAGTTCGTGCACGTTTAGCAGGGCGTGGAGGGACGGTTCCCGATCAAGTTGGGACTTTGCGAGTTATGTTTACTGAGGGATCTGATTTGGAACGCGCAGAGGCCTCGCTTGCAGACTTAATGCGTCAACAAAGGCGCATTCGCCCTGGAACTGCAGACAATTTTAGAATTTATAACATTGCCGAATTTATTCGTGCACGAAATGAAACAGCGCAAACATTTGGGTTATTACTCGCGGCAACGGCAGCAATCTCTCTTCTTGTTGGGGGCATTGGTATTATGAATATTATGCTCGTCTCTGTCACGGAACGCACACGCGAGATTGGTCTTCGTATGGCTATTGGTGCCAGAAAAAATGATATTTTGTTTCAGTTCCTGGTTGAGGCGGTTTTATTGTGTATGATAGGCGGGATTATTGGTCTGACCATCGGATTAGGCGCGTCATCATTAGTCGCAAAATTCGCCGGTTGGGATGTTTTGATCAACGCCAATCTGGTTTTAATTGCGCTTGCTGCCTCAGCTGGCGTTGGGGTTTTCTTTGGATTTTTTCCAGCGCGCAGAGCGGCAGGGCTTAGCCCTATTGAAGCCCTGCGCTATGAATAAAGTCAGGTTTTAATTTTGAACAATACGCCCTGGATAGTTTGCTGTTAACCTGTAGGCGAGAAATTCCGGACTTGCCGAGAGAAGACCATCTGAAATAAATGGCGTTTCCGAAAAATAAGTCAGCGTCATATTACCTTCAAAGGCAGCACTAATACCAGCACCGACTCGCCGAGTGGCGTCAAATTTAGTAATGATACAAGAGCGGACACCAAAGGCACGAAAAGCATGGGCCCAGTCTGTAAACTCATTTACATCTCCGCTCGCGGGCAATACCAAAACAGGTTCGGCACCTATGGCTGTTTGATATGATTTTAGGGCCGCCAAATCACCTGCATCATATGGACTAATGCCGGGTGTATCGAGAATGACTGCGCCTTGGGGTTGTGCCTCTTTCATGATGGTGGTTATTTGCTCGGGTGTTTCAGCCGCATAACACTCGATGTTGAGTTTGTCGCTATACGTTGCAAATTGCTCTAAAGCGCCCGCACGGCCAACATCTGTCGTAATCATCATTGCATTTTCGCCTTCATTTAAGGCTAATGCAGAAAGTTTTGCAGCACAGGAAGTTTTACCGGCACCTGTTGGACCAACGAGCATAATCGGCACAGTCGCTGTCGATTTTAAAGGAGAGAAATTAAAGCTTTCTGCGATTCCTACCCCCAGTGAATATAAATCATCGTCAACTTTCGTTTTATGCGCTCCGTTTAAAATCATTGTCATAAGGCGATTACTAATTCCATGCCCTCGTAAAATCGAAATCAATGATGTGAAAGCAGGATCATCAAAATGATGATCTGCTGCTTGATCTTTTTGCCCTGTTAGACGCTCGCGTAATTGGCTTAGTGAATTTTCTGTTGACCGTTGTTCTAACGTCTCATGCAGACGCGAACCACTATTGGCTTCCTCATTATAATGTTGATTAACGCGCGGTATTGGAGTCGGAACGCGCTGTTCTTCTGTATCAGGTGGATAATTTTTTTGGTCAGAGGGTATGTGATCTGAATTGCGAACTGGTGATAAGGGGTGCTTTTCTAGACTGTCTTCGAGTCTGTTTTCAGGGTTTTTCTCCAAGCTTTCGTCTGCACGCGTGTGTGAAAAGTGAGAAGTTTCTTTTGTATACTGTTGATTAGAAGCATTTTCGGAAGAGGTTACTTCAGGAATATTTTTTATGTTTTTATTCTTATTTACCTTTTTCGAAAAGAAGCCAAAAGGCCCAGAACGCTGTTCATCTATTTTATCACTGCGTGTCTTCTTTTGATCGAATGAAGGTCGAGGTTCTCGATGATGATCGTGTGAGAAATCAGGATTGATTGTCGGCGTAACCGGGTTGGGATTATCCTGTCGATATTGCTGTGCACCATCCTCATCTCCAGCGGTGACTTCGACATCACCACTGGGGAGGTCTCTAATATTCAAAATGATGACTTTATGCCCCATTGCCTGGCGCGCTTTTGCTTGCGCTTTTTCTGCATCGGAAGCGATAAATGTTTTTATCAATTTTTCACCCACTCAAAAAGTCTTGATGTTCACCACAGTATCAAGGTTATTATATCGTACCCACATTCTGTAGCCTAGTATGGGGGTGAATTTCATTTTGTGAAAGCACAGATGTTTGTCTTCTGACTCTTTCCATGATGGAGCGCACATAGGGGCGCGCCGTAGCACTCGTTACGATAGCGGCCGAAACGCCGCTGGCAGCAGCTTTTTCTAACATTTGCAAGGATTGAGCCACAAAATCCTGAATTTTTGAGGGGGCCATTGCTAGATGACGATTGCCTTCGTCACCAATAATTGCGCTGTGAAATGCTTCCTCCCAATCGGGTGAGAGGGTTAATATCGCCGTTTGCCCATTATTTCCTGCCAATTTCGTACAAATTTGACGCCCAAGACGGGATCTAACATGTTCCGTAATGAAACTGACTTGTCCCGATTGCGGTGCAGCCTCCGCAATGGCTTCAAGGATGGTTGGCAAATCTCTAATTGAAACCTGTTCCGTGAGTAAGCTTTGCAGTACTCGCTGTATTGTTGTAACGCTCGTCACAGAAGGTACTAAATCGCTAATCAAGGATTGATGTTTCTCGGGCAAATCGTCCAGTAGTTTCTTCGTTTCAGCATATGATAAAAGCGTAGGTGCTTCAGCTTTGATAATTTCCGTCAGATGAGTGGTCAAAACTGTGGCGGCATCAACTACGGTTAATCCGCTTAAAGAAGCAGTATCGCGCTGATCATCTTGCACCCATAATGCATCTAGCCCAAAGGCCGGTTCTTTCGTCTGCTCACCAATTAAATCGATTGCTTGCCCCGTGGGGTCCATGACCAAAAACTGGTTTGGACGTAACGTGCCTTTTGCAATTTCCTGTTCTTTTAAACGAATGACATAATCATCGGAGCCTAATTGCAAGTTGTCGAGAATACGAATTGAAGGGGTAACAAAACCTAAGTCTTGAGCTATCGCTCTTCGTAGTGCTTTAATTTGATCGGTTAATCTTGGTCCTTCTGTTGCATTAACGAGAGGAAGAAGTCCATAACCAACTTCAATGCGAAGATCATCCATAGCCAGCATATGGGCCGGTGTCTCTTCACTCTCAGCGGATGGTTTTTCTAATTCTTCTTGTTCACTAGCTTGGTCTTTTTTCCGAGTTGAAAGCAAATATGATAAACTCCCGATTATCATTGAAAGTAGTGTGAATACAAGAAAAGGCATTCCTGGAAGCAGAGCAAATATAAAGAGAACACAAGCAACAAGTGCTAGAGCGCGTGGGTATTCACTAAATTGAGTTCCTAATGCCTGGTTTGCTGATCCTTCTATGCCTGATTTCGAAACCAAAAGGCCCGCAGCAACTGAAATGATAAGTGCTGGAATTTGACTAACCAACCCATCGCCAATTGTCAGCAGAGAGTATGATTGCCCTGCAGCCCCAATTGACATGCCCATTTGTGCAACACCAATGATCATGCCACCAATCAGGTTTATCAACGTAATCAGTACGCCTGCAATTGCATCACCGCGAACAAATTTTGAAGCACCATCCATCGCACCGAAGAAATTCGTCTCATCCTCCAATGTTTTTCTGCGTTCTCTTGCTTGTTCTTCATTAATTAATCCGGCCGATAAATCTGCATCTATCGCCATTTGTTTACCCGGCATCGCATCAAGAGAAAACCGCGCGGCAACTTCAGCAATGCGTCCAGATCCTTTTGTGATCACAACAAAATTTACAATCACAAGGATTGTAAATACAATCATTCCAATAATTGTATTGCCTTGCATGACAAAATTACCAAATGATTCAATAATACGTCCAGCAGCACCGGTTCCCTCATTTCCTCGTGACAGAATAAGCCGGGTCGAGGCGACGTTTAATCCAAGGCGCAGCATCGTTGCGATCAATAAAACAGCAGGGAAGGTTGAAAATTCCAATGCTTTGCGCGTAAACAGCGCTGTCATTAAAATTGTTACTGAAAAAGTGATTGAAATAGCCAAGAGAATATCAAGCATCCAACTGGGCGCAGGCAAAACCAGTAATGCTAGAATTCCAATGATAGCTGCAGCAAATAATATATCGCTAAAACCTAATGGCTTTTGTGTCGTACTCGATAGACGTGAAAAAATAGCAGGAACTTCAAACACGATCAGATTGATCCATTTTTTTCTGTGTTGTAAATTTGTGTATTTTCCGCCCCTGGTTTTGGCGTTTGATGGCTTCGTCTACTGCTTCATTAAGCATACGGGCAATATCAGCTGGTGAATTGTTACATTCTTCTACATTGACTAAATGCATATCCACGACTTTATCACCTTCATCAAAATAATGGCCTTTGCGATAACTGATTTTAATCATATTTCCAAAACCGTGTAAGCTCTCTTTTTTGACTTTTAAGATATTAACAAAAGCAACTCGTTTTCGTTTTTCATCATGCCAAAACCATAAATCGTCTTCATCGAAATAAAGTGGATCGTGGCGATGTTTATGTGCTGCAATTTTCTTTTTTGCGAACAATTTTAACTCATCCAAACCAATATCTGGCAGTTTACTTTCTTTGTAGATTTTATAATTCATCGGAAAATCTCGGTCGTCTATTTTGTGTTAGAGTTTTGAAAAATAATATATTTAGCCAGTCATGCGTGTGTCGCCAGGGGCGGGAACATTAACACCATCACTGGTATATTGTTTGAGCTTATTGCGCAAAGTGCGGATGGAAATTCCTAAAATATTTGCAGCATGCGTACGATTTCCAAAGCAATGATCAAGGGTATTGATAATCAAATCACGTTCTACATCAGCGACAGTTCGACCAACAAGACGGGGGTCATTTTGATCACCGGTGTTCGCGGTTGTGCCCGTCATGTTTGTAATTGCAGGCTGGATTGCTGAACCATCGGGTAAACGAATGGCATCTACGTTAATTTCATCACCACTCGCAAGGAGCACAGCGCGATGCATTGCATTTTCCAACTCACGTACATTGCCAGTCCAGGCAGCGCCAACAATTTCCTGTTGGGCTTTTTCAGATAAAAGGCGAGGGGGACAACCATTAACTTCTGTGTATTTCTCGACAAAATGGCGTGCTAATAACAAAATATCTAATGGGCGTTTGCGCAACGGGGGGACGGCAATGTTGACAACATTCAGGCGAAACAACAAGTCTTCACGAAAAGTGCCTGCCTTGACTTCCTGTTCAAGGTTTCTATTGGAAGTGGCGAGAATGCGAATATCAACAGGAATAGGCTTTGAGCCGCCAACGCGGTCTACGATGCGTTCTTGTAAAACGCGCAATAATTTTGCCTGAAGACGAACATCAATTTCAGATATTTCATCCAGCAATAACGTCCCGCCATTAGCCTCTTCAAATTTCCCGATACGCCGTGCTACGGCCCCTGTAAAAGCACCTTTTTCATGGCCAAATAATTCAGACTCGAGAAGATTTTCAGGAATAGCGGCGCAATTTATCGAGATAAAGGGTTTTTCAGCACGTTTGGATTTTTGGTGAATATATTTTGCAAAAACTTCTTTACCAACACCAGACTCTCCAGTGATTAGAACGGAGGCTTCAGACGGGGCGATTTGATCAGCAAGGGCAACAACTTTCTTCATCACCGGATCAGCTGCCAGTAAATTACTATTTTCTTCAACCACAGCGGCCAAAATCGCAGCAATAAGATCTGCATCAGGGGGCAGGGGAACGAATTCACGGGCGCCGGCTTTGATCGCAGCAACTGCCGCATCTGCATCAGCAGCAATACCACACGCCACCACTGGCATGGCAATACGTTCTTCATTAAGTGAAGTGATAAACTTCTTTATGTTAAAAGAAAAATCAATCATTACGAGATCAACGCCAGCACCTTTTCTAATGGAAGAAAGGGCATGCTCGCAATTTTCAGAGACTGTCACTTTTGCCCCTTGCTGATGCGCGATTTGGGCCGCTCTCGACAATGCACTAGATGCTTTACCTATAATCAAAAGACGCATTCGAATATTACTCCGTTATTGATCATTATTGTTTGTATGATCAGGAAATTGTGAATTTGGATTATGAATGATTTCAGTCATGGAAACTCCAAGGTTTCCATCAACAAATATAAGCTCACCGCGCGCGACGAGTGTATCATTGACATAAAGATCAACCGGTTCGCCAACTTTGCGATCAATATCGATGACCGTCCCCTTTTTCATATTAATGAGGGACGCAACATCAATTTTCTTTTTTCCCAGAACAGCACATATTTTTACAGGAATTTCGTGAATTACATTCAAGGGAATAATATTTGTATCGTCTGAATTATTAGCCGTTGTCTGAGGATCAGACAATTGTTCTACCATAATTTCTGGCTGAAGATTTGTTTGAGGAAGAGCTGTTAATCCCATCTCATTATGAGAATCAACAGTACTGACTGCAGGTACATTGTGGGAAAAGGTTTTAGATTCGCTCATTTTATTTGTTATCCTCTATTCCACTATTTAGTTGTTCAACCATCTTATCTAGGTGTGAGGCGGCATTTTGAAAACGTTGATGAAGAGCGCCATCCTGCCATTCTATGAAACAATCACCTGGATTTAAATTTTCATCCGCGATAAATTTTAAAGGGACTTTAAATTGGAATTTCTCTTTATCAGAAAATGTTTTTTCACAAAATTTGATATCATCAGGATGAACAATGATATTAAGCCATCGAAATACATTAGCCTGAATTTTTCCTATTTCATTGAGCGGTGCAAGCAAGGTTTCTATATTTTCAGGTAAAAGCTTTGCATTCATGTGTGATGAATAATTCTTTAAATATTCAACACACAGATTTAAATGAGTTTCTATGTTACGTTTGTTTTCAACTTCAATAGGCTTAAATGAATTTTGTAGCGCATTGTGAATACGCTCTAAAACCGCCTGTTCTTTTTCTTTATTTAATTTTTCAATTTCATTGAAAGCCTCTTCTTTACCCCTATTGTATCCACGCTCATGAGCAATATCGATATCATCCTTTGTCAAGGCGGGAGGGCACACAGCTGCGTTTTGCTCGATTGCTTGATGGTTAAAACCAGTAACATCAAGTTGCGTACTTGATGATCCCTTACTTTTAGCTGATAAAGAGAAATCAACGAGATCTTCTAAAGACAGTTTTTCTGTGATTGGCATTAGTATATGACCTCATCATCGTCTTGGCTGGAGAGGTAAATTTCATTATTGTCACTTAACTTCTTGGCAATTTCTACAATTTTTTGTTGCGCGCTATCAATCTCTCTAGCTCTTAAAGGGCGCATAATATCCATGTCATCTTTTAAAATTTTTGCGGCGCGTTCTGACATATTATTAAAGAAGTGGTTTCTTAAATTCTCGCTGGCACCTTTCAAAGCTATGCCCAATATCGATTTATCCAAATACCGCAATAAAATTTGCACGTCATGATCATTGATTTGTAGGATATTTTCAAAGACGAACATCAAAGACTTTATATGTTCTGCAGCTCCTGGATTTTTCAATTCAAGGCTTTCCATAAATTGCTGTTCTTTTTCACGATCAAAATTATTAAAAATTTCTGCCATCATCTCGTGCGTATCATGCACAGGGGATTGAGTAATGGCATTGAGAAATTCTGTACGTAGTGTATTTTCAATTTCTTCTAGTACGTCTTTTTGTACTGGCCCCAATGATAACATTCGATTGATAGTTTCTTCGGCCATTTCTGCGCTCATGACACTAATCACTTGCGCCGCATGCTCGGGGCGAATTCTTGATAATATCACAGCAACTGTTTGTGGATGTTCTTTGGCCAGATAATGCGATAGCGTTACAGGATTTACATTACCAAGTTTATCCCACATTGTACGACCGGCAGGACCCTTGATTTCATCGAGAATATTTTCAACCTTATCGCTGGGTAGAACATTCGCAAGAAGTTTGCGGGCACTCTCGACAGACCCGATAACCGGTCCGGTCTGTGAAAAGCTTTCAACAAAATCACCCAACAGGTCTTCTACCATATCAGATGTGACAGAACCCAAGCGTGAAATGGCAAGAGTTACCTCTCGCAATTCCTCATCATCAAACAATTCCCAAAGTGGTTTTGCATTTTCTTCACCAAGGGCAAGCATGATGACAGCCGCGCGCTCGGGCCCGCGCAATGCGCTTGGAGAGCTAAGAGAGTTAGGAGGTGTAAGGGCGTTTAAGGTCATAGAGCCTCCCTAATCCAACGTTTTAAGATTAAGGCCGATTCATCCGTATGACCCTTAACAATTTGTTGTATCTGATTAACAGACGACGCTTTTACCTGTCCCTCTATTTGGGCGATATTGATATCTTGCTCCAAGCGGCCCTGAGAATGGTCTTGCGGTATATGTCCGGCTACGTTTTGAGATGGAGATGATTGTTCATCGGCGGCTAACGCGGGTTTATTTTGCAAGGATGCTATGGCACCAGAATCGCGCCCAGGCCTCTCATTTGTGGAAACGGGTGATAAAAAGAGAGGGCGTAATACAAAGAAGACCAATGCAGCCGCAATTAATAATAATGCTGCGATTTCAGCAAAACGTAATAAATTAACTTGAGATAATAAAGAAGAGGGCGTTTGGGTTGCTGGTAATAGATTTGTTGGAGCCGTTGATGGGCTAAAGGCGATATTTGCGATTTGAACTTGATCACCACGACTATCGTCAAAACCAATAGCGGATTTCACCAACGCTTCGATATTTTGGAGTTCTTCCGGGCTACGCGTAATGACATCACCATTACTATCAACCGCGTTAATCGCAACTGCAACCGATAATCGATTAACAATTAAACCTTCATCACGTACAGCATTTCGCACTGTTTTTGTTAACTCGTAATTGGTAATTTCTTCGGTACGCCGGTTACTTGAGGTCGCAGCAAAGCCATCATTTTGGCTGTTTTCATCTCCGGGGAGACCATTGGCAACACTCACACCGCGCGAGCGAGACGGATTTTGATCATTTGCATCTTCTTCAATAATTGTTGAAGATAAAACGACCTGACTATCTGGGTCGACAATTTCTGATGTTTCGGTAAAACGAGAAAAGTCAAAATCAGCTGTGAGTTGTGTTCGTACATTTTCCGGGCCTACTATTGATCCGACTAAATCACTAACCATATGTTGCAAACGGGTCTGCGCTGCATTCATACGATCTCCCATAGCATCATCACTCATATTGTCCGTATTACCGTTGCGGGCTGAGGCGAGTAGATTACCATTCGCATCCAGAACGGTCACTTGTTCCGGAACGAGTTCAGGAACAGCAGAAGCTGCAAGATTTGTAATAGCGCGCACTGTACCATGATCCAGATTTAATCCCGCTTCAATCATGATCGACGCTGATGCATTAGCTTGATCGTGGGAAAAGAGAGTTCTCTCTGGTAACACTAAATGAACCCGCGCTGAACGTACGCCGGAAATTGATGTTATGGTGCGCACCAACTCTCCCTCCAATGCGCGCAAGCGTTTGATGTTTTGTTGAAAATTTGATGTCCCAAGCGCTTGCTGTCCATCAAAAATTTCATACCCAACGCCATTAGAGCCAGAAAATCCATTGCCTGTATACGAAACGCGTAGAGGGGAGACGCGATCACGAGGTACCAGGATAGCAACCCTATTACCAGATTCACGCATTTTATAATCAACCCCATCTAGTTCCAGTTGATTAATGACCGATTGTGCATTTCCATAATCAAGGTCAGCATAAAGAACGCTATACTGGGGTTGCCCAATGCGTAGCATAATTAAAATCAATCCGATTGCGACACCGGCAGTGACGCCAATAATAGCGGCAAGCCTTGACAGTCCAAAAGATTTTAAAAACTCTACTAAAGAATTCACCGAGATACCCGCCTTCATACGCATTAGGAAAAGAGTTGTACCCTATAAACCAACTCATTTGTTCCAACCCGGCAAATATTGCCCATTTAGCGTAAAGAAAGCGTTTCTTTTTTTGCAATCAGTTAAAAAAAACCCACATCAGAAGATGTGGGTTTCAAAGTTTGAGTAAACATTAACAATTGATTAGCGGTATTGCTGAACTCGTGTTGCTCGCAACCCCTTCATCCCAAATTGTTCTATTGCTTTTTGCCACGATAAAAATTCTTCGACGGTCAGAGTGTAACGTTCGCACGCTTCTTCAAGCGTTAAAAGTCCTCCGCGTACTGCCATGACCACTTCGGCTTTTCGACGAATGACCCAACGCCTGGTGGTATGTGGCGGAAGGTCTGCTAATGTAAGCGGCGTTCCGTCGGGCCCAATTACATATGCTTCTTTTTGTTGGGGTAGTGATGTTGTTTGTACTGCTACCGTCATGATTGTCAAATCCCCTGACTTACTCTACTATGAAAACACCATACATCAGTGGCCTTTAAAAAACGGCTAAACAGTATGGTAAAATCTCCTATAAGTTATTGATTAAATTTGTTTTTTGTTGTGCTGTGAGTTGAAAATTTGTACCTGAATGAAACAAATCCTACACCGCTGTTTCATTGAGAGTTTGCAATAGGTCATCAGCTATACTCAAAATGCGCGAATTCGCGGCATAAGCACGTTGTGTTTCGATCAAGGTTGAAAACTCTAATCCTATATCTACTGTAGAGTTTTCAAGTGATCCCCCCTCTATTCTTCCAAAATTTAAGCTTTCAGCCGTACCCAGACTTAAAGTTCCAGCAGATGGATCAAATTGAAACGCTGTTGTTCCAGCAGCATTAAGCCCCTCAGGATTAGTAAATTGAGCAAGTGGAATTTGGAACAAATTCCTGGATAAACCGTTCGATAGATTTGCCGATAAAATACCATCATTACTAATATTAAAGCCGGTGACTTCGCCAAAGGGTGCGCCATTGCTGTTTGCGTTAACAACACGGTTAAACCCCGGCGCAATAGACACGTTACTAAGATCCAGCGATAAATCCTCAAAATTGCCACCAGCAAGTGATGATAAACTTATGTTCGCCGGGAATGTTGAGTTAATAAGTGAGACTGATCCGTCTGCATCAAACTGCAGATTTCCACTTGCGATAGGTAAACTCTGGCCGGCGTTACTGGTAAAAGCTTCTACGGCAATTTGGTTTGAGCCAGTTCTTAAGAATGCCAAAGTTAAATTGGCACTGTTTCCGTCCTCGTCAAAAACTGTAAAATTCTGACGCAAATCAGAGGTAACGGAACCAGAAGCAAGGTTTGTTGCCGGATTATTTGGATCATAGGTTACGGCTTGAGTTGAAATTGTAGCTTCGTTCGAAAATACCGCATTGAGCGAGGCGGTTGTCGTTGCAGAACCCGCGCCTTGAATATTTGAAAGATTAATAGTTTCTAGTCCGCCTAATCCACCAATATTACCGACTCCATTTGCACCTATGGATTGCCCTCGTAAAAAGAGACCTGCACTATTGATCAAATTACCATCATTATTAATTGTAAAATCGCCGGCTCTGGTGAAAAGAATTTGATCATCATCATTTTGACCTGCATTTTCCGAAACAACAAAAAAACCACTTCCTGCAATCGCAAGATCCGTATCATTTTGTGTCCGATTTATGAAACCTTGTTGATTAATCAAACTGCGTGTATTCGCATTAACCCCTGCGCCTGGAGTTTGGGATCCTGCACTTTGTTCTCTAGCAACCAATTGTGAAAAATCGGTTCGGGTTCTACGAAACCCTACAGTTTGGCTATTGGCAATGTTATTGGATACGGCCTCGAGGCTGGCAGATTGCGCGTTCACACCAGAAAGACCAATTGCAAAAATACTGGTAATGCTCATAGCATTTTGTCCTATAAAGATTAGCGATTAAAAACGGGCATCGACGCGGGTAATTGCATCGAAATTAACGAGGCGGCCATTTACAGAAAGTTGTGGAGTGTCTCCTGATAAAAGTATGCTGTCCACACGGCCTCGGGTTTCAAGTGCAGGTGAAATTTTGGTGCCATCGTTCAGCGTTGCATTGGCGCGTAAAGTGTAATTACCAACAGGAGCTCTATTGCCGTTGGCCAGCCTTCCATCCCAAACCAGATTATGGGTACCTGCATTGGTTGGACCATTAAGGGTTGTCACAGTGCGTCCTGCTGAATCTACGACATCAAGGGATAAAAGATCAGCATTCGCAGGGAGTGTATAACGCCAAGCTAGACTATCATCATTGGCACCGGTTAATGTAATTTCACCGCCAGCGATTGACGCGACACGGCCAACAAAATCCAATGAGATCTGTTTGTCAGAGTTGGATTGGAGACCGATTAAGGCTTCCAGATTTGAATTGGTTTGTATGGATTGTTCAACGCCCGCAAACTGTACCAATTGCGAGGTAAACTGTTCAGTATCAAGAGGCTCTAATGGATCTTGATTTTGTAATTGCGTGGTGAGTAGCGTTAGAAACGTATCAAAATCATTTGTTAATTGCGAAAATGCACCTGTTGAGCTTGATATCGACGTTGGAGAGGATGCAGAGTTGGTTAAGGTTGAAATATCCATGATTCAAAAATTCCTAAACTTGAATATCAAGAAGTGAAGACGGTGAAAGGCCGTTGCTATACTGGGTATTATTCAAAAGCGGGTGGTTTGTATAAAGCAGTCCATCGGGTAGGGTGGTAAGAGTGCTGACGAGTTCTGGTTGTGGATGGGTAAGGTTTTGATGATCGTCATCATTTGACAAAGTCGAATGATTTAAGGAGGGTTCATCTTCCAATTGGTCACGGTGCGCGTGTTCAAACGAGAGCTGAAACTCATCTCCAGTATCAATCCCGCTCTCACGCAGGAGAGCGAACAAAGCATCACTATCGCGCTGAAAAAGGTCGAGGGTCGATTGCTGTTCAAAAGCTAAATTGAGGCTTGCTTTCTCGCCGGCCTCAAAGCGAATGGCGACTCGACCAAGCTCGGGAGGGTCTAGACGCACATCAAACTGCGTGTTTTGATTAGCAAGTCGCGTTGATATTAATCGTGCAAAGCTTTCCTGCGCGACGTTTGCTTGAGGGGGGCGCAAGGATACCGCTTTATCCGACGCCGTGAATAATGTCTGCGCTCTATTGGTTGCGCTTTGTCCGTCAAGACGAGTGCCAGATTGTGTTATCGATTGATTTTGCAGGCCGTTTTGCCTCTGATTGGCCAATGAAGAAATTGCTAAAGCAGCTGGATTCGTCAACACGCTTCCTGTTGCCGATGCTTGCGATAATTGATCAGGTACGTTTTGCAAAGCGCCATCTTGAGAATTAACTTGTTGTCCAATATTGGCTTGAACATTTGTAATATTAGAGAGATTTTGTTGAACGCCATTGTTGACCTCACGTCCGCTAATACCGTTTTGAGGGACACCAGAAAAATCACTCCGTCTTTGTTCCGGAGCAGATTGGCTGTTTTGTGAAAGCAAAGACGCAGTAGATTGTGACGGTGCGGCTCCGTGAATCTCTAACGATCGTGCGATATTTGCTTCCAGCGAGATAACAGCATTTGACAATGAAAACGCAAAAGTAGCTGCTGTGTTAGTATTCTCACGAGGCACAGGATCACGATTTTGGGCGGTGTTGTTAACCCCTCCAAATCGTTCAGCAACAAGATTATTCCCTTGTATATCTGTCATTAATGCCGTTTCATCTACTTTACAATTTTATTCTGGCAGTATCGCCATCATGTTGTATTGCAAGGCAAAGGCCATTTAAATTTCACTTGGTCTTGATAAAAATCCAAATGAAATACAGGGTATTTTAGGTGAATGCTTTCTTAATGAAACCGTGCTCCCTGCAAAAATTACCATCAGCAGGAAGATTTTGCCGGGCATAAAAGTCACCTTACAAGGATAATTAGTTGTTTTACGAGGGGCTGGATGGGGGCAATGTAATAACGATGGTTTTGCTAAGTCATGGCAAAAGAATTAATAATTTGACTTTCAAAGGTAGACATTCCATAGGGGGGCACGTGTTTTGAGCAGCTCTTATACTTTTTATAATCTTGCGCCCGGCCTATACGTGATTTCGTCAGAACCTATCTTCTGGCCTCCCATCGTATCTTCGAACCGGAAGAACATGCCCGAGAGAATGATCTCTCGGGAAACCTCGGTTTGTAGATAGAAAGATACATTCATCATGACTGATTTTGATATGTTCGGCTTGCCCGAACCATTAATGCGTGCCCTACAAAAAGATGGCTTCGAAAATCCTACAGAAATTCAAAAGCGTTCTATACCGCACCTTTTACGTGGGACTGATTTTATTGGCCTGGCGGAAACAGGAACGGGTAAAACCGCAGCCTTTTTGCTGCCTGTTATGAGTCATTTGCTAGCACAGCCAGAAAGAGCCAAACCTGGTAAACCACGCGCGTTAATACTTGCCCCCACTCGAGAACTTGCGCTTCAGATAATGGTGACCGTTGAAAATTTAGGCCGATTTACAAATCTACGCAGTACCCCCGTTTATGGTGGTGCCAGTATGCACAAACAAAAAGCGAAATTAAAATCTGGGCTTGATATTCTCGTCGCGACGCCTGGACGCTTGATGGATCATTATCGTCAAGGAAATCTCGCTTTCGATGATACTTATTTTTTTATCCTCGATGAAGCTGACCGTATGTTGGATATGGGCTTCATCAATGATGTTAAAAATATCGCCAAAGAACTTCCAACGGAGCATCAGACACTGTTGTTCTCTGCAACCATGAATAAAGACATCGATAAATTGAGCCGCTCTCTTCTTGATAAACCGGAGCGGGTTGATATTTCTTCTAAAATTGCCGTTTCAGGGACTATTGACCACAAAGTCATGCATGTAGGCTTGGGGCAAAAAAAACGCGCCATGAATTACCTTCTTGATGAGAAAAATAAGATCAGGCAAGGTCAAGTGATTATATTCACGAAGACTAAGCGCGGCGCGGATAAATTAAGACGAGACTTGGCAAAAACATCTCTTAGTGCTGATGCTATTCATGGTGACAGAAATCAGCGTCAACGCATGCGCACACTGCAAAACTTTCGTGATGGAAAGGTGACAGTTCTTGTTGCAACAGATGTTGCGGCAAGAGGTATAGATGTACCCGGCATTGATATGGTTATCAATTTCGATCTCCCTCTTGAGCCTGAAGCCTATGTCCACCGCGTCGGGCGCACGGGGCGCAATGGTATGGAGGGAAAAGCCTTCTCGATATGTACCCCCGATGATGTGGCTTTGTTACGTGATATAGAAAAATTGCTCAAAAAATCCATTATTATTGATACTCAGCAGCCATTTCACGAAGACTTGCCTGAAGGGTTCATTCCCCCGCCGGTGAATAAAGGGGGGGGCAGAGGCCGCGGGGCTCAGGGAGCTAGAGGGCGTATTAGGGCTGGCGGAGGCGGCGGGAACAGCCGCAATCGTAGACGTAAAAAACCGGGAAGCGGGGGCAATACCGAGGAAGGTATCGTAAAATCATGGGGTAAAAAGGGCGCAGAAAATGGCAAGAGATCCTCTAAAAAGGCAGATTCTAAAACCGCTCATCGGGGCTCAAAATCAGGAAATGGGGCGTCAGGAGTGAAAAACGGCGAGGGAGGAAAGCGACGACGACGCAAACCTGGAGTTCGAAAACCCTCATAGCCGTAATAATGAATTCTCGATTAACTATTAAAACCCTGATGGTTGTTCAACTTACACTCGTTTTCCCCATATTTGTGTAAAACAGATAAAATCGAATCATTGAAGGGGTTCGCGACTCAAGGCGACATGTCAGCATAGTTATATCCGAGGACACGATACGAAGTGTTAGCCCAATTAAGGTTTGCCCTATGTCAATAGAACTACTGGAAACGCCGGTACAAGTCACTGATCCGCTCGAGGTACTCGAGCAAATGGGGCGCGGGCTCTCCTATGAATGTGAGCGCATTGATGAATGTGAACTCCATATCGTACACCCGGGCGCTTGGCGTGAAATCGGTATATGGTTCACCTGGCGACAAGAACTTTCAACATTGCAAATGGGAGCTCCACTCGACTTAAAAGCACCAGAAACCAAGATTAATGAGATTTCTCGTTTGATCACGATGGTCAATGAACGATTGTGGATTGGTCATTATGATCTTTGGTCTGATGACTTAGCAATTGTTTATCGTAATTCTGCAGTACTACCGGAGAATGCTCGCCTCGATTCTTTACAAGCTGAAATGTTGTTAAAGGGGACTGCGGAAGCTATTGAGCGCTTTTACCCAGCATTTAATTTTTTGATCTGGGGAGACAAATCTCCTGAAGATGCATTACAATCTTCTATGTTTGAAACCAAAGGAACCGCATAAAATCACAGCATCTTCCAATAAAACCCTGGAAAATTTTAATGCTGTGAATATGATTTATCAAATATAATGAAGAGATTATAGTGAGGAGAAGACAGTGAACTCTCCAAAAATTCTTCTTGTTGGCGCGGGATCAATGGGCGGCGCCATGCTCAAAAGCTGGATTGCCCAAAGAGCAATATCCAAACAATCTATCATTCTGGATCCTAATTTATCCCACGAAATTAAAGCGGGCGCTCTAGACTTTGGGCTCTCTATCTATGAGCGAGCGGAAGACGTACCTTCGCAAGAGGATATTCAATTTGTCATCTTTGCTGTGAAACCACAAATTGCACCGCACGTATTATCCAGCTTTCAAAGATTTACAAAAAATGCTGTCTATGTCTCTATTATGGCGGGCTTGTCTATTACGAATATCTCTCGCCATCTTGGCGGCGCAGATAAAATAGTTCGGATTATGCCGAATTTACCAGCTTCAATAGGACAGGGCATGAGCGGTGCTTTTGCTACAGATGATGTCAGCGAACTAGAACGGAACCATTTAGAGGCTCTCTTGCAGGTAGCCGGAGAAACACTCTGGGTTCCAACTGAACAGGCAATTGATTTTGTGACGGCTGTGTCAGGGAGCGGTCCAGCGTATTTTTTTCTGTTAACTGAAGCCCTTGCGGCCGCAGGTGTTGAGCTTGGATTAAGCCCGCAAAATGCAGAAATCCTGGCTCGTCAGACTGCAATCGGCGCGGGCGCTTTAATGCAAAAAGATCAACGTTCCGCATCACAACTACGCATTGCAGTTACCTCGCCAGGCGGCACGACTGATGCAGCTTTGCAGGTTCTTGATAAACCAGAGGGTGGATTTCGAGAGCAGTTGAAATTGGCGGTCAAGCAGGCTGCAAATCGGGCACAAGAGCTTTCAAAATAATGCGTTCTTGAGGCGATTTTGCGCTTAAAAAATAGTTCCTTTGAACAAGATCTCAATCAATATGCCTTATAAAGGGAGCCGTAATGTGGCCCGCAAGCCTCCTTGTGGTGCTCGCGCCAAGGTTACATCACCGCCATGACCGCGTGCGACATCGCGCACTAGAGAAAGGCCAAGCCCCACGCCCGATTGGTTTTGATTTCTTGCTGCATCCAATCTTGTGAACGGTTTGAATACATCTTCATAAAGTTCTGGCTGGATGCCTGGACCATCATCATCAATAATAATCTCAATATGCCCTTCGATTAAAGCCGCGCTCAACCAGATATTATCCGCATGATGAATAGCATTATTAATCAGGTTTTCCAGTGCTCGTTTCACTGCAGTGCGTCTTAGCTCGACTTTTAAACCATAATCGGGCAAGCGAAAATGTATATCTTTATTCGCTCGCTTCATCTCGTCATTAATCTGTGTCAGCAACTCATGAATGCTCACCAATTCAGTTTCTTCTTCTATCGATTGATTGCGCACAAAAGCGAGATATTCGTCGAGCATACGCTCCATCTCATCACCATCTTTGCGAATATCCGTGATTTCTTTTGTCTGATCCAACATCGATAGCCCCAGCTTGAGTCGAGTGAGCGGGGTTCTAAGGTCATGTGAGACGGCGGATAACATGTCTGTGCGCTGACGAATATGGCGATTTATACGTTCCCTCATCGCCATAAACGCATATCCGGCGCGGCGAACTTCTGTTGCGCCAGAAGGGCGATAATCCGGGACATCACGCCCGCGCCCAAAAGCTTCGGCGGCATGGGCCAAGCGTAGAATGGATCGAATTTGATTGCGAAGAAATACGATGGCTATCCATCCAAGGAGCAACGTAACCCCGATCATCCAGAGAACAAAAATCGGCCCTGTCGTGGCAAACACACGCTCGCGAAGAGGAAGAAATACGAGATATCCATCAGCCATTTGCACCCTGACTTCAACGTAAGCCGGCCAGCTTGAAGTGTTAAACCAATACGCACGCTTTAGTCTCGCAGACAATTCTCGATCAAATGTGGAATTATAAACATTAAAAACTGATAATCTGTCTTTTTCAGGAATAATTTTATCGGGTTCGAAACGAATAGAGAGTTGTAAATCTTGATTGGCTCGGTCAGATAGCCCGGTTTTTTCTTCTTCAGTCGAAGCTTCCGCATATTCTTGTGTGATAAAAGCAATTTGCCCAGCAACATTCGCGGATAAATTATCTGTAACCAGATCCCAATGACGATCAAAAAAGAAGTAGGTAATAAAAGCTTGCATTAAAAAGATCGGCAATATGACGATTAAAACCGTTCGCGCATAAAGGCTTTTGGGCATATATCGGCGTAACATAGAGTTAATCCGCCATCAGAGTATAGCCAATACCTCTAATCGTCTGGAGGTATATGGGGGTGCGAGGATCATCTTCAATTTTTTTGCGAAGCCTTGTTACCTGCACATCAATGGAGCGCTCCAAAGCAGTTTTTGTTTGCATAGCGAGCGCCGATCGGGAGATAACGTCACCGGGTTTTTTAGAAAGTGCCCGCATTAAAGCCAGTTCGCTAGAAGTGAGTTTAATCAAATCACCATTTCGGCGTAACTCACCGCGCTCGGGTTCAAAACGGCAGGGGCCAAATGTGACTTCTTGACTTTTTTCGCGTTGAGGTTTTGAGCGCCTCAATAAAGCTGATACTCTGAGGAGAAGTTCTCTTTTTTCGAACGGCTTTGGGAGATAATCATCTGCTCCGCGTTCTAATCCTTCAATGCGGTCTTCCGGTAACCCCCTTGCCGTCAAGAGCATGATTGGCACATTGGAAGCCGCACGCAATTTTTCAGTGAGATCAAAACCCGACTCTCCAGGCATCATCACATCAATGATGAGGAGATCAAAATCAATAGTAGAAAGCAGTGTTCGAGCTTCCTTTGCATTACTTGCAGTACTGGTGCGATAACCTTCATCGCTTAAACATTTAGATAAAAGCTCTCTTATCCGATCGTCATCATCCACCACCAACAGGTGAGGGGCGTCTTCATCAATATGCTTTATATGGCTTTTAGGGTTAGGCAATGGCAAACCGCTTCATTTCTAGGGTGCGCGATTAGATTGATATCGCGCGGAGATGTTATGATGACTTATGGGGATTGCATGGTCATGCTTTCCTCAAAAACGCTACAGCGCGCAAAGTATAGTCCGCTCCGCTCCATAATGTAAGCATCACAGCAAACCAAAATACACCATTTGTAACAGGGAGAAAGTTGGCGCCTAACAAGGGTTTGCCGGAAATTGTTGCGGTTGAGAGAAGTAGAGAAAACGCAATCATTTGCAGTGTCGTCTTCCATTTTGCAATTTTGGTAACAGGCAAGCTCCCCCCTTGCATTACCACCGATTCGCGTAATCCGGTTACCATCACTTCGCGCATTAAAATAATAAGCGCACCAATGACATTAATACCGGATAAAATATCACTATGCACCATAAGCAACAACGCAGCCGCGATCAGTAATTTATCAGCAAGGGGGTCCAGGGCGGCTCCCAGCACACTGACTTCGTTGCGGGCACGAGCAATATATCCATCTAAAAAGTCCGTAATGGAAGCGACCAGGAAAATGAACAAGGCAACGACCATGGCATGCGGGATTGGGAGAAAAAAGCATGCCGAAAACGGGATAATCAAAACGAACCGTAAAAGAGTGAGAGCCATCGCCATAATTTCAAACCCTTTTGTTCCAGAGCGGCAAGAATGATACAGATAGTCTGTTTAAAGCACCTCTCTCCATAAAATGGAGTCACGGAGGTACGTTCAGTTATTGTTTTCTCGCATTTGCGGACGATCAACTGGCAGCCACTTGATCTGGTAATGCTTTAATTAAATAGACTAGACACTGATTCTTCGTTGGCAATACGCCGAATGGCTTCTGCCAATAAGTTTGAAATCGGGGCTCTTGTAATTTTTGAACAATTTGCGACGGCTTCGGTCTCACCAATGGAATCAGTTGTGACCAACCGGGATAAACTTCCGGCATTGGATATCTTTTCGACGGCATTTCCTGATAATACACCATGGGTGACAAAGGCAGAGACACTTTTTGCCCCTTGTTTCATCAACTCATCTGCTGCATTGCACAATGTGCCGCCACTATCAACAATATCATCAAATAAAATGCAGTGTCGACCAGAGACCTCCCCAATAATGTTCATGACTTCCGAAACACCGGCTTTTTCGCGGCGTTTATCCACGATTGCGAGCGGTCGATCATCAACACGTTTTGCAAGCGCTCTTGCGCGCACGACGCCGCCAACGTCTGGAGAAACTATCATTACATCGTCTAAATCACCGGAAAAGCTTCGTCTGATTTCTTCCTCAAAGACTTTTACCGCAAATAAGTTATCGGTCGGAATGTCGAAAAACCCCTGAATTTGCCCCGCATGGAGGTCAACTGTGAGCACTCTGTCTGCACCGGCTGTCGTAATGAGATTTGCCACAAGTTTTGCTGATATCGGGGTGCGGGGGCCCGCTTTGCGGTCTTGGCGCGCATAGCCAAAATAGGGGATAACTGCCGTAATTCGACTGGCTGATGCTCTGGTAAGTGCATCAATCATTATCAGCAATTCCATCAAATTGTCATTGGCGGGGTTCGAAGTTGATTGTATGACGAAAACGTCCTCGCCGCGCACATTTTCCTCTATCTCAACAAATACTTCCCCATCCTTAAAGGTTTTAATCTGCGCTCTACAGAGTTTGGTGGAAAGTTTATTGCCAATATCCTGGCTCAGATTTAAGTTTGAATTGCCAGTCAGTAATTTCATATCGGCCCTCATAATCTTGGGGAGATGGCTTGTATTCATTTTGATCGATAATCAATGAATATCTTGTCTTTATGTGCGGTTTCATGACGATTTTTTAACCAATTGGCAAGGGCAAAATCCATCTGTGGAAACTTCTCATTATTTTTTTAGCATTCTGCCCGCGCCAATCACATCCGTGCCATATTTTTCCCGGATCTTATCAATTGCACTCTCGCGGGCGATCAGCCTTGCGCGATCCGAGTCAAAAAAATCGACCTGTGGTGTTTGTAAATCTGATGATGATAATTCTGTATAACCGATGCCGATGAGCCGAAATTTACGCTGTGGGTCCCGTTCAATTTCTTTTTTTAAGAGCATGCGGCCTTCATCGAAAATTGTGCGTGCCATGTTTCCGGCGACATCAAGAGTAATGCGACGTGTCAAAGTTTGAAACTTATTAGTTTTTAGCTTCACAGTCACAACGCGCCCGTAAAACTTTTTCTGTTTCATCCGTGCCGATACTTTTTCACTCAATTTCCATAATATATCTTCCAGGGATTCATAGTCCCCAATATCATCTGAAAATGTTGTTTCAGATGATACGCTCTTGGTTTTTGAGTGAGGGATGACCGGACGAGAATCTTCACCAAATGCCAGTCGTGAGAGACGCAAGCCAGTCTCTCCGTAACGTTCAACTAAGGTGCGTGGATCGATATTTTGAAGTTGCTGAATGGTTTTCAAACCATCGCTGGCCAGCTTATCGGCCGTTTTTTTACCCACCCCCCAAATCAAACGAATTTCCTGTCTCGCCAAAAATGATTGCGTTTCTTCGCGCCCAATAACAAAAAACCCGGACGGTTTATCTTGATCGGAGGAAATTTTTGCGAGAAATTTATTATGGCTCAACCCCACCGAAACAGTAACACCAATTTCTTTTTTAATTTGGTTTTGAAGTCTTGCCATTGTCATTGCGGGCGGATCTCCATGGACCTTTTGCGTCCCCGAGAGATCCATAAAGGCCTCATCGATTGACACAGGTTCGACTAGAGGGGTCAAATTACGCATCATTTCACGGATTTGCTGCCCTGCCTTTGAGTATTTTTCGAAATTGGGTTTAACAACAATCGCATTTGGACAAGCTTTTAAAGCTTTAAACATAGGCATTGCCGAGTGAACACCGTAAGTTCTTGCGATGTAACAACAGGTGGATACAACACCGCGACGCCCCCCTCCGACAATCACGGGGTGATGTTCCAACTTTGGGTCATCCCGTTTCTCAATCGCGGCAAAGAACGAATCACAATCCAAATGAGCAATATTGAGCGAAAATAACTCTTTATGGGCGATGATTCGAGAGGATTGGCAGATTTCACACCGAGAATGCTCAAAATCAACGATTTTGAGACAGTTTCTGCAAAATGCATTTATGTTATTGATAACAGTCACTTATGTCGTTTTTTTGTGTTCGTGTTGGTTGTTTTTTCGTTTCATCTGATTGAAGTTAAATAATCGATAATACCTTCGCGCCATACTTGCCATGACAACCCTTTAGTTATTCTTGGTGATTGGATATATCTTAATGTCTGCAATGGAGAAAATCGACCTGTCTTCCATGACGAAAACAGTCCTGATTGTAGAAGATAACGAACTGAACATGAAACTGTTTCATGATCTGCTCGATGCGCATGGTTATGGCGTTTTGCAAGCCGTCAACGCTGATGAAGCAATGGCATTGGCACGTGAACACATACCAGATCTCATTTTAATGGATATTCAACTCCCGGAAGTATCAGGGTTAGAAGTCACGAAATGGATCAAGGAAGACAAAGAGCTGGCTAATATTCCAATTATTGCGGTGACAGCTTTCGCCATGAAAGGTGATGAAGAGCGCATCCGGGCGGGAGGATGCGAAGATTATGTTGCAAAACCTATCTCAGTTGTCTCTTTTGTTGACAAAGTAAAAAGATATCTCGGTTAAACTGTATAACCGATAGTAATAGAAACCGTTTAACCGTATGGGGATTTTATGACGGCACGCGTATTGGTCGTCGACGATCTAGAACCAAATGTAAAACTGCTTGAAGCGAAACTAAGAGCAGAATATTTTGATGTGATCGGCGTCTTTTCAGGACAAGAGGCAATTGAGACAGCGAAAGCTGAACAGCCTGATATTATTTTATTAGACGTGATGATGCCTGGAATGGATGGGTTTGAAACCTGCCGTGCTCTAAAGGCAACGCCAGAAACCATGCATATTCCAGTTGTCATGGTGACAGCGCTAGATCAGCAATCAGAACGTATATCTGGTCTTGAGGCGGGTGCGGATGATTTTTTAACAAAACCAGTGAATGATATTGCTCTTTTTGCACGGGTACGCTCCTTAACCCGTTTGAAAATGATGACCGATGAATTACGAATGCGTCATTCGACCAGCAAAGGTCTCGGTGTTATAGAAAACATCGATTATGCTGATGAGAGTGAAATGTCGCGGCGTGTTCTTATCATGGATGACCGGCAAGATCATATCGAGCGCATAAAAAACATCCTGGGCGAGCAATATCAAATTTCTGCGGAACTTGATCATGAAGTTGCGTTATCACGCGCACGGTCTTCTGATTTTGATCTAATCATTATTAATCTTTCAATCGAGTCGACGGATCCGTTGCGTTTATGCTCTACTTTGCGTTCTTTTGAAGAAACACGGATGACGCCCATTTTGACGATTGTCCGTGAGGGCGACACCAGAAAACTCGTGCGTGCACTTGATATTGGCGTTAATGATTATGTGACGCGACCAATTTCTCAAGATGAATTAACGGCGCGGGTCACCACGCAACTCAGGCGCAACCATAATCTTGCGCAATTGCGAAATTCCTTCCAGGCAAGTCTGGAAATGGCGGTTACGGATCAATTGACAGGCCTTTATAATCGACGCTATTTGGCCAGCCATTTATCGGCAATGTTCGATCGCGCCTATTGGACAGGGCGTTCTTTATCTGTATTAATTTTAGATATTGATCACTTCAAACGCATCAACGACACTTATGGTCACGATGTCGGTGATAAGGTTATTCAAACTTTTGCCGAACGCATCACAGGCGCTATTCGTGGAATTGATTTGGCTTGCCGTTACGGCGGTGAAGAATTTTTGGTTGCGATGCCAGATACAGATATTAATTTTGCCAATGTTGTTGCAGAGAGATTACGCGAGGATATTGCCGGCGAAAAGATTACTTTAAATCAAGGGCGTGATGTTGTTGAAGTTACGGTGTCTATCGGCATAGCGTCTACAGATTATGGCACTGATGTAGATACGGCACAAAAACTTATCAAACGCGCAGATGAAGCCCTGTATCAAGCGAAAGAAACCGGGCGTAACAAAGTTATTCTCTCTGCTGCTTAAGGTATCAACAAAATTTTTCCTTTGTGCTCGCCGCTTTCCATCAATTGATGAGCCTTTGAGGCCTCTTCCAAAGAAAATTTTCTATCTGTCATCGCATCAATTTTACCGGACTCAAGTAAAGGCCAAATGGCACTTTGAACAGCTTTGACCAATCGCGTTTTTTCAGCAAGACTTCTTGCGCGTAAAGTTGATCCCGTGAGCGTTAATCGTTTTTGCATAATCGAGAGAATATTGATTTCCGCCTTTATACCACGCAAAAACGCAATTGAGACATGACGTCCACCGGGTCTGAGGCAAGCTAAATTCTTTTCAACAAAATCACCTCCCGTCATATCCAGCACAACATCAACGCCGCCATTTTTTTTATCGGTGATATGTTTGACCCAGTCATCATCATTGTAATGGTAAATGGCTTTCAAATCGTATGGTTTCAAAGAGGTTTTTTTTTCAAGGCTGCCCACTGTCGCAATCACGTCTGCACCCCATGCTTTGGCCATGGTGATTGCACTCATCCCTATGCCGCTGGTACCCCCATGAACCAATAAGGTTTCTCCAGCTTTTAGGGCGCCATCTTCGAAGACATTCGCCCAGACGGTGATCATCGTTTCCGGAAATCCGGCGCAATCAATAACGTCAATGCCATATGGAATGCTCATGCAAAGTCCTGCATTAGCAACCGCATAGTCTGCATAACCGCCGCCCGGTAGGAGGGCGCATACTTGATTCCCTATCTTTAGGGTTGCAACATCGCTGCCCACGGCAATGATGGTGCCTGAAACTTCGAGTCCGGGTAAGTCGCTGGCGCCTTCTGGCGGGGGATAGTGTCCCATCCGTTGCAAAATATCCGGTCTATTGACCCCGGCGGCGGCAACCTTGATTAAGACTTCGTCGCAAGCGGGTACCGGACAGGGGCGTTGAGTCAGTTGTAAGTTTTCCGGTCCGCCTGGCTTAGAAATTTCTATAGCGCGTATAAATTCGGGGGGAGTGGTGTGCAAAGGATATCCTTCCAGATTCCGTTGTTGATATTGAAAATGACGGTTATAAATATCAAACTCTGTTCAGGTTTAAAAGGAGTTCTCTCATGGACGATGAAATCAGCATTGGAAAAGAAGATCATGCTCTTGGCTATCTGGCAAAGCAGGATCTATATGATTTATCAATTGATGATTTAAAGGAACGCATTGAAAATATGCAGCAAGAGATAAAGCGCTGTGAGACTTTGATTGAAAAACGCGGATCCTCCATCGCTGCGGCAGAAAGTTTGTTTAAAACCTAAATTACATTCCTACCCCCAAATTTCCACCCGCAAACCCTTCTTGTCTTTTGTCTCACAATAACAATGAATCGCTTTGTTGCTTAACTTTGCATAGGCCGTGCAGGCCAGCGCCGCACTATCGAGCAAATCATCATGAGAGATCACCGGTTTTGATGCTGTTTCATTGAGCATCCAATTCAATTCTTTGGCCCGATCAAAAAGATGATCGATATTTATCAATCCTACTCTTCTTAAAATCTCTCTTCGCTCCATTTTACCGTTTAGTTTTTTCTTATTGTTCTGGCATGGAATATTTTGGTTTAACCTTGCAAAGGCAAGTTCTGGATGGGCTTCAAAAACTTTCGTTTGCAATTCAGGTGTCATCACAGCATCGACGTCTCGAATTTTTGGAAGGATATGCCACGCCTGCTTAGAGAGACCACCGCCCTTATCAGCCCCCTGATTTTTTCCCCATTGATTGGCTTCTTCATAGGTCTTCATGGATAGCATTGGACGGCGCGGCGCTGGGAATACACTTGAGGCGCGCGGGCCTAATTTCTTTCTGACCAACCCGTCACAGGGGCGGCGTCCCTCATCCATCAAACCAATAGGAATATCGATCATAATCACATCAGCCTTATCGAAATGAAAACCTATGAGTTCCCTGAAGTTGTTATGAAAAATGCTCTCAGCTTCACAGGGCTGTTGAAGAAGCTCTATTTGGCTTTTTAAATTGGTATTGGTGCTTTGTTTTTTTGGGACAGGTAGTGCCGTCGCGATCCAACCGGAAGGGCACGCATCTACGCCCAAGACATAAGACTTCCCCCATGAGGGGAAAGGCTTATGTTGCCTACATCTGGATGGGTTTTCAGGGCATTTTTCGGACATTTTTTGATATAAAAATCTGGCATAGGGGTTGCAAGATTACCCTGCGTAACCGTTAATTGATAAATCTAGCACAGGAATTTGCGAACGACTGTGTGCACGATCAAAGGCTCCATTGGAACCTGTTCTCGAATTAGGAATTTATAATGAATCTACATGAAACTGGTAACAATGAGAATGGTGTAGACAGTTTTATACAATCGGCCTTGTTTTCGCGTACTTTTCGCGAAGGCATGGCATTGGTTGAGGAAACCGCAAATTATTTAGACGGCGAAGGTCGTGAAATTTCAAAGACCATGGGGCGTACGGAAGCGTTATCTTACGCCGGTTCCTCCATGCGCTTAACGACCCAATTAATGCAAATTGCATCCTGGTTATTAGTAATGCGAGCTTTGCGTGAAGGTGATATGACGATCGAGGAAGCCTCGGATAGTAAATATCGCATCCGTGAGACGGATGAAAACCGCCCCAAACGCACACCAGCAGAAACAGTCCCTGATGATCTCGCAACGCTTATCACGCATAGCGATCAATTATATGATCGCATTGCAAGATTGGACCACGGTCTATTTATTGGGCATGATCAAAAAACTGTTTCAGGCGCTGTGGTTCAACAACAAGCTCTACTGGCTGCATTCAACGGGCAGTAAGGCATCATAACTTAGCAATAACAACAAAAGCCCCGGCAATAAAGCGGGGCTTTTGTTGTTATTGCTGCTCTAAAACCAAGACGTCGTCTAATTGAGACAATATCCAAGATTGATCTATTTGAGACCAAAGGCACCAAATTTTTTGTTAAACTTAGAAACGGCACCACGATCGGACAAGGTTTGCGGTCCACCTGTCCACGCAGGGTGAGAGCTGGGGTCAATATCAAGATTTAAAACCGTGCCTTCTTCACCATAGGTCGAGCGCGTTTCAAAGCTCTCTCCATTGGTCAGGACAACTTTAATGGTGTGATAATTCGGGTGAATATCTTTTTTCATGACATTGCTCTTTAGGCTAGCTTTTAAATAAATTGAATTTCTCGTAACGGAATTGAGCACGGGAGATACGATGAGTAAACACAAAAGGCAAGCATAATCCTTTATCCACTCACGATAAACCGCTAAAAAAACGACTGTTTTTCTCTATCAAAAGTTTTGTGGGACCTCAATTGGCGAGGCCGGAGATTTGCAGGGCTAGAGGCAATATTGTCTCTGGAAAAAAGCCCCAAATCAATGTAACCGACACTTAAGGCTAAGAATAGCTAAAGATGAAAATTGCCATATCGCAAAAGATTGATGAGCATTTTTATAACTCGTGATTAAGGATCACCATCATGGATCAGGTCATTGCCTACGTAAAAAAAGGGCAGGAAACTGCGCTGGAGTGGATCACCAGCCCGTCAGCAATAGCGCAATTTGGTATTTTAATCGGGGCATTCATCGTCGCGTGGATTGTTACAAAATGGCTGTCTCCGCGTTTGATGAAGTTACTTGGGCCCGACCCTGAAGATCAAGGCCTGTGGGCAAAATTGCGCCGTTTCGGCTTGTTGTTTATCCCTTTACTCCTGCCATTGCTGGCTTACTGCTTTACTGCGGCTGGTGTTCAAGTGACAAAATCCGTATTTGGAACCGGTGCTGTGATCGCATTTGGCAACCGTATCTTCATTTTCATCGCTGCGCGCTTGCTTGTCGATAAAGTGATTTATTCCCCTTATTTAAAAATGATCGGCAAATATTTCTTGATTCCAGCTGCTGGGCTTTATGCATTGGGTGTGCTGCCGTCCATTATGGCAATACTCTCCTCAAAAGTCTTTGGTGTGGGGGCTATAAAATTTACTGCCGATAAGATTATCACAGCCATTGTGGCGGCCAGCTTTCTATTTTGGCTTGGGCGTTGGTCAAATGATCAAGGAACACAATATATCAGAGCCCGCGAGGAAATGCGCCCGTCGGTGAGAGAGCTAGCGGCAAAAACTTTTGAGATGGGGGTTTATGCATCGGTTTTCTTCCTTCTGATCTCTATTCTCGAACTGCCCTTGACCTCATTGGCCGTTCTTGGCGGTGCGATCGGCATCGGGGTTGGCTTTGGTTTACAAAAAATCGCGTCCAATTTCATTTCAGGCTTGATTCTTTTGCTTGAGGGGCAAGCCACTGTTGGGGACTATGTCGAGCTCGATGGCGGGGAAGCCGGGTCTATCGTGAAGATGATGGCTCGAGCGACTATTCTGGAAAGCTTTGACGGGCGTTGGATTGTGGTGCCCAATGAAGATTTTATCACAACTCGGGTCACGAATTACTCTGACCAAGGGTCAGCTAATCGCTATTCTGTAGACTTTAGCGTTGCCTATGACACAGATATTAATAAGGTTCCTGACATCATCACTAAAGCTGTTGCCGCGCATCCTGAAGTTTTGGATAGTCCGGAAAAGCCTGATTGTGAACTGTCAGGATTTGGCGATAGTGGCGTTGATTTTACCGTAGAATTTTGGGTTCCGGGCCTGGATGATGGTAAAAATAAATATTCATCAGATGTGTTGTTTTTGATCTGGAATGCTTTGAAGGCGCATAATATCGAAATACCTTATCCGAGAAGAGAAGTGACTTTATTAAACGAACGATAAAAACGCAAAAAACAAGAATGGAGTGAATTCGATCGATCTTTAAACCCTCAAAAAGTACCTAAAATACGACAATGTGCATTCCCATTTTTCAATGTGTTGTTTAAACTCTCAGGCAAGGGATGTTTATTGAGACAGGACGAAATGATGCTAAGACGATTGGTGGCATTCACGGGATTGATTTTGCTGATTGGGGTCGCCGTTTGGGGGTTTTTAACGGTTCGATCCTTCAATCATTTTGAAGATGTTGCCTCAAGTTTTGATGGTAGCTGCGATGTCGTCAGCGGCATTGCCGGGCCAGAAGACATTCAGATCGATTTCAAAACGCGCAAAGCCTTTATTTCTTCTCATGATCGCCGGGCAAAAATAGATAATACCAGCGAGGGACGTGGCTCGATTTTTCTCTTTGATATTATAAATCCATTAAGCGGTACCTCATGGCATGATAGAACGAACGGTATGCCCGAGGAGTTTGAACCGCTGGGCCTGTATTTTTATGAAGAGGGGGATGTCCGGCGTCTTTTTGTAGTCAATGGTGCCAAGAATACGATCGAACTTTATAATGTTAGCCTTGATGGAAACCTAAAACACCTGGAAAGTTTTTCCGAGCGACGTTTAACCAGCCCTAAAGATGTTGTTGCAACAGGCCCACGTTCTTTCTATGTGACGAATGATAAAAATGCTGGACGGTCCAGTCTTCGTGGACAAGTTGATTTTATTTTTAGAAGGCGAACCGGGGCAATTTTCTATTTTAATGGCACCTCATGGCATAAAGCTAGCGAGCATATTCGCTATGCAAACGGGATTAATATCAATAAGGACGGCTCGGAACTCTATGTTGCGGAAACGGCGGGCGAAAATCTCATTAAATATAATCGTGATGTTAAAACCGGGTATTTAGTTTTAGATCGTCGCATTCACACCGGGGCGGCAGTTGATAATATCAATATTGATCAAGATGGCATTTTCTGGATTGGGGCGCACCCGCAACCAATTGCATTGGCCCGCCATCGCCAAGATCCAGCGAATCTAGCCCCATCAAAGGTTTTTTCATACAACCCATTTTCTGACGAGCTGAAGACAGTTTATTCTGATAACGGATCGTCTTTATCTGGCTCTTCCAGCGCCGCAAAAATTAACCGAAAACTTATAATTGGCTCTCTATACGAGGAAAAATTCTTACTCTGCAACATGGCTTTCAATGAAAAAGAATGAGGCCTCTCAATTATTACTTTTGAGCTTTATATTCCGTGGATATGGGGGGGGATTTACGATCTGATCATGAAGTCTGGGCGCAAACGCAACATTCAACCAATACTAATGAATTCATCCAATATTGTTAATCGCCATAAAATCTTATGAAAGTAGGGGTAAAATTACCTTTCCTGAAAGAGCAAATAAGGGCATGAGTTCACGCTATGATGTATATTTCCACACGGGGCAATTCGCCTAAAGTCAATTTTGAAGACGCACTCTTAGCGGGGTTGGCACCAGATGGCGGGCTTTATATGCCGGAGAATTGGCCCAAATTCACCGCTGAAGAGATCAGTGCGCTTGCGGGTTTGCCCTTTGCCGACGTTGCATTGCATGTCCTGCATCCTTTCATTGGGGGTACTTTTAGCAAAACTGAGTTGCATGATATGTGTACGGAAGCTTTTGCATCTTTTTCTCACACTGCTGTCACGCCGCTGGTTCAAGTCGATGATGAAGATTGGATATTAGAGCTTTTTCATGGTCCAACGCTTGCCTTTAAAGATGTCGCGATGCAATTGTTGGGGGTGATGTTTGAAAAGGTTTTATCGCGCCAATCTCGCAACATTACGATTATTGGCGCAACGTCTGGTGATACTGGCGGTGCAGCCATTGAAGCCTTGCAAAACAGGGCAGGGGTCAATGTTTTTATTTTGCACCCTGAGGGACGTATATCTGAAGTTCAACGTCGGATTATGACGACGAGCGGCGCAGCAAATATCGCCAATATTGCCTTACAAGGTACTTTTGATGACTGTCAGGCGATTGTGAAATCGCTTTTTGCCGATCATGATTTCACCAAAACGGTTTCATTAGGCGGCGTTAATTCCATCAATTGGGCACGCATTGCCATTCAAACCGTTTACTACTTCACAGCGGCGACGGCGTTAGGGGCGCCCGCAAGAGAACTCTCATTCGTCGTCCCTACGGGCAATTTTGGGGATATATTTGCAGGCTTTGTGGCTCGAAAAATGGGACTCCCCATAAAAACATTATGCGCTGCCACAAACACCAATGATATTGTTCACCGGGTAATAAATAGCGGAAACTACTGTCCTTCAGATGTGCGTGAGACCACATCGCCGTCAATGGATATTCAGATCGCCAGTAATTTCGAGCGCTTGATTTTTGAAGCCTGTAATCGCGACAGCGCAGAAGTGCTTAAATTAATGGATGGGCAAAAACAATCTGGAAAATTTTCGCTCTCAAATGAAACCCTTAAAACCATAAACACGCTTTTTTCTTCCAATATGGCAACAGAAGAAGAGGTCTCACTGTCTCTTGCAAATCATCTGAATGATGCGTCTATGCTTATTGATCCGCATACAGCAGTTGGCCGAGTGGTCGCAAAAAAAGAGCGCGCGCTTAAAAAACTCTCTGGACCAGTGGTCACGTTAGCAACGGCGCATCCGGCAAAATTCCCAGAGGCCGTCATGGCGGCAACAGGACGCAACCCAGACTTACCGCGCACAATGAGCGACTTGTTTGAGCGCCCGGAGACAATGATGAAGGCGCCTAATGACACCCAGGCGATTAAGTCAATCATTTTGAAAAATTATCATGCAAATGTTTAACAAGTTTCGTGAAGACCTTTGCTATATCTCTGATTAAGAATTGACCGTTCTTATTATTTTCTTTTTTCGTCTTCTTAACTTTAATAAAATCTAGCTCATTGCAACCATAGCTTTCAGGATCGTTTATGAAATTAACATTAAAAAAACACTGTTACTATTATTCGTCAGTGTTATGGGGGTGATTTTATTTAACTAAGAGCCCAATTCAAAATTACAATTGAGTGATTTCAGCGACTTATGATTCT
>CAYZLR010000006.1:0-64225 GCA_964479275.1 uncultured Caulobacterales bacterium
AACCTTGGCTATTATAAAATAATCCCAAAATCACCGGTTTTGTTCAGAGGTCTTTATAAAGCATTTTGCGTTTCTGCGGGAACCGGTTGAACTTCAATAAATGCGAAAAAAGAAAACCTCAAAGCACCTCGGTGATTCAAGTTGAAGTGGAGGTGTTGTAAAATGCCTGAATTTGTTTATGTGAATGCTCTTACACCGTTCTTCGCGTAGATTTTATTCTTGTGGCGCGCGATTTCTCGTAAACAAATTACTGAAGAATATAGAATTCATCACCAGCTTGTCAGTTCCCAAAAAAGTTGCTCTGAAGGATGGATCGTCTGCAAATAAAATTATGCTTCCCTGACCTTGCCGATTCGCGGTTAACATAGGGGTTTGTGCGATCTTGTTTTCGCGTAACGTTGATGCATACCCTGATATGAGGGGCTCAGAAATATAACGCGCGACTGTAGCATAAGGGTCAGTGGGTGTCTTCAGCGTTTGAGTAAGCGCACGCATTGTCGTTACGCTTCTGTCAGCATAACCAAACCCTATGGGGTGCGAAATATCCAGGTCGCTTTCAAATAATGAACCCGCAACCAGGTGCTCCGCATCAAGACGAGTTTTATCAAAATAATCATATCGGTTGGGCTCTAAAGGCGCCGCAGGGGGGGTATCATTGGCACTGACGGAGTCGCTGGATAAGATGTTTTCTTGAGCCCATAGCGCCGCTGACTTTGTCGCGATCAAGGTTCCGCCAGTATTGATCCATTTTTTTATTTTGGCTGTTGCTGCTTCTGTTAGTGGACGCCCCCCACCAGGGATAAGAATATGGGTATAACCGGCGGTATCTATTTGCGCCAAGTCGTTTACATGACGCAATGTGACTGGCATGTGCATTTTTTTGTCTAGCAAATGCCATAACTGTCCGGCGCCATAGCGCGTAGCGCCATTGTCAAAGAGTAATAAAACCGATGGCGCCGTCAATGTGCGCACACTGCCGCGGCTGCCTAAATCTCCTGATCCGGCAATAACATTGCCCGATGAGAGGCTTGAGATTTGAATGAAATCTTCCCGTGCAGCTGCGATTGCAGCTTGGTGGAGTGACTGGGGTGATCCGTTGTCCTGCAGTGTATTGGCCGGGATAAATATTGCTCCCCGATCAAAGGTTTTATTTTTTCCGTTGATGGTGAGGGTTTTGGGGGTCATGAGTACGCGTGGCCGCGCGCCGGCTTTTATAAAGCGATATAAAGCTCTTGGTGCGTAATAGTGGTTCCAGGAAAAAAGATAACCGTAACTTGCCTGTCCCGGAATGGCCGCTTCGATTGCTTTTTCACGTTTGAATGGGGCTCCCAATAATCCTTGGTTAAAGCGAAAGCTATCTAGAGTGGTGTAATCCAAATCATAAGCGAGAGGGAGCGTCCAGCCTGAAACATCATAAAAAATTGCTTCCTCAAACTCAGTCACGCGATCAAATATACCTTTGAGCAGAGTGTATTGCGCTTGTGTCATGGGAACAATCAAGCTTTCGCTAGCGGTGTATTTTTTTTCATCAAGGACTAAGTCACGCGCTAATTCATAAACATCAATATCATGTCGGTGAAGCAGCGTGCCAAAATCACTGAGCCGAGACGGGTCACCATTGGTGGTCAAAACATAGGCTTTAACATCATCTGCGCGCGCCGCCCGTTCGGCGCGGATAAAAAATTCCCGTTGATATGAGAGGAGTTCATTACGGTTTTTGAGGGCGCCTTTAATGGTGGTTAGTGATGTATTGAAATGAATATTGATATTTTGAGCATAAGTGCGAACGCCATTAACGGTATCAATTTCCCCGCCTCGCGCGGCGGCGGCTTCAAACAGAATGCCCACAGATCCATTGACGCCGGGGTAGGTTGAGCCTTTACCAATATAGAAATTATCAAACCCTTCTTCTGATGTATAAAGCTCACCTTGTTTGTCGAGCCAGTCAGCATGTTCTTGAGCGATTGAAGACAACAGGACGCGCGATTGATCCGGGACAAGAGGGTTTTTGCGTTTTTGTTCACCGGGATGAAAATAATAACTGGAGTCTGAGCCCATCTCGTGAAAATCAGCGGAAACATTTGGCTTCCAATCGTGCCAGACTTTAATCCAGCTTTGGCTTTCGGGCTGTGTTAACAATAGCCAGTCGCGATTGAGATCAAACCAGTAGTGATTAGTGCGTGCTTCAATCCATAAATTGTGGGATTGGTGGTTTGTATCTGTAACGGGTGTGACGCCACTAAACGTATAAACGTGATTAACTCGCCGTGAATGTCCGTCAGGATTAAAGATTGCAATCATAACAATCACAGTATTTTTTAACGTGTTTTCTATATCCTCCCCCTGCGCTGCGGCAAGGTGATAGAGTGTTGGTATGGAGGCATCCATACCCGCTGATTCAGCGCCGTGTACACCGTAATTGAGCCACACAACCACAGGGGCGCCTTCCTCTACGGTGCCGCCATTGACACGAGCAATATGATTTTCTTTAATTTGGTCGATATTTTTAATGTTGTCTGGTGAGGAAATGACGAAGGACAAAATCGGTCGTCCTTCATGGGTATAGCCAATTGTTTCAGACTGTATTCGAGGCGATTGCCTGGCAATTGAACGTAGATATCCAACCAAGATATCGTGACGAACAGGTTTTTCACCTAAACCATATCCGAAAAAGGCATCTGGAGTCGTAATTTCACTATCGTAAACCACACCATCAATTTTATAAAAATCGATGGGCTCCGCATGAATCGTAGCATTAAAAAAAAATGTGCAAATTGCTATGACAACAATAGAGACGCGAACCATTCTGAACCTCGATCAAAAACGTGGAAATATCTGTTGTTTCTAGCAGACCAGAAGATGCAATGTGTGTCCAGTGGGGGCGGAGTAAGAAGTTTACAATCCTTTTAGGGATTGATCGAGATCAGCGCGCAAATCTTCCAAGCTTTCAACACCAACGGACAAGCGCACAAGTGCGTCGTCGACACCCAGCTCGGCGCGGCGTTTTTCTGGAATTGAGGCGTGGGTCATAATGCCGGGATGTTCGATAAGACTTTCAACGCCGCCAAGACTTTCTGCGAGGGTAAAAATTTCCACACGCTCAAGCATTTTTTTTGCGGCCTCAAGACCACCTTTCAAAAAGATCGTCACCATACCGCCAAATCCGTGCATTTGACGCTTTGCAATTTCATGACCGGGATGTGAGGGAAGGCCTGGATAGACGACCCGTTCAACGGCGCTGTGAGATACGAGATAATCACACAATGCACTCGCGCTCTCACAATGGCGCTCCATTCTCAGAGAAAGCGTTTTCAATCCTCTCAGAGCGAGGAAAGAGTCAAACGGTCCTTGCACGCCGCCAACTGCATTTTGTAGATACTCAAGTTGTTCGCCGAGGTTTTCATCTTTTACCACGAGTATACCGCCAACCATATCGGAGTGGCCGTTTAAATATTTTGTCGCCGAATGCATGACGATATCTGCGCCAAAATCAAGGGGACGCTGACAATAGGGAGAAGCGAATGTATTATCGCATCCCAAAACAAGATTATGTTTTTTGGCAATTTTGGCAATGGCTTCGATATCAACAATTTTTAGTAGAGGGTTTGTCGGGGTTTCGACCCAGATCATTTTTGTTTCAGGTCTAATTGCGGCAAGAATATTTTCCGGGTTCGTCATATCGACAAATGAAAAGTCAAATCCAGCAGAGCGCTTGCGAACATTTTCAAAAACCCGAAATGTACCGCCATAAACATCGTCCATAGCGATTACGTGAGAGTTTGCGGGAAATAATTCTAGGGCTGTGCTGATCGCAGCCATACCGGAAGCGAAGGCAAACCCTCTTGTCCCGTTCTCAAGATCGGTAATACATCTTTCATAGGCAAACCGAGTGGGGTTATGGCTTCTGGAATATTCAAAGCCTTTATGTACGCCCGGGCTTTCTTGAGCATAGGTTGAGGTTGCGTAGATCGGTGTCATCACAGCACCCGTTGTCGGGTCATGATGTTGACCGGCATGAATAACGCGAGTTGCAAAATCACGGCGATTGGCGGATGTTGAATCAGTCTTTGACATTTTTTTCCTGCAACGGCGAGGGGGAATAAAATCGGTCTTACTTCACGTCTAAAAGTTCAACTTCAAAAATCAATGCTTCATTGGGGCCAATTGGGCCACCAGGTGTGCCACGCTCGCGGTAACCAAGTTCTGGGGGAATGAAAAATTGAAATTTATCACCCGTACTCATCAGCTGAAGGCCTTCCGTCCAACCAGGAATGACGCCGCTTAAATTAAAGCTGATGGGCTCACCGCGCTTGTAGGAGCTGTCAAATTCTACACCGTTGCGCAAAGTGCCAGCATAGTGAACTTCGACATTATCAACTGCAGATGGGCTTTTTCCGTCTTTAGGCCCCTCACTGATGATTTTATATTGCAATCCGGACTCGGTTGTGATGATGCCCTCTTTGTTTCCATTTTCAGCGAGGAATGCAAGAGAGGCCTCAAGGTTAGCGTTTGCCGTTTTTTCAAATTCGAGGCGTTGCGCTTCTCGAATAGCAGCCAATTCCGCCCGATATGTTTCCCCGTCGGTCACTTCGAAAAGTTCAACATCGAATATTAACGCTTGATTGGGCCCAATCGGTCCTCCGGGAGTGCCGGTTTCACCATAAGCTAAATTTGATGGGATCGCGAACTTGAAGCGATCACCGGCGCTCATTAAGGGAATGCCTTCTAACCAGCCTGGGATCAGCCCTTGTTCAAATGGAAAGCTTACGGTTTCACCGCGTTCTCTGGAGCTGTCAAAAACGGTTCCATCAATTAATGTTCCCGTATAGTGGAGTTTGATCAAGTCGCCTAACACCGGTGTGGCACCTGTTTCGGGCCCCTCAACCAGAATTTCATATTGTAACCCGCTGGGGAGAACATTTGTTTCTTTTTTAAGAGCATTCTCTGCGAGGAAAGCCTTGGACTTTTTTAAATTCTCGGTGGCTTCCGGTGACGGTGTCTCAGTATTGGATGTTGGGGTGGTTTCAGATTTTTCGGATGGCGCTTCCTCAGCAATGTCTTTTTGCGGCGTAGGTTCTGAACTTGTCTTGCCCCCACAAGCACTAATCACGAACAGGCTGGTTGAAGCCAGTAAAATTTTCGCCAGGCGTTTCGAGATGATTGATTTCAGCATTGTTGATTTCCTCAATGATTGTGTTTGGGGGCCTCAGTTATGTTTTGAGTGTCGATGTGATTAGAGATTTGTAGCCCAGAATTCTGCATAAATGCATTTTGCATGAAATGAATATTGAGACTTTGCCTACAGGAATTTAACTTCATGCGCAAAAATAAAATTTTGTAAGGAGAGAAGGAAGCTTACTGTGTGCGAGGTCTTTTGCCTGTTAGCAATAATTAGGAAGCCAGGTTTTGAGGAGAGCGAGAGGGTATCCGCTGCGTGTGCTTGGCGATCAGCTCAGCATCTCTAATGGCTCGTTTTTTAAGGTATCGAATGCGATAAATCGAACAGCCGATAATGAAGAAGAAAATTAAATCCCAGAATCGATTGTAAACTAGCGAAAAATTTGAGATGTTTGGGTTAGCTGCGATCAGATATAGCACCGCCCAAATCAATCCGAATACAACTAAATAAATCGGAACTGAAAACCAGCCACTATCAGATAGGTTCCAATAAAGCCTAACCAGCATCATGTTGGTGATTAGCATTATGATCTTATAATAAATTTCGGGAATCAATCCCATTATTATAGGGATAGCCGCAAACATATAAAGCAGCCCAACTCTCACGGAGTACAAGGCTGCTTTATTAATAACAGAGTATTTTGATTTTTTTGCAAGCACCAACGTCGCGCTAAAAAGCACGGCATAGTAAAGGAAAGTTATGGTGTTGATAGTGTCGATTTTACTTCCTTAGCGACTTCTCTTTTCACGCCACTGGTTTGCGGCTTCGACAGACTTAAAGTTGACTTTACTTGCTTAGCGATTTCCCTTTTAACTCCACTTGTCTCAGGTTTGGCAACCTGATCAAATTCAATGAACCTACCGTTGGACTTTACCGCACGATTCATTAATGTTTCGTGAGCGCACCCCGTTTCATCAGCTAAATTTTGCAATGCTTTTTTCATTTTTTTGTAGGCAATGGACGCTTCACGGGTCTGAAGCTTTTCATCCGTCGAGGAAGCCGTCAAAGATCCCGCTGCGAGAGTCTCCGCCATAGCCACAAGTTGTTTTTCAAACCGCAGGAGGGCGATTTGCTCTTTACGAACGTCCTGGCTGAAAGTGTCCTGATTTGACATAATCTATCCTCTCTAATTCTCTGTATGCTATGTTACTACTCCATAATAATATCCCAGAATGAGACGCCAACCAAGAAAAGTTTAGGGTTTGTTAACTGTGACTCAAAATTGGCACAAAAAAAACACGCCTGAAGACGTGTATGTTGCTCGTTTAGCTCGCCATATGATGCGTATTGCGCGTCGTAAGGCCGTATTCGCCGCGCAGCAATCAGCTGACTTTATTGGGTGTTCTTATAAGGTGCAAGCTGTTGATAACGTTCATATAAATTTGCACAGCGAGTTGTCACAATCTCAACATGATTTGGATTGTGCGGATATGCCTGGCTCGCTTCGAGAATTTGTTCAACTACTGGCCGCAGAGCTTGAGGAAGCCGAGACGGACCTTGACGAGAACTGATACGAGCGAGTGCGTCATACGTGCTTGCAGCTGCATGCGCACCTTGGAGATAGAGATTTTCTTGCTCCGTGTCAGGCATGTCTGACATGTTTGCTTCAGTCTTCATGTCATTGAAAGAAATATAAAAAATCTCTTTTAAGACTTCTATGTTAAGGGCTTCGTCACCATGTAAAACACGAAAATCCGCAAGGTTGGCAATCTGCGAATCGGGTAAATTCTGCTGATTTGGCGCGTTCAAATGAATATCAGGAGAATCGGGCTGGTTTTTGTAAAAAAAATCATCAATGTTGAGGTATTTATCGGATTCATCGATAATTCGGCGAATCAAGGGTAAATCCGGTTCTTCCCGCCAAGACAAAATAGCTTCGAGATTTTCGGTGCGAATGCATACCCGCTCGGCAAATGAGGAGTGTGTTTCCCCTGCCTGAATTAGATAAAGCGCCAAGGGATGGAGATTGGCGATTTTTTGATCGTTTCCTATAGTCATAGCGGAAAGAGACTACAGCTTGCATCATAAGAACTGATTAATGACGTTCAATCTTGAGTGCCGAGAGACAGTTAAATTGTCTTAGATGGGCTCGTCATAACCTGATGCTTGGGGTAAACGCCTTTGACGAAGAATTTTATAGATTGAGTATGCTGCGATGGTACCGCCTTTATTAACACTAGAAGATATGTTTCTTACATTTGGCGGAGATGCACTCTTTACCGGTGTTAGCCTTTCGGTTCATCCTCATGATCGTATCGCCCTGGTAGGGCGCAATGGATCGGGAAAATCAACGTTGATGAAAATTATTGCCGGGCCAGAGCGCGGCGGTGTTGAGGCTGATAGCGGGGTAAGATATCGAGATCCTGGTGCAACGATCTTGTACCTGCCCCAGGAGCCAGATTTTACCGGGTTTTCCAAAGTAGAGGATTATCTGCAGGCTAATGAACCGGGATTTACCCAAGGCGCAGAACTTCATCAACTGACACCTTATATGGACGCACTGGAGATTAGTGGTGATCTGGAGATTGACCGTTTATCCGGCGGAGAGGCAAGGCGTGTGGCGCTGGTACGAGCGTTGGCTTGTGATCCCGATATCTTACTGCTGGATGAGCCCACCAACCATCTTGATATCGGAGCCATAGAATGGCTAGAGGGGCAATTAAAGCGTTTGCGATCTGCATTGGTCATTATTTCCCATGACAGGCAATTTTTGGAGAACCTGACCGACAAAACACTCTGGATTGATCGGGGGTGTGCCCGTGCGCGTAATGCTGGATTTAACGGTTTTGAAACCTGGCGCGATAAGGTGTTAGAAGAGGAAGAAGCCGAACACCATAAATTGGGTCGCAAGATTGTTGCGGAAGAGCATTGGGTTCGATATGGCGTGACTGCCCGGCGCAAACGCAATGTGCGCCGGATGAAGGAATTGCAAGATTTACGCGCTGCTCATAAAAATGCTCGCAGACCGACTGGCACTGTAAATTTCTCGGCGCACCAGTCTGCGCCATCTGGTAAAGCGGTGATTGAAGCGACATCATTGTCGAAATCTTTCGCGGATCGTACCATTGTTGAGGATTTTTCCATTCGTATTGCCAGAGGGGAACGCATTGGCCTGATTGGCAAAAACGGGGCGGGCAAGACGACACTTTTAAATATGCTGATCGGGACTTTGCCCCCCGATAGCGGACAGATAAAGATCGGCACTGCGGTTGATGTGGTAACTCTAGATCAGCGAAGAGCCAGCTTGAAACCGGGAATGCGTGTTGCAGATGCGATAACCGATGGCCGTGGTGATTTTGTTATGCTCAATAACGGTAAGGGCGAACTTACAAAAAAACATGTGGCGAGTTATTTGAAAGATTTCCTCTTCACGCAAGAGCAGTGGCGCTCGCCCGTAGAGGCTTTATCTGGTGGTGAGCGTGGGCGTTTGGTACTGGCGGCTGCGCTCGCCAAGCCATCCAACCTTCTGGTGCTTGATGAGCCGACAAATGACCTTGATTTGGAAACCCTGGATTTATTGCAAGATATGTTAGGTGACTATCAGGGTACGTTGATTTTGGTGAGCCATGATCGCTCATTTCTTGATCGCACCGTGACGTCAGTGATCGCGCATAACAATGATGATAAGCCTGGAGTATGGACGCGTCATGCGGGCGGCTATTCTGATATGAAATTGCAACACCGGGAGGCACTTAAAGATAAGCGTCAGGCCGGGGAGGGGATAAAATCTGCTTCACAAGCTGTTGCAAAAACTGGATCAGACGCCGGGCAACTCTCGAGACAAGCTAAAGCCTCAAAACTGAGCTACAAAGAAAAATACGCCTTGGAGACGCTGCCAAAAGAAATGGAGACCTTAGAGGCGCAAATTAAAGCTGCGAAAAAAATATTAGAAGATACGGAGTTGTTCCAGCGCGATGCTGATAAATTTCAAAAAACCGCCAACGAGCTGGACAAGGCCCAGGCGCGGTTAAGTGTTGCCGAAGAGCAATGGCTGGAACTAGAGGTCAAGCGGGAAGCGCTCGAAGGGTAAGAGGCTAGAATTTTTACCCCTTATACTTTTACCCCTTATACTTTTACCCCTTACACTGATGTGACTTCAAGTTTCCCATTTTGTAATTTCAGTGAAATTTCTCCGCGCTTTAGCTGCAAAGCCTTTTCGCCAAAAATTTCAAACCGCCAACCACTCATAGCGGGAATGGGGGCTTTGTCACTTCTAGCCAGTGCCTCAAGGTCAGAGGCAGAAGCTATCAGTTTAGGGGCGACTTGATAATGTTCACATGTGTGCTTTAGCAGTACACGAAGTAAGTCAATGACATCGGCGGGCGGCGGTGTTTTTCGCTCATTATGCTTTAACGAGGGGAGTTTATCTTTTGGGAGGGCGTTTCCAGTTTTGATGGCCTCTAAAATCCCTTTTGCGCTTTCTGAGCGTTCGAACCCTTTTGGAATTGAACGGGCTCGCGATAAGGAGTCCGCTTCTAAGGGCCGCATGCGTGCAAGTTCAAATAAGCCATCATCTTTCATAATTCGGCCGCGTGGAACATTTTTGCTTTGTGCTTCTTGTTCACGCCATTGTGCGAGTTTCACCAGTGGGCCAAGTTCTTTGGGTTTGGTATTGCGTAATTTTAAACGCATCCATGCTTTTTCTGGTTCTATAAAATATAATGATGGATCATCAAGCATGGCTAACTCTTCCTCGACCCAATGATTGCGATTATCCTTCTTTAATCGCGCCTTTAAAATAGGATAGGCGTCGCGTAGGTGCGTGACATCACTTAGTGCGTATGTGAGTTGGGCTTGGGTCAACGGACGACGCGACCAGTCTGTAAACCGGGAGCCTTTATCAATATTGGCTTTGACCAATTCCCGCATCAGCGGTTCGTAGCCAATCTGATCGCCAAACCCACAAGCCATAGCGGCAATTTGACTATCAAATAAAGGTGCGGGCACCTTCTTCATCAAATTATAAAAAATCTCCAGATCTTGTCGGGCCGCGTGAAAGACTTTGGTAATACTCGAATCGGCAAGAATATCGAGGAAGGGGCTTAAATCCAGCCCTTCGGCCAGCGGGTCAATCATACCCTCAACGCCGGGCGCGGCCGCTTGTATGAGACACAAAATTGGCCAATAGGTTTTTTCACGCATAAATTCTGTGTCGACGACAATAAAGGGTTGATCAGCAAAGGCTGAGCAAAATGCCTTAAGCTCGATTTGCGTAGTGATGAGTGATGAGAATTCATGTGATGAGTTTTTGAGCATAGCATTCCGTAATAGCAGGGTGCGAACGGCGCGTCACTATAGAATTTTCGCAAACACAGTGTGTATCATAATCAGGTATCGAGATCGCATTGGGCGTTCTAAAATGCCAGCTTCTCTGTTATAAGGAGTGAACTGCAAGTTTCTTCTGGAATCCTTCTATGCCAATAACCTTTAATGTTCAAAGTAAGTCCCTGATTGAGGATGATCGCCTGCGTCCACGTCCTGCGGTGGATGTAATGCCAGACTGGAAAAAAGAAATTCCCGGCCAAATTAAGAGGGAGCTAGAACAGGGAAATACAGTCCGTACGTGCCCGGCTATTCATGATTATTTACATCTTGGGTTTGTAATTCCTCTGTGGACTGATGTAATTGTGGAGCGCGTTAGTCGCGCAGGTAATGGTCAGGCTATTAAAGACCCCAAGGGGAAGTTAATAAGTTGGCGCACCGCTCATGGCGCCTTCCCCCTTGAGCAACATGGACGTGATCAGGTTGAGGGAGTTGAGCCGTTAGAACCACCTGATGGATTGCCGTTGGTCATCAAACCAATTTGTCCGTGGCTGGTGGAAACACCGCCCGGTTGGTCAATTTTGGTATTACCTTTAAATCTTCATGAAGAAAAAAATCGTCTTCCCTTGCAACCGATTCCCGGTGTCGTCAATACAGATCATTGGCATCAAATTCATTCTCCTTGTCGCTGGGAGCGCGCAGATTCTGTGATTCATATGAAAGCGGGAACACCGTTTATGCATATTGTGCCGTTCAGGCGCACTGAGCGTTTGGAGCCTGAATTTAAGGTGATTGAAGAGCAGGCGAGGCTGGCAAATCTTGCCGGTGTATTGAGTGATTTTAGCGGTGGGTATCGGCGTCAGCAAAAAAATTCTGAAAAAATCCACGGTACGGGAGAAAAGCACGAAACCTCTGATTAAGATGTCCGTGACTGACATTATTGATGAGTGTAATCGCTTAAAAAGTTGCGGAAAATAAACTTTGGTTTACGCCAAATCCCGCGCGTTTCATGCCGTCACTATTAAAGGCAAATGCAATCTCTCCGTCCTTCGTTACGCTTGTAACGCCGCCATTGCCGCCAAGCCTGCCCACATCTGTGATGAGCCCATAAACACTTTGCTCAAGAGTTTCACCGCGATAGTGCACGCGGCTGGCAACGTCTTGAGCGCCACCAGCAAGGATGAAGTATTCGCCAAGTCCCGTGCAGGATGCAGCAACATACTCGTCGGCCCATGTGCCTGCGCCAATCAAGGGCGTGTCACCGACACGGCCTTCCAGTTTTCCAAAAACCCCACCAGTTGATGTCGCTGCAGCCAATCGCCCTGATTGGTCCAGTGCAACAGCACCGACAGTGCCGTGCCCTAACTCATCTTGATGAAGTTCATCCGCTTCAACACCAATAGGAATGCAATAATAATTTTCTGGATCATCAATAAAATCTAACTGATGCTTGCGGCAAAAATTCATAGCCCCTTCGCCGGCGAGCAGGATATGGGGTGTGTTTTCCATAATGATACGTGCGGCTTTAAACGGACTTTTTAAATCACGGATAGCGGCAATGGCTCCCGCTCGTCGGTATAGGTTTTCTTTTTTTCCGGGTGTGCCACCTACCATGATCGATGCATCTAATTCTGCATATCCAGCTTTATTGGGAGGGGCGCCTTTTCCCGCAATATAAAAACCTGAAGCCTCCATCTCTGTTACCATGGCATCGATCACGTTAATGGCACGCTCGCCATTTTCCAACATTGTTTTCCCTTTTTCAGCAAGTGAGTATAGATGCGCGTCTGCTTTGGAGTAATCGCGGCCTGCAGTCGCGCCAGCCCCGCCGTGAATCGCTAAAGCGATAGGAGATTGTGACATCAAAATACTTTCTTTGTACAAATTGAGTGGCGGATAAAAACAAGGAGGAGCGGGCGACTTTGCAATCCTAATGTGTCTGCCACAAAAATCACGACGGATAAAGATAGAGGGTAAAGATTATCAAGGGTCGATTTCTATAAATATTTTCTTGCGGGCTTTGACCTATTTGCAGGCACGGAGTATGTCTTCATTATCGATCAGACGATTTATAAGGAGCCCTAACTCAATGGCGAAATCAGTTACAACTCTGGCGCTAGTCCGTCACGGACAAAGCGAGTGGAATTTACAAAATCGTTTCACAGGTTGGGTGGACGTTGATCTTACTGAGCAAGGCGTTGCCGAGGCGAAAAAGGGCGGGGATCTTTTGGCAAAACAGGGAATTGAGTTTTCCGCTGCTTTTACCTCTGTTCAAAAACGCGCCATCCGCACTTTATGGTTAGCGCTGACGCAGATGGATCGTATGTGGTTGCCAGTAACGAAAGATTGGCGCTTGAATGAACGCCATTATGGAGGCTTAACCGGACTGGATAAGCAAGAAACACGTGACAAGCATGGTGATGAACAGGTTCATATTTGGCGTCGCAGTTATGATATTCCGCCTCCACCAATTGAGGACAATAATGAGCACAATCCAAATAAGGGCGCTCAATATACGAATCTGGATCCAGCACAATTGCCAAAATCAGAATCTTTAAAAACAACTCTCGATCGAGTTTTGCCGTGCTGGGAAGCTTTAATTGCCCCGCGCCTTGTTGGCGGAGAGTCCCTGATAATTTCTGCCCATGGAAATTCATTGCGGGCATTGGTCAAATTATTGATGAAAGTCTCTGATGAGGATATTCCCGGTGTTGAAATTCCAACGGGTAATCCTTTGGTCTTTCAATTCGAAACCGGGTCACTCGCGCCAATTTCAGTGCAATATTTGGATCAGGATCGGGCAAAGGAACTCCCTGATCTGCAAGCGTTGTAAAATAATCTTGTTTCAAAGGACTTTTTTATTCCCCTCTTACGCTCAAGGGGGGGGGATCGTTTTCATTTGAGATTTTTTGCAACTGCGAAGAGCAATCATCGAGCCCCGAAATCATAAGCCAATCGAGGGGCGGCGATTGATAACGGCAAAAGTCTGCTTGAGGGCGAACGCTTCTTTGTGTAGTCTTATAAGATTAGAAAGAGATAAGTAGAGGAATAGCCATATGCAGGGCCTTATGATGGATTACCCGTTATTGACGACGGGCATTCTTAGACACGCGGTACGCACTTATGCGTCAACTGAAATTGTAACACGTACGGTTGAGGGACCGGTTCATCGTTATAATATTGCTGAAGCAAGTCTGCGGATCGCAAAATTAGCCCATGCCTTAATGAGAATGGGGGTGAAAAAGGGGGACCGGGTTGGTGTTATTGGCTGGAACACCCATCGCCAGTTTGAAATGTATTATGCGGTTGGTGGCATTGGCGCAATTTTGCACACGATTAACCCCCGGCTTGGGTCTGAAAACGCAGCCTATGTCATTAATCATGCTGAAGATGACTTTTTGTTTTTTGACACCACCTTTACTCCTCTTGTCGAAGGACTATCGCCATATCTCAAAACGGTTAAAACCTATGTAGCATTGACCGATCAAGATCATCGACCTGATACGAAATTATCAATCAGCACTTATGAGGAACTTATTGCTCCAGAGGCTGATGATATTGAATGGCCAGAGTTTGACGAGAATACTGCCGTTTCTATGTGTTATACTTCGGGCACGACTGGAAATCCGAAGGGCGTTCTTTATTCTCATCGGGCTATTGTTGTCCAAACTTTTGCCTCTGGATTAACTTCAGCGCTCGGCGCAAAAGAAGATGACGTGGTTCTGCCTATCGTTCCCATGTTTCACGTGAATGCCTGGAACCTTCCCTATTCATGCTTGATGACTGGCGCGAAACAAGTGTTTCCAGGGCCACGTCTAGATGGAGAGGGCCTTTACGTGATGTTGGAGGGAGAGAAAGTAAATTATTCTTTCGGTGTGCCAACAGTCTGGTTAGGGTTGTTGCAATATTTATCTGAAACAGGAAAGACCCTCAATCATTTGAAGATGGCTTTTTCAGGCGGGTCTGCGCTATCAGAATCGCTTATACGCGGTTTTAAAGAACATGGTGTGGAAATGAAGCAAGGGTGGGGTATGACGGAGATGTCTCCGCTTGGTACGGTTAATAAATTACCCCCTTCTGCAGATCGTTTGAGTGAAGATGATCGAATTAAATTACAATTGAAGCAAGGGCGCGCAATGCCTTTTGTTGATATGCGGATCGTTGATGATCATAACGAAGCGCTGCCCCATGATGGCATTACCGATGGAAATTTGCAGGTGCGCGGGCCGTGGATCATCAAAGAATATTACAAAGCAGAAAAACCAACACGAACACAAGATGGTTGGTTTGATACGGGTGATGTCGCGACGATTGATGCAGATGGCTTTTTACAAATTACGGATCGCTCGAAGGATGTGATCAAATCTGGTGGCGAATGGATATCATCTATCGAGATTGAGAATGTTGCTTTGATGCATCCGCATGTCGCCAACGCTGCCGTGATTGGCATTTTTCACCCCAAATGGGATGAGCGTCCATTATTAGTGGTGCAACCTAAAGCTGGGGTGACGCCTGCTGCTGAGGGTATTTCTGAGTTTGTTAATGCGCGCTTGCCGAGAATTGCCTGGCCTGACGCGATTGAATTCGTCGAAGAGATTCCGTTGGGGGCAACAGGCAAAGTTTTGAAAACCGAGCTTCGCAAAATGTTTGAAGGTTATAAATTACCAGGTACTTGATTTTTTTTATGCTTTTATCGTCATTTCTTTCTGCTTAAGGAAGAATGCTTGCGTGAATAAGAAAGTCCTTCAGAGATTTCATGGCTGATCATAAAAAAGAGAACCAGATCGACAAAGAAGAAAATCGTGCGAAAGCATATTGGCGTGCGAATTTGCGCTTAACGTTTTCCTTATTGTCCATCTGGTTTTTGGTCTCTTTTGGCGCGGGTATTTTGATGCGTGAATTTCTTGATCAATTCTCTATGGGCGGAGCACCGCTGGGTTTTTGGTTTGCTCAGCAAGGATCAATCCTCATTTTTGTATTGCTGATTTTTTATTATTGCTTTGCGATGAATCGGCTCGAGAAAAAATATAATTTGAAAGACTAATTCCATGGATCAAACAATATGGAGTTATGTTTTTGTTGGGCTGACATTTACTCTTTATATTGGCATTGCAATCTGGGCTCGGGCTGCATCAACAGATGATTTTTATGTGGCGGGCCATGATGTTCATCCCGTGGTTAATGGGATGGCTACGGCAGCTGACTGGATGTCAGCGGCATCTTTTTTGTCGATGGCCGGCTTAATCGCTTTTTTAGGCTATGGTGGTTCCGTCTATTTAATGGGATGGACGGGAGGGTACGTTTTGTTAGCTCTCCTGCTCGCACCGTTTTTACGCGCTTTTGGAAAATTTACCGTCCCTGATTTTGTTGGGGATAGATATTATTCCTCGTTTGCTAGGGTTGTCGCAGTGGTGTGTGCGCTGTTTGTTTCATTCACTTATATAGCAGGACAAATGAAAGGAGTGGGCGTAGCCTTTTCGGGTTTTTTAGGGGTGCCGTTTGAGTGGGGCATAATTGTCGGCATGGTGATCGTCTTTTTCTATGCGGTGTTGGGCGGTATGAAAGGGGTGACTTATACTCAGGTGGCGCAATATTGTGTTCTTATTTTTGCTTATACAGTGCCCGCAATTTTTATCTCGCTGGTGATTACTGGGCATGCGATCCCCCAGTTAGGGTTCATCGCTAATGTGCGCGGAGAAGATATCTCCATACTGGCTAAATTAAATGTTGTGCTGACAGATTTAGGATTTCGTGAATATACTTCGACCGATAAATCTATGATTGATGTTTTTGCAATTACGGGTGCATTAATGTTTGGTACGGCGGGTTTGCCTCACGTAATTATCAGATTTTTTACTGTACCCAACGCGAAGGCAGCGCGCTATTCTGCTGGATGGGCACTGTTTTTCATCGCTATTTTATATACAATTGCACCAGCAGTGGGGGCATTTGCACGATTAAATTTTATTGAGACAGTCAATGAAACTCATTATGCGGTTTCAAACGAAGGTCTTGATGCGGATGATCAACGCACACCGGACTGGTTCTATAACTGGGAAGAAACAAGCTTGATCAGTTTTATTGATAAAAATGGGGATGGTAAAATTCAAGTGCGCGGTCCCAATGCGCCAGATGGGCTCCAGGATGAAGTTGTTCCGTTAAATAGGGATATTTTTGTGCTTGCAAACCCTGAAATTGCGCAATTACCGGGCTGGGTGATCGGGTTGGTTGTTGCAGGTGGCTTGGCGGCAGCGCTTTCTACAGCTGCCGGACTTTTAATGGTAATTTCTTCCGCAATTAGCCATGATTTATGTCGGCGTACCCTGTTTAAAAATATGGATGACAAAACTGAATTACGGGTAGCGCGAGGTGCCGCGGCGCTTGCTGTTTTGGCAGCGGGATTGTTGGGTATTTTCTCCGCTCAGCTCGGTTTTGTCGCGCAAGTCGTTGCATTTGCTTTTGGTCTGGCTGCGGCCTCTCTCTTCCCTGTCATCTTTTTGGGTATATTCTGGAAACGCATGAATCGGGAGGGGGCAATTGCTTCTATGCTAATCGGATTGATTAGTACATTTGGGTACATTTATTATTTTAAATTTGCTGGTGGCACATCTGATCAATGGCTCTTTGGCGTTTCACCGGAAGGTATTGGTTTCGTATTTATGTTTTTATCATTGCTCGTTGGTGTTTTGACGGCTTTAGTTACGCCACAGCCTACCCAAGAGATACAGGCTCTCGTTGAGAAAATTCGAATTCCGGCAAATGTTCAGTAATCTCGGTTTTTAAAAAGCTAGACTGGCTTAAAAGTCAGTGCAACTCCATTATTACAATAACGTTGTCCCGTAGGCTTTGGGCCATCAGGAAAGACATGCCCTTGATGGCCGCCGCATCTTGCGCAATGATATTCAGTTCGGGGAACAATAATTTTATTGTCAGTTTTCGTTCCTAGGCTACCGGGGAGTGCGTCATAAAAAGAAGGCCAACCGGTCCCAGAATCATATTTTGTTTCAGAAGAAAATAAATCTAGCCCACAACCAGCACAGGCATAGATGCCGGCGCGTTTTTCATTGTTTAGCGGGCTGGTGTAAGGGCGCTCTGTTCCTTCTTTTCTCAATACAGCATAAGCATCGCGATCAAGACGCTCGCGCCATTCAGCTTCACTTAACTGCCATGCGTCATAATCTGGAATAGAATTCTTATCAGGTTCGCTCACACTGTCATCCTCTTTTGTATTTATCGGATTGTTGGCCGTTCGCCCATTCGCTTGCGAGCATGACGCAACGGTTAGTCCGAAAATGGTTGTCATCAAAGAGCGTCGATTTAGCATCGTGCAAATATCCTTAGCCTTGCCCCGAAAACTCTCATTATAATGATCTCGTCTTAATTCGACTTTTTCAAGACGGGGCTTATAGATTTGTCGAAACCAGTTTTAAAATGATTTCGATTGTGGGGCTTAATAGCAGAAAAAATCCTACATTTCTGTTGGCTTTGAACAACTTCAAGCATTTGTGACCATCATTGATGTCCAATGTGTGGATTTGATAAGCAAAATGCAACGCGGCCGGAATTAAGAAAAAATAGGATAAAAGGGAAAATTCAGCGTTCCAAAACGCGATCATGAACAAAATTATAACCAACCCATAAAACAAGGATAACCAAAGTTTTGTTGTTTCGCCAAATCTTAGCGCGGTCGATTTGACCCCAATTAAGGCGTCATCTTCTTTATCCTGATGAGCGTATATCGTGTCATAACCAAGAGTCCAGAAAATGCATCCGATATATATTAAGATAGCGGAAAAGGTGAGGGTTGAGGTAATCGCACTATATCCTACCAGTGCGCCCCAATTAAAAGTCAAGCCTAGCCATAATTGTGGCCAATAGGTGATGCGTTTCATGAAAGGATAAGCCGCCACTAGGGCAAGTGAGCTGATACCAAGAAGAATTGTATTGATATTAAACTGGAGAAGAACCCCCAATCCGATCAAGCATAAACAGATCAGAAAAATCCATGCCCCTTTCACACTCACTTGACCCGAAGGTATCGGGCGTAGCGCGGTGCGAGCCACTTGTGCATCAAAATCACGATCTGCGATGTCGTTATAAACGCAACCCGCTCCCCTCATAACAAAAGCCCCGATTGCAAAAATGATGACCATAAACAAACTTTGTATCGTAAAGCCTTGCTCAGGATGATTGGTGAGCGCAAACGACATGCCGAAATAGCAAGGTAATAATAAAAGCCAGGTCCCGATCGGGCGATCTGCGCGCATCAGGCGCAACCAGGCAATTGTCACTTTAGGTGCGAGGCGATCCACCCAATTGTCTTTGGGCGCGTCTGCAGGGGCTTGCTGAGTGTGATGAGAAGCGGATTTCATAAAACCCCATTAGCATAGCTGAAAACATATGATAACTCTTGTCGAACGGGATATGTTGCTTTGGGTGCACATTGCACAATTACATGCTCATATTTTTAAAAAACTGTTTTAGATGAAAAGGGACTGCAAACGAATGGCAAAATTAATCCGGCTCTATGCTGAGGCGCCACTCGAGGCTGATCGCTTGATCCCTTTGCAGCCAGCGCAGGCGCATTATTTACATTCAGTTATGCGGCGAGCCATCGGAGAGCATATTGAAGTTTTTAATGGTCGAGATGGTGCATTTTTGGGGACAATTCAAAGCTTGAGTCGTAAGGGAGCGCATATTCAGCTCATCGAGTTTTTATCCCCTCCCGATCGCGGACGCGCGGTAACTTTGTGTTTTGCACCGGTTAAGCGCGGGCCGGCTGAACTCATCGCACAGAAAGCAACAGAACTGGGGGTTCAAACTTTGCAACCTGTTCGCACAGAGCGCACTACGGCCAAGACTTTAAAAGAAGATCGGCTGCGCGCTATTATGATAGAGGCCTCGGAACAATGCGAACGGATAAGTGTGCCAAGTTTCGAGCCGGAAATGCCTCTTTCAAAGTTTTTAGCCCAACTAGATGAACCGTTGATATTTGCGGATGAAGAAGGGGGATGCGATCATGAGCAGGGGAACGGGGAAAATTTTATTGCCAAGCCTATTTTACGGGCATTAAGTGATGCGGATCTAGGGCGAGAGGATAATTTAAGCATTTTAATAGGCCCCGAAGGAGGGTTTTCACCGCGGGAGCGAGAAATTCTCTATCATGAACCCCATATTTTGCCTGTAAGTTTGGGGGAGCATATTTTGCGTGCAGATACAGCAGCCATTGTTGCTCTTGCGGTGGTGCAATTATCGCAATTTTAAAAACAATTTCTTTTGCTTGAAAGATTCTCCCAGCGTCCTATACCTCAGCTATAGACAAGGTGATTTTGCTCAAGAACAGCTAAGCGCCACCGCTAAATGGTTTTGTCTCTGTATTTTTAAAAACAGGATATTACGGGAGCAATTTGTGACAACCTCCGAACCTCAAACAGATATGCCGCCAATCGAATCAATCGACGCGCTTAGTGATTATCTTGCCAGTGGCAGCAAACCGAAATCAGAATGGCGCATTGGGACCGAGCATGAAAAGTTTGTTTTTTGTCGTAAAAACCTGACGCCGATCCCTTATGATGGGGAGGCCGGTATTCGTGCGATTTTAGAGGCGCTCTCAAAAAAAACTGGATGGGATCTGATCATGGAGGATGATCATCCTATCGGGTTAAAAGGGGGCGGCGCGTCAGTGTCTCTGGAGCCGGGTGGGCAATTTGAACTCTCGGGCGCGCCATTAGAAAACGTCCATCAAACCTGTGACGAAGTGCATCAGCATTTGGCTGCAGTGAAGGCGGTTGCGGACCCGATGGGCGTTGCTTTTATGGGCATGGGGATGGCACCGACATGGACTCGTAAAGACATGCCGCATATGCCCAAATCACGCTATAAGATCATGCGCAATTATATGCCCAAAGTGGGCTCGCTTGGTCTTGATATGATGCACCGAACCTGCACAGTGCAGGTTAATCTAGATTATGCGAATGAGCAGGATATGGTGGCAAAGTTTCGCACATCTCTTGCTTTGCAGCCTCTTGCGACCGCCCTTTTTGCGAATTCAGGTTTGACTGAAAGTGAGGCCAATGGCTTTGCTTCATGGCGTGCTAACATTTGGACGGATACGGACCCAGATCGTACCGGAATGTTGGGCTTTGTTTTTGAAGACGGTTTCGGGTTTGAGCGTTATCGCGATTATATGCTCAATGTTCCTATGTATTTTGTCCGGCGTAATAATGAATTTCTAGACGCTGCTGGATTATCATTTCGTGATTTTTTGAAAGGTGAATTGTCAATTTTACCTGGAGAATTACCGACAATTGAGGATTGGGAAGATCATCTGTCTACAGCATTTCCAGAGGTGCGATTAAAAAAATTCCTCGAAATGCGCGGTGCTGACAGCGGTCCATGGGACCGTATTTGTGCATTGCCCGCCTTTTGGGTGGGGATTTTATATGACGATGTTGCGCTGGATGCGGCTTGGCAAGTGGTGAAAGACTGGTCACCACAAGTGCGAGATCAATTGCGTAATGACGCAGCAAAATATGGGTTGCACGCAAAAGTTGATGGACGGTCTTTGCAATCTGTTGCGCTGGAGATTTTACAAATTTCTGAAGATGGACTGCGCCGGCGCGCGGCACCTGGAAAGATAGATCAGGATGAAACTGCATTTCTGGCTCCTTTGTGGGAAATTGCAAAAAGCGGAGAAACCATTGGTGAAATGACAGTGCGCCTTTGGGAGGGGGAGCTTGGCCGGGATGCAAGCCTACTTTATGAGAAATCTGCTTACTGATAATGCAGGCGCCTGGTTCAAAAAAATTAATTGACAAAAAAGCTGAAGACGCAATTAATGTTTTTGATGATGTGACCAGACCTTGCCAAGCACTTGCAGATATGGATCCGGTTTTAGCGCACGCTTTACGCGCGATTGTTGCCCCGGTCATTCGCAAACGCAAAGCGGGATTTGAGGGGCTTTTTCGAATTATTGTTGCGCAACAGATCTCTGTTCTGAGTGCACAGGCTATCTGGAAGCGTTGTCGCAATGAGGTCACGCCTATAAGTGCGCGTCATGTCGCGGCCATGGAAGAAGAGCAGTTGCGCGCCCTTGGCTTAACCGGGCAAAAGGCAAAATATGTAAGTCTGATAGCCAAATCAATCAGCACACGCAATTTTTCGTTCGCGCCATTAAAAGCCATGAGTGATAAAGAAGCTTTAAATCATTTAATGACTCTAAAGGGGGTGGGACCGTGGTCCGCCGGCATTTATCTACTCTTTTGTGAGGGCCGGATAGATATTTGGCCGCCTGGGGATATTGCTCTTGAGCATAGTTATGGCCATGCGGCGGGATTAGCAAAAAAACCAAACTCTCAAATGTTGAATGAAAAATCAGAATTGTGGAAGCCATACCGGGGTTTGGCAGCGCATATTTTGTGGACATATTACGCTCATATTCGTGGCCGCGTGCCGTTCTGAGTTTTTTGCGGCTGCTTTTTTTTAAGGAATTCTGTATTGTGGATAAATTAAAGAAAGGGCCATTTTTGGGATGGAGAAAAATTTTAAGCCTGAACGATCAGGACTGGAAATGGCTATCGAATTGTTGCTCGCTGGCGCGAATGAACAGCCGGATTTAACCACCCTTCCAGATTTTTTACCGGATCAAGGTGTTGACGAAGCGGCAACAATGGCGCTTCTAAAGCCATTGGTCTTGGATGGTGCGCGGGATTTTTCTGCTCCTGACGCATTTGCGCACATGGACCCGCCAACCCCATGGATTAGTTGGGTTATGGCGATGTGGATAGCCTCAAAAAATCAAAATCTGCTCCATGCCGAAACGAGTCCTGTCGCAAGCGAAATTGAAGAATTGGTTGTGCGTTGGTTAGCGCCGTTTTTTGGTATGGATGGCGGGCATATGGTCCCTGGATCAACCTTGGCGAACCTAACGGCGCTTTGGGCGGCGAGAGAGCAACAACAAATTACTCAAATTATTTGTAGTCGTGAAGCGCATATTAGTATTCGAAAAGCAGCCAATATTCTGGGGCTAGATTTAGTGGAACTTGGCACCAATGAAAACGGTATCATGCAATATGAATCGATAAATAACGATGTTTCAAAGTCTGCTCTGGTGCTCACGGCAGGAACAACAATGTTAGGCGCTGTTGATTGCATGCCTCCCGAAAGTTTCTCACCAGCCTGGGTTCATATGGATGCGGCATGGGCGGGGCCCTTGCGTCTCACTAAAAAATATGACCATTTACTAAGTCATTGTCAGTATGTAGATTCGATAGCGCTCTCAGCACACAAATGGTTGTTTCAACCAAAAGAGTCTGCCTTCGTTTTCTTTAAAAACAGCCAATGCGCGCATGCGGCTATTCGTTTTGGAGCGGATTATTTGCTAAATCCTAATGTCGGCCTGTTAGGATCGCACGGAGCTGTGGCAATTCCCTTAATGGCCAGCCTTTTAACGTTGGGGCGCGCGGGGCTTGCGCGTTTGATCGAGCATTCCATGACGGTATCGCATGTCTTGGCTAAGGAAATAGAGGGGCATCGTGATCTTGTGCTCTATGCGCCGCCACAAACAGGTGTGCTCGTATGGCGGCCAAAAAACCGATCAAAATTTGCAGAAGTAGAGTCACAGCTCCCGCTGGGCTTTGCCTCTAGCGTGACTTTGGGGGACGAACCGTGGTTGCGCAATGTTGCTGCAAACCCGATGGTGAACAGCGATCATATCCTGAAAATTCTTCGAGACTTGAAATGCAATTGAAAAACAGTTGTAAATAAGGGGGCCTATATACATGTGTGACCCAAGCAATTAATAAAAAACCCACCGAAGCGGGCTTTTTCAATTCTCTAACCGTTAACCACGCGGCATTCCTTGGGATGGCACAGCGGTCGGTAATCCGTTGCGACTTTCTGTTGGCCTTGGCTCACCAATCGGCCAATAGCCCTCCCCCTCTATCTGTTCAAACGAATTTTTATGACGCCACATTATGGTGCCAACATATTTTGATTCATCAGTAGCATTCAAAATTACTCCCGCCCTCGTAAGGGCAAAAGCCAATTCACTGCGAGTTAACGGCTTTCCTGCGTTTAAAATCAACTGCTTGGCCGCAGCTGCGATTTGAGATGGTGTAGCAGCCTGAAAGTTTTCCACAGGTTTTGCACTTAATGAGGATATACTTCCGCTTTCAGATGGTGATTCCTTAGTATTCTCTTTGGGGAAACCTGAAAACTCTTCGTATAATGATAGGAATTTCCTAACATCTTCAAGGGCTTGAAGTAATTCACGCTCTTTCTTTTTTGCGTTCCTAACGGCTTTCGCACTCATTTTAGACTCCTCTGAATTACTTGAGTTAACTCAATAGCATTTTTATTACCTAAGGGCAATTCCTGACTTGACGCCCAAGCCGGAGCCAGTCACAATTGTCTCGCTATGATACAGGTGATTCATAAGCCTCTGGTTACCGCTCCAGATAGCAAAACGGCCCCGTGCAAGGGGCCGTAGCGGAAGGCGGCAAACCTGCCCCGCCGATGGCGGATGAGCATGCGAATACCCTCGAGTACTGCCTCAGATTCGCATGTTCTCCGATCATTTACAAGGCTAAATGAGACCAATGGAGATGCAAATGATGTATCTGCAGAGGGTTCAAGTCTGCGCTTATCGCCGGATTCGTTATGGACGTGTAGAATTTGTACGCGCTCACACACGAAGTTGGCCGGGACAGCTTGAATTCAACTTTATGACTTAGATTTTTTTCTTTGTTTTACAGGGCGCTTGACTGGCGGTAGCGGTTTTGCGTCCTGACCTGCCTTCGTGTTTTTAGAGGTAGCCTTCTTTTTAGCACGTTTGATGCTTTTCACGACCTGCGTTGGATCGGTCTGTATGAACCGGTCCAACGCTTCATCGGAATCTATATCGATGAATAAGGACGGCTCGTATTTCTTTTTATCGCTCACGCGATTAATTCCCTGTAAGTCAATCTCTTGTAAGAAGTATCCCCCAATAGCATATTAACACGATTTCCCTCACTAGCATCACGTCGATTTTGACGGAACATCATCTCATCAAGATAGCGCTGTAAATGCTTGGAAGAGACCCAGTGGTGAATGCCGATAATTTGACGCTTTAACAATGCCCAAGCGCTCTCAATACTATTTGTGTGCACATCACCGCGAACATATTCTCCCGCAGTATGGTTGACGCTTACATGGTTATATTCGCCTGACAGGCCCTTGTAGTATTGGGCATGATCTGTGATTAGACGCGCCTTTTTAGAGACGTTGGCTCGTACAGCACCGTGAACAATCCTTTTTGTCGGGGTTGGAACGTGAATTGTGCGTAATTCGCCATCACGCTGCTTCATTCCCATAACGGCTGATTTGTTTCTGTGTTGCTTACCAGCCTTACGGTCCTTTGAGTGCATGTTTTTGGCTTTTCCGCCTGTATATGTTTCGTCAACCTCAACATCGCCATCAAGAGGAGCGTTAAAAGAAGGTGTACGGGCTGCGTGGCGCAATCTATGAAGCATGAACCATGCTGTTTTTTGAGTGACCTTGATATCCTTGGCTAATTGAGTGCTGGCAATGCCCTTTGTGTGTGAGGTGATAAGCCAAATAGCCATAAACCACTTACGAAGGCCGATTTTGGTATCACCGAAAATAGTGCCAACCTTGATTGAGAACCGCTTTTTGCAGTCACCACATTTGTGGTTTTTCTTGTCAGAGAAGTGATAAACCTTGGTTGATCCACAATGAGGGCAATATGCGCCGTTTTTCCAGCGAATGGCGGTGAAGTGGTCAATTGCTGACTGTTCGTCTGGAATGGCGTCCATTAGGTCAATTAGGCTGTCAAAGTCTTGCAACATGGTTATCGCTCCGTTCCGATAACCTTAATTTAGGTATTTATATGACCTTTGTCAATGGGTCACACATGTATATAGACCCCTAAATAAGCAACGTTTTTGCGGGCAATATCCTATAAATGAGAGAAAATGCTCATCTAACCTGTAGAAATCTACCGATGGCGTTTATCATCATCACTAAGAGGAGAATTTTGCTTTCCATAGTATTTGTTGCACCATAATCATTGATGAAGTTCGTTTTCTTATGAAAGCGCATAATGTCTTATTGACAAGGCATCCTTCAACTCTCCTTATTATTTCTGATAAAATTGAAAAAAAGATCGGCCTGACTTTGGGCGATTGGGAGTGCGCGCATGAGCCTAATTGATCATTCAACTGATGGTGACGAGGCGCTTGATCTTAAGGCGCCAGCTCACGTGCCGGATCCAGCCCGCCCCGATGCTTGTCCAGCTCTTGTGTTAAATGCTGACTTTAGGCCTCTTAGTTATTTTCCGCTTTCCTTATGGTCTTGGCAGGATGCTTTAAAGGCTGTTTTTCTAGACCGGGTCGATGTGGTTGCGCACTATAAAACCCGCGTGCATAGCCCTTCATTTGAAATGCAGTTGCCTTCTGTAGTTTCGTTGAAGTCATATGTAAGCCACGCACGTACACCGGCCTTTACAAGGTTTAATGTGTTCTTGCGTGATCGATTTAGTTGCCAATATTGCGGCGATGAGAATCGCGATCTTTTAACATTTGATCATGTCATTCCGCGATCAAAAGGGGGGCGTACCACCTGGACTAATATTGTAGCGGCTTGTAGCCCTTGCAATATTCGCAAAGGAGGTAGAATGCCCAAAGAAGCGCGGATGTTTCCTGCTCGCACACCAGTTCTCCCCACAATGTATGAGCTGAATGATAGAGGCCGGGCATTCCCGCCACACTATCTTCATGAAAGCTGGAGAGACTATCTATACTGGGACAGCGAACTTGAGCCATAAAGCTGCGGCGTAAGTTGATCATTCTCGGTTTTGTTGTCATATAGTTGAGCACTCTTGAAGCGATCTGAATCACACAGTTGTTGTGTGTTGTTGTTTCACATTTTTTGCAGGCCAATCAGTACCCCCTTAAAGGGGAACTGCTTTAAAAGAGATTTTTTTTCAATTATCTGTGTTCAACTCTATGTCTGATGTTTCTCCAACAAGTAAAAATACTGCGCCAACAGTTTCTGTGCTGATCGTAAATTACAATTCTGGCCATCGTCTTCAAAAATGCCTCGAACATCTTGAGCAGCAATCATTTAAAAATTTTGAAGTTTTGATTATTGATAATGCTTCAGCGGATGGGTCCGTTGACATCGTTAAAAGCCATGCCTTAAATGTAGCGGTCATTCATTCAGGCAATAATATTGGGTTTGCGGCGGGAAATAATATGCTCGCAAAACAGGCAACTGGAGAATGGTTGGCCTTTTTGAATCCAGATGCTTATGCGGATGTTGATTGGTTAAAGTCTTTGTTGGAGGCAACACAAAAATATCCGTGGGCAGATGCCTTTGGCTCGACGCAAATTGATGCGTTGAACCCATCAATCCTGGACGGGGGCGGTGATGTTTATCATGCCTTTGGCGTGCCTTATCGCGGAGGCTTTGGTCATCACATTAATGAAATTCCAAAAGATGGTGAATGTTTTACGCCCTGTGCTGCTGGGGCGCTTTATCGGCGTATGGTTTTTGAACGTCTAAATGGGTTTGATGAGCGCTACTTTTGTTACGGTGAAGATGTCGATCTAGGGTTTCGTTTGCGCTTGCAAGGGGGGCGGGCGGTGCAACTTAGCAATGCGGTTATCCATCATGAGGGGTCTGCTGTATCCGGGCGTTATAGTGATTTCACAGTTTATCATGGCAATCGCAATCGTATCTGGGGGTGGTTTTTAAATATGCCCTTGCTTTTATTGCTGCCTCTTCTTCCCTGTCATCTCTTAGTTAATCTTTATCTGTTGATCCGGTCTTATTCTGTTGGGATCGGAGGACCGTATCGCCGCGCAATGATCGATGGATATGGGGGACTTAGAGAAATTTTTAAAAAGCGAAAAGAAACCCAACAATCGCGAACGGTTTCTTTATGGGCCATTGCAAAGGCTCTCACCTGGTCACCGCTCAAAGTATCTCGCAGAGCGAGTGATCTAAAGCCCCTTTTGAAACCGGCTATCGACCTTAAGGAGTCATCGCTTTGAAGGCGGCATTGCGCACTATTACCTCTGCATTGCTGGGTCTATCATAGCGGCCAGGTTCTCGCTGGGCTAGTACTAAAAAAGCAAGTTTACGCGGTATATCAATGGCGAAGTTTGTATCGTAATATCCTCCCCAGCCAAATTGACCGGGTGCTGAATATTCATGCGCGAGCCCTGATTGTGTTACAACCCAGCCGGCCAATCCAAAGTTTCTACCGCGCTCGGCCCAGTCAGGCGGGAGTTTTTCCAGGGCGACATGGGGTTCCATGATGAGTTTGATGGACTCAGGGCTGAGTATTTTTTGCCCATTTAAGGTACCATCATTGATGAGCATTTGTAGAAATTGCATATAATCGTGAGCCGTAGAGATTAGGCCGACACCGCCGGAATACCAGCCAGTTCCGCTCGTATTCGGATTCGGGGTGAGGCCGTCTCCCTCAAATGCGACGATGTTTTGATCTTTGTCGTGGGCGTAAACTGTTGCCATATTTTTTAGATCTGAAGTATCAATCAAGAATTCAGTGTTGCTCATACCCAGAGGGATGAAAATGCGCTCCCTCATAAAGGTTTCAAGCGTGTCTTTTGTTACCACTTCGATAATGCGGCCTAATACATCAGTGGCATAACTATATTGCCATATATGGCCAGGCTGATTGTAGAGAGGAAGTGTTGCAAGATGATTGATGCGAGCTTTCAGGTCACCGTCTAAACGGTAGAGATGGTTTTGCAAATAAAGTTTGCCAAGATCCGTTTGGGAATCAAACAGGTAACCAAGTCCTGCTGTGTGGGTTAAAAGATGTCGAATGGTCATTGGGGTTGTTAACGAGGTTGTTTCAATTTTTCCCTCAGCGCCTATCGAATAATTTGTCGCTACTTGCAAATTTGTAAAGGCAGGTATGTAATCTGCCACTTTATCATCCAAGTGTAATTTACCCTCTTCCATGAGCATTAAGATGGAAACACTGGTGATGGGTTTGGTCATGCTTGCAATTCGAAACCGTGTCTCCAGAGTCATGGGAATGTCTTGAGCAATATTGGCTTTGCCATTAACGCCGGCGTGTATAATTTTTCCTTCATGCACGATCATGGAAACAAATCCGGAGCGAATATTGTCGTCGACCTCACTTTGCAGCTTCGCTGAAATTGCTTCAATGACGGGAGGGGTTGAGTTTATGCTCGCCCTATTCTCAGTGGTGGGAGAGGATTGAGATTGCCTTGAAATGGTTTGTGAGAGGTCTCTCACCCTATCGGCGCTACAAGATAAGCTGATAAGCAGGGTTAATCCTAAGAATAGGTGTATCGGTTTCATAGCTGATCCCAAAGTTGTGTTATTTACGAAGCTTAGCACAAAAAGATTATTTTGTAGCGCAGAGTTAATAGTCAGTCACTTTGATAGTTGGCGAATGTTTTACCGTGGTCGATATTGATAAACCCCAATTTGCGTATCGCCATAGATACGGTGATCCAGCTGTTCAAAGAAGTTTGCCTCAATACTGTGTTCATGAGCGCTTTGTTCAATGATGGCATGGGCATTGTTTTCAAGCCACCCGCCTTCGTGCAGGCTTTGCAAAGCGGGTGCAACCAGTCCTTTCTCGTAGGGTGGGTCTAAAAAGGCAATCGAAAAACGTCCTCCAGCACTGGCAGGTAATGCCCCTAGCGCCGTGGCAGAGCGCCGATGCAAGCGGGTTTGCCCAAACAAATTCAGCGCTTCGATATTGTTGCGGATTGCCGCGCGGGCCTGATTGTTTTGTTCAACGAAAAGACAATGGCGTGCGCCCCGTGATAGACTTTCAAAGCCCAGCGCGCCGGAGCCTGCAAATAGGTCAATCACGCGGGCATCTTCCAGCCTCAGATCATCCCGGTTGTGTAAAATATTGAAAAGGGACTCCCGGACGCGGTCAGTCGTGGGCCTTGAAATCACGCCTTTGGGAGCAATAATTTTTCGTCCCCTTAAGTCTCCACCAATGATGCGCATATTGATCTTGCTCTGATTTTTAAATTATTAATCCGTACTGCGGTGCATTGATAACACGATCAAGCAGGGTTAGTCAGAACTCTTATCAAAGCACCGCCAGTTTAAATTGAATCGTCGAGGTGCTTTAAGTCTTTCTTTATTCACATTTATTGCAATTCAGCTGGATTCCACAGAAACGCAAAATGCTTTAAAGTCATTTGGAATAGATCTGATGTAAAAAGTTGCTCTCGGGTTTATTTTTTTGGGTCTTTGTCAGGCCAACCGGTGCTGACTTGGTTGCAAAATGCTTTAGAATCCGTCGATTGAGCCATGTGTTCTAATTGATGATCGTTAACATGATTGTCCAGTTTCGTTTTATTTTTTTCTGCATTTTGCTTTTCTTGTTTCGTGCGTCCAAATTTATGGCGATTTTCCGCTGCAAGCTTATCTTTTTCGATGCGAGCTTTTGTTTTCCGCACTTTATTGAGGTTGATGATATTGTTCATTTAACCGACCTCAATTTCAGATGCGAGCTTCTTGCCTAATTGTTCGACGAGTTGTTTCTTGGGAATTTCTTCAAATTGATCTTTGGCTAATTTCCCGAGTTGAAAAGGGCCATAAGCAGTTCTGATCAAGCGATTGACGTGGAGATCAAGGTGGCGGCAGATATTTCTAATTTCCCGATTTTTTCCTTCATTGATTGACATGGAAAGCCAGACATTGCCGCCTTGAGTGCTATCAATTTGTGCGCGGATTGGTCCATATTCTATGCCCTCAACCGTGACACCATCCTTCAAGGCGTCCAATTGTGATTGTTTAACCCGTCCGTAAGCACGAAGGCGATAGCGTCGGGTCCAGCCGTTGGAAGGGAGTTCAAGGGCGCGGGATAAATGCCCATCATTGGTGAGTAACAATAATCCTTCTGTGGTCAGATCGAGGCGACCTACAGAAATGACCCTGGGGAGGCGACCATCGAGAACGTCAAAAACTGTGCGTCGTCCTTCTGGGTCTTTATGTGTGGTGACAAGACCCGCAGGCTTGTGATAGCGCCAAATACGAAGGGGTTGTTTTTTGCCAATCCTGGTATCATCCACGCGCACATCCATACCCGGATGCACTTTAAAGGCGGGGGTGGTTAAGGTTTTACCATCAATGGTGACGATCCCCTGCTCAATGAGTTTTTCGCAATCCCGGCGAGAGGCGACCCCGGCGCGGGCTAAAAATTTCGCGATTCGCTCGCCTTTTTCCGCGTTGTCCTGAGCCGTGTTTTTCGGTGTGTGAGATTTGGAGGGTTGTTTCTGCATGGGATGGGTCTAGCACCCCGAGCAGATTTAGGCGATAGTTCGAGCGATGGAAAATGACGAATATTATATGGCAGCGGCGCTAGATGCGGCCAGGGCGGCAGCGGCGCAACAAGAAGTGCCTATTGGTGCGATTTTAGTCAACGCTACAGGGGACATTATCGCCAAAGCCGGAAATACCACGCGGATGTGCCATGACCCGGCGGGACATGCAGAAATTAATGTATTGCGGAAAGCTGGAGAAATTCTCGGGAATCATCGTTTATTAGAAACAACCTTGTTTGTGACTTTGGAGCCTTGCGCAATGTGTGCCGGCGCGATTTCTCATGCGCGGGTCAAGAAACTGGTCATTGCAGCAGAAGACCCCAAAGGCGGCGCAATCTGGCATGGACCGAATTTTTTTCAACAAAAGACCTGTCATTGGCGCCCGGATGTTGAAAGGGGACCTTTTGGGCGAGAAGCCGGATTGCTTTTACAAAACTTTTTCCGAGCTCGACGTAAAGGTCAAAAACCGACAGGGAGATCGGCTCTGGATTAAATGGACGTATGACCACTGGATAAATATCATTGGATAAAAAATCCCCAAACTGCATATCGTGCTTTCTCTTTTGGCTGGTGGCACTATCATAGCGGGTAAATTTGATAATTAGAAAGAAAGTTATACCTCATGGAATTTTCCTACTCAGATCGCTGTGAAGATTATCTCAAACGTGTATCCGCTTTTATGGATGAGCATGTCTATGAGGGTAATGACATTTATGAGCGCCAGCATCAGGAATTTGGGCCAGAGGGACGCTGGAAAATTCCCCCAATTATTGACGAGTTAAAAGACAAGGCAAAAGCGGCAGGGCTTTGGAATATGTTTCATCCTGACCCGAAATTTGGACCCGGACTCTCTAATGCCGATTATGCTCCAATCGCAGAGTTAACTGGGCGTTGTCTCATTGCACCGGAAGTCTTTAATTGTGCGGCTCCCGATACTGGAAATATGGAAGTGCTTTCCAAATACGGCTCTCCTGAGCAGCAAGAACAGTGGCTAACACCATTACTCGAGGGGAAAATCCGCTCGGCTTTCTTGATGACCGAACCTCAAGCTGCTTCATCTGATGCCACAAACATAGAAACTGAGATTGTTCGCGACGGCGATCATTATGTCATTAATGGTCGTAAGTGGTGGTCTTCCGGCGCTGGTGATCCACGTTGTGCAATATATATTGTAATGGGAAAAACCGATAAATCGGCTGATCGCCACAAACAACAATCGCAAATTCTGGTTCCAGCGGGTACGCCTGGCGTTAACATTATTCGACATCTCCCTGTATTTGGGTATGACGATGCCCCTCATGGTCATATGGAAGTTGAGCTCAAAGATGTGCGTGTGCCGGCCTCTAATATTATCTTAGGGGAAGGACGTGGTTTTGAGATCGCTCAAGGGCGTCTCGGCCCTGGCCGGATTCATCATTGCATGCGCACCATTGGTGCGGCAGAAGTTGCCTTGGAAAAAATGGTCAAACGTCTGTTGACCCGTGAAGCATTTGGTAAGCCTTTGTTCAAGCATTCTGTGTGGGAACAAAGAATAGCTGAAGCGCGGATTGATATTGAAATGACAAGATTGCTGACTTTAAAAGCTGCATGGATGATGGATACTGTTGGCAATAAAACGGCTCAGGGCGAAATTGCTATGATCAAGGTTGCGGCTCCGCGCGTTGCTTTGAAAATTATTGATGATGCGATCCAGGCCCATGGTGGTGCCGGGGTAACAACTGATTTTGGTCTTGCTCGGGCTTATTCAATGCTGCGAACCTTGCGCCTTGCTGATGGGCCTGATGAAGTTCATTGTCGGTCTTTGGCGCGGATGGAATTCAAAAAATACTCCAATATGGCCAGTTAACTTAAGTTTTGAAAAATTTTCATGTCTACCAACCCTATGTTGGCATTCGTCAATTTCTAGCCATGGTCAATTTTATTGATCATGGCATTTTTGTGCAGCGCACCTTCACAAAAAAGATCACCTTTTTTGGCAGGGCTGTGTTTTCAAGCGATCATGCTTGTTTTGTATGTGATGTCGGTTTGTGAGATTCTCATAAGGTCGAAGATCTGGATCGGTATCACGAAGACAATGATTGAGGATGCTTTATGCATCACCGTTTCTGGGTCGTGTTAATAAATGGAGTAAGCAATGAGTTCGATTGATAATGCTTTTATTTTGTGGGAACGCCTTCACCAGCTGCGCCGGTCATCCGCGCGCAATGTCACATGTTCAAATGATCCTGCTTGTATCTCGCAAAAAACTGAACAAAAGCGCTCAAGCCGGCCCTCTAAGTCTAACCTTAGCCCGCAAGGTGCTTTATCTGCCTCTGATGAAGCGTAGTTATTCTGATCGATTGATCAGGCTATTACCGCAATGTCTTGTAATGACAGTTTTGTAAGATAAGTGGGTATTTGGGCTCATGCCCTTAACAATGGACATAGTTTTCTATACATCTCTTCATGAATAGAGTATTTTTTTAATACTAAGATCAAAAGGGGTTTAAGATGAAAAAACTATTTCTACTCGCCGGACTTACAGCAATTACGGGCGCATGTTCGACGCTTGAGACAAGCGAGCCAGTCCCGGTTGAAACTGAGCGACGTGCGGAGTCTGCGGCTTCAACCAATTCTGCTGCACTCGATACAATTCTTGCGGCACAAGATGATAGCGTGAAGGCGCGTTATCAATATCGTCACCCAAAAGAGACGCTTCAGTTTATCGGCATAGAGCCAGGTATGAGTGTAATCGATATCTTGCCAGGCGGTGGGTATTATTCAAAAATATTGTTGCCGTATTTAGGCAGTGATGGCCAGGTTATCGGTGTTGATTACAACATTGATATGTGGCCTCTCTTTGGTGGGTTTGCCAATGCTGAATTTTTAGAAGCTAAAAAAACCTGGGCGCAAACATGGTCAGCGACTGCCAATGGTTGGCGTGCTGAGGGTGATGCATCGATTTCTGCATTTGCATTTGGCGATGTGCCCGAGGGTAGTGCCGGTAGTGTTGATGCTGTATTAATGGTGCGGGCATTCCATCACCTTAATCGGTTTGAAGATGAAGGTGGTTTTCGTGACGCAGCTCTAAAAGAATTGTATACACTACTAAAGTCTGACGGAATTATTGGCATCGTTCAGCATCGCGCACCTGAAGGAAATGACGATGTCTGGGCTGAGGGTGATAATGGCTATGTGAAACAATCGCTCGTCATTGAAAAAATGGAAGCGGCAGGATTCGTGTTTGTTGGTTCTAGTGAGATTAATGCCAATCCCAAGGATCAACCTACAAATGAAGATTTTGTCTGGCGCCTTCCGCCAACGTTAGGCACGAGCCGTGATAATCCGGAATTACGGGCAAAGCTTACTGAAATAGGTGAGACGGATCGAATGACACTAAAGTTTCGTAAGCCATAAGGGCTCTTTACTCTCATAAACTATTAAGCACCGGCGGTGAGGCCGGTGCTTTTTTATATAAATCGTTATGGACGGCCACAAAATAGGGCGGGCTTAGCCATAATTTAGACACATCGATAACGCCTTTACTATGTTCTGTAAGCAGATTGATGAAGCTCGCGCATATATTAAATTCTTGCTGTTTGGATAGAACAGAGCGATTTGATGGGGCGCGTTTATAAGAAGGGATTTTATATGACACAAGATGCAAGCACAGAAGCGGTCACGCAGACAGCTTTAAAAGTAGCAAACCCGCAAAACTGGGGGCGTTATGTCGAATTGGCGATACCATTTTTAATGAATCTTCTTGTCGTTGCAATTATATTGATTGTCGGGTTTTGGCTGGCTGGCTTAGTCAGAAAGCTGATTATGAAGGTTGGTGATTCTAATCCTAAGCTCGATAAAACATTGTTTCAATTTCTAGGCTCATTAGCGCGTTATGCAGTATTGGCTTTCACCACATTGATGGTTCTTGGCCGATTTGGTGTTGAGACCACCTCGATTGTTGCGTTGATAGGTGCGGCTGGATTGGCCGTTGGTTTAGCATTACAAGGGACATTATCAAATTTGGCTGCTGGCGTAATGCTTCTTTTATTCCGCCCGTTCAATGTAGGTGATTTTATTGACGGTGCCGATGTGTTCGGTAAGGTGACAGATATGAACCTCTTTACAACAGATATCGGGACTTTCGACAATCAGCACATCATTGTTCCTAACTCATTATTGTGGGGAGCAAAATTGGTAAATCATTCTCATTATCCACATCGCGGTGTTGATATGACGTTTGGTATTGCTTACGGCGCCGATCTTGGTAAAGCGCGTGCAGCGATCATGGGTGTGCTTGAGCGTCATCCTATGGTCTTGAGTGAGCCGGCCCCATTCGTGGAAGTTGAGACATTAAATGAAAGTTCTGTCGATTTTCTCGTTCGCCCATTTTGTAAGGGTGAAGATTATTTTGATGTTCGATATTCATTACCGGAACAAATCAAAAAGGCCTTTGATGCCGCTGGTGTTGAAATTCCATTCCCGCACCGGAAGATCTTTGTAGAAAATATTGAGTCTTAACCAATAAGAACGTAAACATAAAATTGCAAAACGCTCTCTTTTTTTTCGAAGGGAGCGTTTTCTTTTATGGCCGGGTGTGGTCGTGGTTTAAAGCCCCTTCCGCATCAAATGGAATCAAGGAGGTGTTTAGGGTTTGTTGTTTTGTCACACCACCGGCCGATCAACCGGCCTCACCCTCAGCTCATTGAAGGGATCACTTGATCTGGAAATGGGCGACACGCGGCAGCTCAATTCTCCTCCCCCCTTATACTTTTACTTTGTTTATCGAACTTTTTTAAGGGTGGTTCGGGTAAGCACATCTCGATAGGACGAGGCTTGGGCTATTCGATCTTCGTACCCACGCTCTTTCAGCATTTTATGCGCCTTAGGCAGGCGATAACAGGGAAGATGCATAAACGCATGATGTTCACTATGATAATTAATGAAATAAGGGGCAATAAAAACACGCTCTAGCCAGTTTGCATGGGTTGTGCGGGCGTGTCCGAGGGGATCATCAGTGTTTGGTACGCAGGCATGTTCAGCAATATTGCGGATGCGGGTTACCAATGGAAACCAGGTCGCCAATGCTAAAAGCCAAACGACAGGATAAAGCCACCAAAAACCAATGAGGGTAAGCGCAATCAGCAAAAGGATATTAATGAGGGCATGGTCGCGAAAAGCCTTTCTGTTCGAGAGAATGTTTGATTGCTGTTGCCGTGCATCTTCAATATGATCGTCTGTGATCGGTTGTTGTGCCGTTTTTAAAGATTTAAAATTTAAAAGGGCTAGTCCCTGAAGGCGTTGGCGCAGAAATGTTTGCCCGGTTAAGTCACGAAATATCTTGCGCTTCAAACTCTCTTTTGTGATTGGAAAATGAGCCGATAAGCCTAGATCCGGGTCCTCGGGTTGCTGAACATATTTATGGTGGTTTAGATGATATCGCCGATAGGCGCTAAGACTCGCTCCAACCGGAGCTGCACATAACCAGTGACCAAGAAAATCATTGACTCTCCGGTTTGGGTGTAATGCGCCATGAGCGGCCTCATGCATTAAAATGGCAATACCCAATTGGCGAGACCCAGTCAGCATTATAGCCAAAAAGAAGGTTATTGGATTTGGCAGCAGTGCAAACAGTGTCATTGACGCGCCGATGATGAACCAAGCATGAAATACATAAAATGGCCCGCGCCAACTTTGTCTGGCAGATAAGATCTGCCATTCATGTTTTTGGAAAATCTCCAAAGGGCGAATACGGTTAGCTGCGGCCATAATGCTATCTCCGACAACATTATAAACCCTATCGTGAACTCCAGGCTAGAGTGGATGACAGTTATGCGCTTTTTTGAACAATGACTGACCCTGCAGAGTAACCTGCGCCAAAGCCTGATATCACACCAATTTCCCCGGGCTTGAAATCGCTATTATGTTTATGAAACGCGATGATAGAGCCCGCAGAAGAGGTATTTGCATATTCATCAAGCACAACTGGGGCTTCTTCACGGTTCGCTTCGCGGCCTAAAACAATTTTTGCAATAAACTCATTCATCGCCAAATTGGCTTGATGTAACCATAATCTCTTGAGTTGATGAGGCTCCAAACCGGTATCGCTGATATGTTGGCTGATCATTTTACCAACCATTGGAACAACTTCTTTGAAGACTTTGCGACCTTCCTGCATAAACAATTTATCAGTTTTTGCCGAGCGTTGATCGTCCGCATCTTGATCATCCTCACGTTCGCAATGGTTGAGGAAACCAAAATTATTGCGGATATTATTGGAAAATTTCGTCTGCAGGCGTGTGCCGAGTATATCCCAGCTTCCTGGCTTTGGGGTGCCATCATTTTTTTCTAAAATCACAGCCGTCGCCACATCGCCAAAGATAAAGTGGCAATCACGATTACGGAAATTTAAATGGGCCGTGCAAATTTCCGGATTGACCATAAGAATGCGCCGTGCCCCGGTGCGGATCAAACCCAGACCGGTTTCAATGCCAAATGCTGCTGACGCGCACGCGACATTCATATCAAAACCAAATCCTTCGATACCTAGGGCATCTTGGATTTCTACAGCAATGGCTGGATATCCTCGTTGTAGATTAGAGCAGGCACAAATGACGCCATCAATATCTTCTGCGTTAAGATCGGCAGATTGCATGGCTTCTCGGGCGGCGTGAACCGCCATTTCTGCAAGTATGGAAATTTCGGAGTCAGGTCGTGCGGTGAGCCGTGGACCCATCCGCTTTGTGTCAAGAATGCCAGCCTTATCCATAACAAATCGAGATTTAATCCCCGATGCTTTTTCAACGAATTCCGCCGAGGAGGGGTGAATAGGGTCGATTTTTCCTTTTGCTATCGCGTCTTTATTGCGGGCATTCTCTTCCTCAACCCATTGATTGTAGGTCGCCACCAATTCCTCATTGGAAATAGAGTCTTGCGGTGTAAATAGACCAGTACCAACAATTCGGACATCAGCGATAGCGGAGTTTTCTGTAGTTTTTGGCGGCATGGGGGTGTTTAAGGCCTCTCTTTTTCACAGATCATACAACTGAGCGGATTATAAAGGCAACATTATTGACGCTTTTCGCGTTCACAACCGCTTGCAATATTTATGTATAGGTTAGCGCATTAGGATTTTTGAACTTGCCTATGACGCGGGCAACCGACCTCGTGATCATTGATCATGCCCACGGCTTGCATGAATGCGTAGACAATAACAGGCCCGCAAAATTTAAATCCGCGCTTTTTAAGTGCTTTGGACATAGCCTCGCTTTCGGGGGATTTCACAGGAGCGTCTTTGAAATTCTTGAACTTATTGATAATAGGTTTGCCGCCTACAAAACTCCATAGAAAGTTTGAAAAAGCGTGATCCCCCTCTTCCATTATTTCCAGCCAAACTTTGGCGTTGCCAATGGTTGCCCGAATTTTTGTGTTTGAGCGAATGATATCCGCATTATTGAGCAGACGTTCAACTTTTTTTTCTGAGTAGCGAGCAATCTTGTTTGGATCAAAATCATCAAATGCCTTTCGAAAAGCTTCTCGTTTATAGAGGATGGTGCGCCAGGAGAGTCCGGCCTGAAACCCATCTAGAATCAGCTTTTCAAATAAGAGCTGATCATCATAAATAGGTACACCCCATTCTGTATCGTGATAATGACGGTAGAGTGCATCATCTGCAGGCGCCCAGGCACAGTGGGGTATTAGCGTTTTTGTTTTTTGCGTCATTTCCATTTCCGAGCTTTCTGGAGAGCCGAATTTCCTTGAGGGCCCGACCTTCCTTGAGGGGTTGCAAAATAAAAGCAGCGCTCATTTTTGGATAACCATCATGATAAGACTTGGCGCCAAACTTAAAAATATACTAATCATTAACCTTGCTTGATAAAGCCCTATTAGGCCTTTGTCGATAAGATTAGCACTGTATGTGTTTTGAGAAGGGTAGAGCCGGGTGAAAATCAGATTTTTATGTGCGGCGGCGTTGCTGGCAATGTATGGGCTAGGCGGACTAGCAGCATCGGATAAACCTCTTGTTCAAAAGGAAGCGGGTTCTATTCAAGCGATTGCCGCGACACAAAGTAGCCAAAACATCGTCGATCTCAGTGGCTCGTAGGACATAATTGCAAAAACAGGATGTGACGTTTTATACTTCAGTGCGCACAAAGTATGCTGAAGACGGATGATGTTCCATATTTTTATCTTTCAATTGCTGATATCAAATCATCGATTAAATCTTCCGCCGCCTCCAATCCAATCGACAGTCTTAACAATGAGTCAGGTGTAGTCGTTGCGGCTCCTTCGACGGACGCTCTGTGTTCAACCAAGCTCTCGACACCGCCCAAACTGGTTGCGTTCGCAAATAACTGAACTTTGGATGCAGCAGTTAAAGCTGCTTCTCGGCCTCTTCTAAATTCAATTGAGACGACTCCGCCGCCAGCATTCATCTGTCTATTCGCAATCTCAAAGCCAGGGTCACTGCGTAAAAATGGATAGTATACCCGGTTGATTTCAGAGTGTGAATGTAAGGCTTGGGCAACTACCAGGGCGTTATCGCAATGGCGATCGACGCGGCAGGCAAGGGTTTGGATGCCACGGCTCACCATCCAGGCGTTAAAAGGAGAGAGTACACTGCCTGTTATTCGGCGAATGTGCAGTAGGTCTTCTAATATTCCTTCATCCTTTGCGAAACTCAAAGATCCCCCCTGAATGTCGCTATGCCCTCCCATATATTTCGTCAGGGAATGCAAAACATAATCCGCACCGTGGTCTATTGGCCGCCGGATGACTGGCGGTGCAAAGGTACTATCAATACAAATTTTTGCGCCCATATTGTGTGCAAGGTCGGATATGATGCGCATATCAATTAATTCCAGTTGCGGATTTGATGGTGTTTCAAACCAGATAAGCGCCGGGCGTTTTTCAAGCGCTTGGGAAAGCGCATGCATATCATTGAGGTCGATTTGCTCAAATTCCAGGCCCCATTGCGGCATGAGTTTACGCGCGAGCGCGATAAAATCGAAATAGAGATCTTTGTGAAACACAACCCGTGAACCAGGTTCTAATGTCTGCAACAGCGCTACACCCGCAGCCATGCCTGAGGCGAAGGCAACGCAGCCTGTTGCATTTTCCAGGGTTGCCAGGCGAGTTTGTAAATCGTCAACATTGGGGTTGCCATCGCGGATATAGCCATGATCATGAAGTGACTCATTTGCCGGCCCATGTTCGAATGTTGTTGAGAGTTGAATGGGCGGCGCGATAGAACCACTTACCCGGCGGTTTGGAATATGGATTGCTGCCGTTTCGATTTTCATAAGGTGCCCATTTTTTTGGAGTTGATATATTCATCCATCACGATCATCAGTGTCTATGTCATGGACAATGATACACACTTACATGATGGCACAAGCAATGTAGACTATCGGCGAATGATTTTCATCATTGTGGTGAGTAAAGTCAAAAAAATTTAGTCCACACTTTGTAGGTAAGTCGGTTGTGTGAGGCTAATGCTAACGCCATCAATATGGTAATCAGAAGGGTTTGTTCCTTCAAGGCGGTCAACGCGAATGAGCGCAAGGGCTGCACGTTTGTTATCTATCCCGCTCATGAGAAGCGAACCGATTTTTGTGTTTTGTGCCATAACATCCAGATTATTTGAGGGATGCGGAATTTCTATATTGTCTAACCCTTTTACAATCAAAGTGCGTTTTCGAATGTTTCCCTTACGTTTCATTCTGCTAGTCACTTCCTGACCTACAAAACACCCCTTTTGATAGGATACAGCCTGAAGCGCGTCATAATTAACATCTAAAATAAATACTTGTTCTGTATCAAAATTAACAATAAGTGAGGCAACACCGTTTTCGATTTGCCAATGATAATAATCATCAAGGGAGGCGGTTATGTTGGAAAGCGCTGCACTAATTGTAGCGGTTTTTCCATAGTGGCGCGTCCCGAGAATCACCAAGCGAGGATCGCTTATAGTGATACCAGTTGCAGTTTCATGATGATCACCAAAGCTCGCAAGGACTGTCCAATCATCATTCATCTCGTCAATCTCTACAGCGGCTCTGAGCTTATAAAGGCGTAATTTTTTTGACAATGTGGTAACGATGTTCTGATGACAATCGATCAGATAGCCTTCTTCAAACGGAATGATGAAAAATTCAAAGGCGATTTTACCTTGCGGGGTCAGCAGGGTTGTAAATCCGGCTTTTTCTTCTTCAAGGCGTGAGATATCGCTGGAGATAATTCCTTGTAAAAAAGAGCTGGCATCTCGGCCACTCACTTTTAAAAGCGCGCGATCTGTCAGGTGGGCAGTTTTTTTGGTATCTTTCATATCAGCCATGTAAGATATTGATATTAGTTTGTGAAGAGGGGAGCCGTTTTGCTCCATCATAGCCGGGTTTTCCAACAAATACCGTCATGATTTGTGCAATTGGCTCGCGGCCTTTATGAAAGCTTGTGAATAGCGACTTAGTTTTCAATTTTGAACGACGAGATTTTATGACCGAAACTTATGATCTGATTTTAAAAAATGGTACGGTGGTTAACCATGATGGTGAAGGTGTGCGCAATATCGGGATTCGCGCGGGCAAAATTGCCAAACTGGATGTTGAGCAAACAGCCAGTGCTGACGACGTCATTGATTGTAAGGGACTGCATGTTCTGCCTGGCGTGATTGATAGCCAGGTTCATTTTCGCGAGCCCGGTCTTGATTATAAAGAAGATTTGCAAACCGGCGGGCGTGCAGCCGTTTTGGGTGGGGTGACATGTGTTTTTGAGATGCCCAACACCAATCCATTGACGATTACCCAAGCTTCAATCGAAGATAAACTTATGCGGGCCAAGGGGCGCATGGCTTGTGATCATGCGTTCTATGTGGGGGCGACCCATGACAATCCGAAACAGCTTATTGAACTCGAAAATTTACCCGGAGTTTGCGGTGTTAAAATTTTTATGGGTGCTTCAACAGGTGATTTACTGGTTGAGGATGATGACGGTGTTCGCGAAGTCTTGCGGCATGGGCGTAGGCGTGTAGCGGTTCATTCCGAGGATGAAGGTTTGCTGCGCGCAGGGAAAAGCAAGGCGAGACAGGGAGATTGGACCTCTCATCCTGAAGCGCGCAGTGCCGAGGCCGCAGTGAAATGTACCGAGCGTCTTTTGCGCATTGCTCGCGAAGTTGGACGCCGGATCCACATCCTCCATGTATCCACTGCTCTGGAGGTACCTATCATTGCGGCTAATAAAGATATCGCTACGGCTGAAATTACCCCCCAGCATCTGACCTTGGAGGCCCCTGAATGCTATGAAAGGTTAAAAGGTCTTGCTCAGCTCAATCCGCCCATAAGAGACGCTTTTCACCGTCAAGGGTTATGGCGCGGGGTCCAGCAAGGCGTGTTTGATGTCATCGGTACAGATCATGCGCCGCACACTTTGGAAGAAAAAGCCAAGCCTTACCCCGCATCTCCGTCAGGGATGCCCGGCGTACAATCATTAGTGCCGGTTATGCTTACGCAAGTTCTGGAAGGGCGACTGTCACTGGCAAGATTTGTGGATATGACATCCCATGGTCCTAACCGGGTTTTCAATATTGCTGGCAAGGGACGTGTCGCCATTGGTTATGACGCTGATTTTACGATCGTAGATATGAAGAAAACGAAAACGATCACCCATGCAGACTCTGCCTCTAGATCAGGTTGGACGCCTTTCGCTGGTTTTGAAGCCAAAGCTTGGCCGATCGGAACCATTATTCGGGGGCGCAGTGTTATGTGGAATGATGAGCTTATCGGTGACCCGGCGGGTGAACCGATCCGTTTTCAAGAAACAATTTGAATAATTCTAAAGTATTTTGCGTGTCTGTTGGAACCGGTTGAACTGCAATAAATGTGAAAAAAGAAAGACTAAAAGCACCTCGGCGATTCAATTTGAGGTGGACGGGCTTTAACTTGGGCGTGGAAATCGCAAATAGCTTTTCGCAAGATACCTTATAAAACAAAAACGCCAGATGGTTTTTGAAACCATCTGGCGTTTTAACTGGAAATAAAAATACGTTGAACAAAGTTTGTTCAAAGCAACGAGGCTTATTCGTCGCCTTCTGGATCTTTCATCAATTCGTCTTTTGAAACTCTTTTATCTTCGACTTTCGCAAGCTCTAGAATGTAATCAACCACTTTTTCTTCAAAAAGAGGCGCGCGAATTTGCGCAAGTGCACCCGGATTTTGTTGGTAAAATTCTAGTACTTCGCGCTCCTGGCCAGGATATTGCCGCGCTGTATTGATCATTTCACGTTGCACTTCTTCTGCCGGGACATCAACAGAACCTGCTTTGCCAATTTCTGCCAGTACCAAGCCTAATCGAACGCGACGTTCAGCGATTGTTTTATACTCTGCTTTGAGGTCCTCTTCAGATTTATCTTTATCTTCCTCGTCGCGTTCAGCATTTTCGATTTGTTGCCAAATTTGATTAAATTCTGCATCCACCATTGAGGCCGGGAGCTCAAAATCGTGGGCTTCATCAAGTTTATCTAAGAGAGTGCGCTTAACGTGGCCGCGTGAAAGCTGTTTATAGTCCTCACTGATGCGTTCTGTAATTTTCTCTTTCAACTCGGCAAGATCTTTAAGCCCGAGTTTTGTTGCGAGTTCATCATCAATCTTCACATCATCTGGTGATTTCACTTCATGCACATTAACTGCAAACACAGCATCTTTGCCCGATAACTCCGCATGACCGTAGTCTTCCGGGAATGTGACTTTCACGTCGAGATCTTGACCCGCTTGCGTGCCAATCAGTTGATCTTCGAAACCGGGTATGAATGTGCCTGAGCCCAATACCAGTTCTGAATTCTCACCCTTGCCGCCTTCAAAAGGAACACCGTCAATACTCCCTTCAAAATCCATAACGACCATGTCATCTTTTTGGGCTTTTTCAGTTTTTTTGCGGGCTGTATAGCTTCTTTGTTGTCCTGCAAGGTTTTCTAAAGCTTCAGTAATATCTTCATCGGGAATATCGGCAACAGGGCGCACGATCTCTAGCTTGGCAACATCCATGGGTTCAAATGTCGGCAAGATTTCTGCGTGAACATCATATTCCAGATCCGCCTTACCGTCGATCACATCTTCCATTTTACTATGAAAATGGGGGTGTGGTTGAGTCGCCGGTTGCATATCACGGTCAGTAAATGCTTTTTGCGCCGTCTCATTAACCACTTCCTGCACGATCTCGCTCATCATGCCTTTGCCATACATCTTTTTCAAAAAAGAGACGGGGGCTTTCCCCTTGCGAAAGCCCTTAAGCTGGATTTGATCTTTCATACCTTCAAGCTTTGATGTCAGCTTTTCCTCGAGCTCTCCTGCTGAGACTGTTACCTTGAATTTGCGCTCAAGGCCTTCACTTGATACTTCTGAAACTTCCATCGTCTTCCAACTTTCTTAAAACGTCACTGTTTCACCGTCTTGAAATCGATATTACAATCGGCAGTCTTGTGTTCGGTTGGCTCCCCTAGCCATAAATACTTGTATGTTAAATTAAGAAAATGGTGCGGATGAGAGGAATCGAACCTCCACGGATTGCTCCACTGGAACCTAAATCCAGCGCGTCTACCAGTTCCGCCACATCCGCACACCATAATCTTCTAAAAGCCTGACAAAAAATCATGAAGATATTTTTGCAGACCCTTAACGCAACCCAAATTCTCATCTGGGCTAAAAAACACCCACGTATTACACACATACCCGGGCATTTTTAATTGGTATTTCAGTCATTCTTACATAATGCCAATGCGGGGCAAAAGTTTGAATTAACCAAAATCATGGAAAAAATCCGCACCTTGGAGGATGCGGATATGTGTTCCAGCGCGTTTCTATAGCAGAGCCTCGCAGATTGTCGAGCGCTGAAACACTGAATCTTTAGATAAATTGAAAAATTTGCCCAGAACACATCATAACAGCTTAAAACCGGCCGTTGACGAAACAATGGAGACTCAAGTCAGCTTATTTGGGCTCTCTGCCTGCCAGTTTGAACAGAGTCTTCAGATTGGTTGGTGAGGAATTTAGAAGGCCTCTGCGAAAAATTCTTCCCATAAGGGCAATGAAAAAACCGCCAAAGAAGAGCATGAACACAGTGGCGCTGATGATCTCCCATAAAGGCGGATCAGACGCCGCGCGTAACATCACCGCATAGGGTGTGTAGAATGGTATCCAGGTCATGATTGTTGCTAATAGTCCATTGGGGTCTTGAAAGACCAATACCATTAAGGGGAGGGGTGCCATTACCAGTAATGAAATTGGTCCTAAAAATGTTTGCGCGTCTTGGAGAGAATTGGAAATGGCTCCAATCGCGAGGTACATCATGGCGAAAATAATGTATCCGCATAGAAAATAGAATAAATAGACCCACATCAGCGGAGAAAAAAGCAATTCAGAAACAATTTCAGAGGCGATTTGATTGTCTGCAAAAATTGTCATCATCCCGACAATCGCAAACATTGCAGCAATAGCAGGGATGGTGAGGCCTACAGCGCCGATGCCGATTAATTTGCCGAGCATCAATTGATTGGCAGATACAGAGGAAAGCAACATCTCAACGATTTTGTTAGAGCGCTCTTCAATTGTATTGGTGAGTAGCAAATGGCCTACTGAAAAGATCAGGATAAAAAGAAAATATGTCATCATGGCTGGCAATGCGGTTTCAACACGATCTTTTATGTTGAGTTCAGCATCAATGGTCTCTCTGTCGGGGCGGAATTCATTGAGGTTGGCACGGGTGGTAACAATCGCTTCATAGTCTGGCTGAGTGAGGCCTTTTTGACTTGCTTGCTCTAGTCGAATGACACGATTGAGAGCCGCCGATAAGTCATCCTTCAATTCTATATCAACGAGATTACGGCTCCAATATTGAGCGGCAATGTCGGGGCCATTGCCAAAACCCTTCGGCAAAATGAGAGCTGCAAACAAGGGAACGTCTTTATGTTCACGGGTACTCGGCAAGAACGTTTCCCCCGTGAGCAATGGTCTTAAAATTTCAATGCGCTGGTCCGGTGTGGCTTGCGCGAGCTCTGGGGAGAGATAACGTTTGATAAAGCGTGTTTTGGGGACGGTAAAATTTTCCGGGTCAACACGCAAAAAAGGCTTGCTGATCTGTTTTGCGGCTGTGATGCCGCCAGCCTGTTTAAATGCATCAAGGCGTTTGGCGCTGATATTGCTGGGGGCAAATGGCGCGGGAATACGGCTTTCTTGACCCAGCTGCGTGGTTTCATTTAAAATAACAAATTGATCCCAAGCCTGAAGAGCTCTGACAGTTTCAAGCTTGTCTAGATAGTGTTCGATTTGGGTGTCATAGCGATTTCCAGTTTCATCAATGATAATATAATGGCGTTGGGGAATGGAATTTTGCAAGATGCCAAACAAAAGCGCGAGTCCAAAAAGGCCAACGGGCGCTAGTAAAATCAGAAGAATAAATCCACGCGAGAAAACATATTGTTTATATTCCCGCCAAGCAATTAACAGTGTTTCTCTCATGCGACTGCACTCCCTTGTTTGGGGTTCGAACTATTTTGCTGCGTGCCATCCATAGGTTGATCACCTGCGAGCGAGACAAAAATATCGTGCAAAGATCCCCGGTCATGTTCGAATTGCGTTAATGCTAAATTTTGATTAAATGCGAAGCGTAGTATTTCTTGAATGTCTGCGTTACGCGCTAAGATGCATTCGTAATTGCACTCAATCTGTGCTGATTTTGAACTATCAGCATTCTCCGTTTTTTGTAGTTGCGTAATCTCCACTATGCCGGGTGCCTCGCGTAGGGGAGAAATGTCATCGCTAGTGCGGATTAATAATTTTGGCGGGAACAATGCACGCGCCTCTTCCAAGGTTCCTTCGAATCTTTTTTGTCCTTTGGCTAAAATCAAAAACCGATCACATAATCGTTCGGCGTGTTCCATGACATGAGTTGAGAAGATAACTGTGCGCCCCTCATCGCGAAGTCTTCGGATCAGCGATTCCAACATGTGTTGATTAATCGGGTCGAGGCCTGAAAAAGGTTCATCCAGAATTAAAAGCTCTGGTTCATGGGCTAGGGTGGCGAGGAGCTGAATTTTTTGTGCCATGCCTTTTGACATGGCCTCGTTCTTTGACTTGGCAAATTCTCCAAGACCGAATTCTTCCAATAACTCAAATGCGCGTTTTTGCGCTTCCTTTGCGTGAAGTCCGCGCAAACGACCAAAGTATGCGATAGTATCTACGGCCTTCATTTTCCGATAAAGCCCGCGCTCTTCCGGGAGATAGCCGATTTTGTTACGCACTGTTGCGGCGTTATCGCTACCTAAAATCTGGACACCGCCACTGGTGGGTTGAATGATGTCTAACAGCATTCGTAAGGTGGTCGTCTTGCCGGCGCCATTGGGCCCTAAAAAACCAAAGATTTCACGTTGGTGGACTTCAAAATTTAATTTATCGACGGCTTGAAATGCGCCATAGCGTTTTTCTACGTCTTTGAGGGCAAGAATGGGCTTCAAGAGACATGGCCTTTCAATGAATGCATAATTAAGGTTGAGGCCATTCATCTGGATATGGCTAACCCTAAAAATTTGGACATTATTATAAGCGCGTTACGAAGCTCTTACCATTCTCCGGTATTTTCCATGCTTGCCCACGGCTCTTTTGGGGGGAGAGGGGCGTTTTTTTGCAATAATTCTATTGAGATTCCGTCCGGTGAGCGCACAAAGGCCATATGCCCATCGCGGGGTGGTCGATTGATGATGACACCTTGGTCTTTGAGATGTTGGCAGGTTTCATAAACATTATCGACCCGATAAGCGAGGTGACCAAAATTACGACCTCCATCATATTTTTCGTGGTCCCAATTATAGGTTAATTCAATCATTGGAGCATGCCTGGTTTCGGCCTGTTTCTGATCACCGGGTGCGGCTAGAAAAATCAGTGTAAATCGACCCGCTTCATGATCTTTACGTGAGATTTCCAATAAACCTAATTTGTTGCGATAAAAATCAAGAGAAGCGTCGAGATCTTTCACACGCACCATAGTGTGTAGAAATTCCATAGCCATTTTGTATTCACCTGTTCAGTAGCGCCTATGAGGGGTTATGGGGTCTAGCGCGAATGATTTCATCACGTAGGTAACCTGGTCTATTTTGATGATAGTGGCGTAAAACCAAAGTTACAATCAATAGCCAGACTGCAATCACGCCAAAGAAAAAATAAAACCCGGCTAGGTTTTGCGCATAGTAAACAGCAGTTTCTGGCGGAGCAGTCGACACCACGCGCACATTATTTTCGCTATCGATTAAAAATTGATCCGCAAAGTCGGTGGCTTTGGGGATCACGCCAGCTTGTAGGCCAACCCACAAAACCATGGCCAGCGTTGCAAAAGTTGCTGGGAGTGAAATTAAGAATGCTGCCATTGCAAAAAGCCAATATCCGGGATAGCGCGGAAAGTGTGTGCGATGAAAAACCTTATAAAAACTATCTCGATCAAGATGATCTATAAGTTTTGGCTCATTATTTTGAAACGCATCAAATTCAAGGTCCGAGGCTTCACGCAATTGTGCATCGGTACGCTTTTTCCATAGCCAGTAAACCCCAATTGCGAGGATAAGGAGCATTACCATTAATAGATAAAATTGAATCATGATGACTTGACACAGGCTGATACATATTTCTGCCTGTACTATTGGTTATCTAGGGTAAAAACACAACAGGCAAAAAATCTACACTATACCTTAATATTTATCTGTAGGGTTTAATAATGCGGCTAATTTATGAGAGCCCAATTCAAAGTGTTTTTTTGCCACCTGCAAAAGGGATTTTCTGCGCTGTCGGTATTCAGCGACACTGTGTACTCATCGACAATGTGTACACTGCGTTCCGGTTTTCGAAAAATCTATTTTCAGCTCAAGAAAGCGAATTTTTGAGTGGGCCTCTTATTGAATGTTTAAAGCCTCTTGGCGAGTCAATTTGAAGGGGAGGTGCTTTAAGATGAGCCGCGCCGCAATGGTGGATATTTTTGCGCGGCGCTCTACGATGTGACTTCCAATAGAATTGGGGAAGGTTTTACTGAATCGAGCCCCAAACACTCATGGGATCGACACGGTCTTGATCAATATATGTTTCGATATGAACGTGGGGCCCGGTACTTTTTCCGGTGTTCCCAATTTCAGCAATAAGGTCCCCTTTTTTGACGCGTTGCCCCGCTTTTACGGTGAGACTTATCGACCGGATTAGCTTAGGCAAAATTCATAATGTCCAAGCCAGCGAAGAGGGAAATAAAAACTGTTGCTGTGATAAGAACACTGTATTTTCTTTTGCCGTTGATCAAGGGGCACTTCCAGATCAAACGCCGACCGGTTGATCGTGCGGAAATTCGACAAAATAAGAATTTATGGCCCATCCTCGATTCCGTTTGATGCGTATATGTTTTCAAATGCGCGGAATGAAAAACAATTTAACTATTGTCCAGGCGTTGATCTCGCAACTTACGCAATTGCGCAGAAAGGTGTTCTTCAAAAAACGCATCACATCCAAGGCACATATTTTCGACGACCCGGCCTTTGCCATCTTTTTGCGCAGATTTTTTTCGAAATGTCGTTTTGTCCCACCCGGCCGTTGACCCCATTAATTCAGGTGCTCCTTTATTGATAGCTTGTATAGCAGGTAGAGTGGCAACGCTATCGAGAATATCGATCAATTTTTCTTGCGTTAGAGAGCCAAGAGCAGATTTTGTTTTTAAACAACATGGGTAAATGTTCCCATTGGGATCAATTGAAACTTCTGATCCCTCTTTGCCATAGTGTAAAAAATTCAATCCGCCTGACCACCGATTGCAAAAATTCGTCTCATAGGCAGCATTCGATAAACCATTGGTAAAGGCTCGTCCACGCGGCCATAGTTCGCCTATCCATAAATCTGGCTGTGCACCAAAAAACAGAAAAGTCGGATCTGTTTCTTTTAATTTCGCTTCAACATCGGGGGCGCGAAGGCGTTCGTCTTTTTCTCCGCCAAGAGAAACCTCAACAATGCCACGTGATTCCATTAGTGTACGTATTTTTTCGATAAAACGAAATTTCTTCTCGCCTTTCATACCAACATGATAATCGTCAATAGACGCAATTGCGATGGACTCAACGCCAAGTTCGAGGCATTGATCAAGGATCTCAGGGGTTAGGAGGTCACCTGTTGTTTGAATGGAGACTTTAGGCATGGCTTGGCCATATTTATCACGCAGGGCACGCATTGCCGGGTAAAAAAGAGGTTCCCGAACTGCGTCAATTAAGAGCTCTCCCCCTGCCATGACCAGAAGTGTGCGCTCGCGGTTTTGGGTTTTTTCATTGTGCCAACTGAGATCATCGGGAAGGTTCTTGATTATTTTTTTAAAGGCCTGTTGTCCTTCTCCTACGACACTCGCCAATTCTTCACGCACATAGGGGCGAAAACGATCATCATAACAATGCGCGCAGCGACGATGACATGCCCAAGTCAAAACCCAATAAAGTGATTGCATGTTGCTCCCTTTGAGGCGGCCGGATGTCAAGAATGTTAAGTCTTATGAAATTTTGAGCTTTAAGTCATCTCACGGCTGCGTATGTGCGCCCCTTTTTGAAGCAATCGAAAATCGCCATATTGAGCTTCACCATTATAAAACACCTCCGCATTAAATGGAATCACGGAGGTAGTTTAAAGTATCACCACTTCAAGTTGTGTCGCCGAGGGGCTGGCCGAGGTGCTGTAAGTCTTTCTTTTTTCACATTTATTGCCGTTCAACCGGTTTCCACAGGCACGCAAAAGGCTTTGAGGTATCGTTTATTGCATTGCCGGAGGCTTAACCGGTCGCCATTTGACCTGGAAATAGTTTAAATCGCTGCATTGCGCGCTGGGACACAGAAAGTTCAGAGGAACTTTTCCGTGTTTTAGAGGACTGGGAAGACACTCTTAAGGACTGCCCTTCAATCCAAAATGGAGGGCCCAGACCATGAGTTATGCTGGGATGATTTCCAATAAATTAGCAGTTAAGGCAACATTCTCAGAGGCTGCAACCTCAAAACCAAACACCAAACCCAAATACCCACCGCCCTTCTCTTTGCGGTTGACCAATGAAGAAAAGGAACGGTTGAAGGCTGAGGCCGGTAAGCAGCCTCTGGGGGCGTTTATCCGCATGAAGTTGCTTGGGTCTCAGGTTGCGAAAAGGCGTACACGTCGCGCTGTGGTGGCTGATGAAGTCGCACTGGCGCGTGTATTGGCCCTGATGGGTAAAAGCCGGATCGCTAATAATATCAACCAACTGGCTAAACTCGCCAATTCCGGCAGTCTTTTTGTTGATGATGAGGTGAAAACAGATCTCAATGAGGCGTGCCGAGATATCCAAATAATTCGCAAAGACTTGATGGCGGCCCTTGGCTCCAAGCCCCCACAATCAAAAGTTTAAGGGGTAACCATGATCTTAAAAGGCTCACAGCGAGCTGGTGCATCCCAGCTCGCCAATCATCTGATGAATGCGAATGACAATGATCATGTCACGGTCCATGAAATCTCTGATTTTATGGCGGATGATGTGTATGGCGCATTTAAAGAGATGGAAACCACTGCCTCACAAACGCAATGTCAGCAGTTTATGTTCTCGCTGTCTCTGAACCCACCCATGGGCGAGGAAGTCTCCACTCAGGAGTATGAAGAGACCATTGATCATATCGGCATGGAACTGAAACTTGACGGTCAACCGCGTATGATTGTCTTCCATGAAAAGCAAGGCCGTATTCATGCTCATGCGGTATGGTCACGCATTGATGCAGATGAAATGAAGGCAATCAATCTTCCCTTCTTCAAAAGACGGTTGATGGAAATCTCCAGAGATATGTATCTCGAAAAGGGTTGGGATTTACCAGATGGTTTCATGAGTCATGAAAAGCGCAATCCTTTGAATTACTCATTGGAAGAATATCAACTAGCCAAACGCATGGATCAGAACCCGAAGCTGGTCAAACGCATCCTGCAAACTTGCTGGGAGCAATCAGACAATCGCATCAGTTTTGAAGCAGCGCTTAAACAACAAGGTTATTTTCTCAGCCGAGGCGATCGGCGCGGTTTTGTGGCTGTCAGTATGACGGGTGAACCGCTCTCACTCTCGCGGTGGCTTGGCGTTAAAACCAAAGACCTCAAAGTCAGACTTGGTGATCCAAAAGAACTACCTTCAATGGATAAAACCTTGAATAAAATTGAAGACAATAAAAAAGAACGCTTCAACACCTATATGGCCAACCTGCAAAAACAGAAAAAAGAACGACTCGAACCCCTTCTCACCAAGAGACGTGAACTGATTAATAAGCAGAGACAAGAACGAAAACGATTAGATGATAACCAAAAAACTCGTGCCAAACGAGAACTGACGCAACGTCAAGCGCGGTTCCGAAAGGGCCTAAAAGGCCTATGGGACCGGATGTCTGGCGCGCATGGAAAGTTGAAAACTCAAAATGAAGTGGAGCACCAAACCAACCTCAAACGAGATATGAATGAGCGCGATCAATTACATTGGAAACAATTGAAAACACGAAACCAGATTGTGTCCTGTATTCACTCCGTGAAAGCTCAACTTCAGAAGCAGCATTTGATAATCTCAGCTATGCGAAATATTGATCCAACTGTGGGGAATGACTCTATGATGAAACAAATAATCTTAGAACAAGGAACTAAATTTATTTCTCTAACACTTTAAGTGAAAAAACCTGTATGCAATGGTATTTCGCGCAGAGAAATAAATAGAAAATTCGTCGTGCCGTGAAAATTAAGTTGATCAGTAAACAAATAATATGTATATAAACAGAAATAAGCCGTTTGCGACTAGGGCTAGGGTTTGTGGGGCCGGATAACGGGCACGCATAAAACGGCAAGTCTAGAGAATAGATATATTCATCAGACGATGGTAGAAGGAAAGAAAATCTGGAGCAAAAAATTAGAGATTAAACCCAATCTGAAAAACACACTAAGATACGGCCAACTTTCAGATCAATTCGTACCTACTACAGTTTATTTGAAGATATCAGGCAAAGACCACCCAAAAGATTTCAACTGTTCTTCGCTAATGTATTCCCAATAATTTTTAATTATGAATTCATTCTCGACCAATTCAATAACACAGTTTTGGTGAGATTTTATTTTGAAAGCCCCGTCTACCTTACCAATCTTCATTCCTTGTGCTTTTAATGTTTTACCAGCAGGCCATACAGCATCAATATCAGGACTCTGTCCGAGTTTCTCGTCTACCAATTCGCTCTCATCTGAGTTTTCGCCAGAAGGAAGCCAGACAAAATCTTTTTCATGTCTATTTCCGCCGGCGCTGATAAGCCAATCGACTTTAGTCTGGTTAGTAACCTCACCACCAAACCAGTCTTTTTTATCTTTTTGTGAGGGCACAAATTTTGCACTATTTCTGAAATAATTATAAGACATTACAGTAAAACGGCATCATACATGCTCTCCTTAAAACTCTTTTTATCATCATAAATCTTATTATACTCTTCCCAAACCTTATCAGGCAATCTAGAATAAGGACTAGTTGTTCTCGGATTATTCTTTTTAAATTTGTCTGGAGTGAAGTCAGCTATTAACTTAGCTAATACATCTTGGTAAGCTTGGTTGATTAAGGCATTAGAGCTGTCGGAATTGTCATTACAACTGTTATTAATTTCTTCAAAAAACTCTTTCTTTTTTTCAACTTTTTTTAGTTCCATGAATTTACTCTCAAATTTTTTCCCCCTTGCATCTAGGGTTTCTCTATAAAGAACCTTGTACTCATAAAATGTGGGAAATTTAACAGCTATATCAGGGATTTTTTTTGCATTTTTTATATAGTATGCAGATTGAAAGTAATTTTTGTAATTTTGAATCCATGATTCAAGAGGTGCAGTTTTTTCAATATTTTGGTACAGCAGAGAATACTCTATTCTGGCTTCCAATTCTTTCAACATCTGCTTTTCATGAGCGAAGAAGAGTGTTTCTTCAAAAGTTGAACCGACTTCATATGACCTAATTTCTTTTGTTCGATCAGAATTTATTTTGATGTGATTCCTTTCGTGTATTCCTACTATGTTTATAATTTCATTATCGGTAAATTCTCTCATTCTGTCAGTTTTATTTGTTGTGATATCTATCATTATTCCATAATCGATCCTAACTGTTTTACTTTTCCTTTTTTCTGGTTCAATGAGCACACGGTTTTTTTTTAAGCTTCGCATTTGTGTATGACCGTGACCTCCAGGATCTATAATATTACCATCAGCATCTTTGAATTCTATGTTGGTAGAATTTATATTCACTCCGACAGTATATTTATATAGCCATCCCTTCCGATCTTTTAATGTTTTCATTCGATTTAAATCAAATAGGGATTTTTGACCGCGAGGAGTCTTCAGCATCGCATGTCTGAATTTAGTTGGTATTTGATAAGAGGCTTTCAGAGAATAATCTTTCAATTTGGATTTACCCGTTTTAGAGTTTGAGATGAATAATTCAAACGCACTGTCTAGAAACTAATTAGAGAATCACAAAGCAAAAACTTATTAAATGAACTGATGAAACTCCGATTGTGCAGCCAGTTTTTAATGTAACTATAATATTGCTTTGGGAGGAAAGCCGACCCGGTTGGTACCTCCAAACAGCGGAAGCCGGACCGAACCAACGAATAACCTCTGGGGTTAACTACACGCGCCAACTTCGGGTTTTTCATTAGAAATTTTAGGCCTTCACGGCGTCGTATAAGAAACACACTCATGTGGTTCACATGCCAAACTTCAGTTATCAGCAAAGCGGCGATACGCTTGTAATCGTCGCGACTAAACAGGGTTGCCATCGGAGTTTTGGTATTATCCGCTCTCAATATCACTATTTTGCATATCCTATACTTGCTCCCAACATTCCACCGGATAGCACGGCAAGCAATTGTTAGGATTGCCATCTTTGTCTTTTAGATCACCGAGCCAAACCATCTCTGTGGGGAGCTCGAAAAAGAACGGATCACCCACATATTTTGCGCCAACGGCATGTTTTAGATTTACGTTATCATCGCCTTCATAAGGGCGCTCCAGCGTGATTTTCCAATTGGCACAGTCCGGGTCATAGTCCGGATCTGTTGCACTGAGAGAGAGCTCTTCAATATCAATAATACGGTAGCGTACACCATCGATAAAAATCTCGCGGTCACGATCAAGAGTGACGATTGTCGTATCAATCATGCAATCGGCACCACTGGTACCAGGCTCGCAATAAAAATCAGAGCAGGTAATCTCAATTTCGTTACTGCCTTTCTTTACCCTGACTGTTCCGGGTCTATCGGTCTGGTTACACTCATAAGAGTGCTTTAGCTCTGTAACAACGGACTGGTAGCTCACATCGCCAGTACCAATTGTGCCAAAATCATCACCGTTCCAAACCTCCTGCGTTTGCAAATAATGAAGAACATAATCCTCCATCCCCGGTGCACAGGGAATTTGAATTCGGGCATAGCCTGCGCGCTTAAAGGCTTTGAATAGAAAATTTGACTCATCAGGGTCAAAGGTTTCATGCCATTTACAGATGGGGTTGCGGAAATAATCAAAGAAGATGAATTCTGCCTGCCTCCAATCAAAGGCACGATCAAAGAAATACCATCGACTAGTTGCCTCCTGTGCCGCTTCACGGAAGAAGGTTGGGTAACCACAGGGCTCTGTGCACATATTCATGACTTCATCACGAAAATCATCGCACATCATAAAGATCGCAGCTTGTTTCATCTGAGTGCGCATATGTTCTTCCGCTGTAAACGGATGCATCAGGTCGCGCTCTTCCTGCTTGCGCAGGCTTTGCTCTTCTAATAGTCGCTTATATTCAGCGAGGTCTTCCTCATATTTAGCCATGATCGTGGCATGGGCTTCCTTTTGCCATTCGGAGTAGTCAACAGGAAGAGCTTGAAAATGCACCCTACCTTTTATAAAAGCATCATTTTCTGTTGCAGTATGATTGGTTCTAATATTTAGGGTACCCTGATCATTCATATTTGCAGGTGCAGATGTTTCTTCGTTTATCCATTTGCGCCATATCATCGCTGAACCGACAAAAAGCTCCATTGTTGCATTCCCGATACCAAAGGAAAAATTGGACCTATTTGCATGTCCTCCGGCAAATTCGAGTTTGATAGCTCGATAGCCTTCAGGAACTGTCAGAGTGCCCGGGGCTGTTTTCTTGAAATAAGGGTCCGTTACTGCGGGGGGTATTGCGGGGCGTTGTTCTGGTGGTACTGGTAAGTCAGATATGTCATAAGTCTTTAATAGATACTCCCATAGAGATTGATAATTTTTGCCTTCTGAATTGATATTCCAATCAGGAAATACCTTCGGATCAAAATCACTGGGGGAAAGATTAGGTTTCTTGGGCTCTTTCAAATCAGACCCTTCTTTAATTTTTCTCGCTTCTAATTCTTTATAGAGTGCAGCTGGTGACGGTACCAAAACATCCAGCATAAGCCGTAAACCATGACTGAATACCTGTCCGCGTTTTTCCTGCGAGACATAGAAATATTTTGCAACTTTTGGGTCGTCTGACTCCCTATTATCAAATGTATGTTCATTTTCTTCTGTTGCTTCGGTCGTCACCCGGCGCGAACGAAGCTGGCGCGTTTCTGTTTGAATTTTTTGCACTGCTTTGGTGACCATTTCGCGAAATTTTTCACGCGCTTCTCGTTGGGCCACATCTCTGGAAAGAGAGGCATTAGTATCAACGCTATATTTGCCGCCATTTATTTTTGCCTGAACATCAAGGCTTTGCGACATTTGTTTTTCAACTTCTTTTTGAACATTTGAGCGTTCAGTTACTTGATGATCGCGCTCTTCGGTTCTTGTCTCCGTTGATTCTTCTTCAGTAAAGTCTTCAATCGATTTAACAAATTTATGTTTCCGTAACCGCAATTCACGGGGCGCTATATTTTCAATGTACGCCAGGTCACTCGCTTTATAACAGTGGGTTTCTTCACGTAACTCTAACAAATCTGTCAGGTAATATTTGATATCAACGCAATCTGTATCTACCGGCAGACATTCGACCTCATCGCAATCGCATTCACATTTGCTTTTTTCAGGGCCTTCGCCATCATGCTTTGTTGGCTCAACCTTGATTGGATTACCATTCGGATCAAATTGAATTTTTTCAGTATGGTTTTTTAAGCGCCGTGCCAAAGGAGATTGGGCAGCCTCTATTACAGAAGGTGTTTTGGGTTTTGTATCAAAAGCGAAGCTGGGTACATGAATTCTTGCCGATGCAATAAATTTTACGAACGCATAGTCAGAATCTGTACCAACTTGTGAGAATGACTCGTGTTGGTTTGGATTGTCTTTTGGTGATCTCGCGATTGCATCTATTGCACTGAGCAAGGCCACAAGTCCCGCCTCGGCTCTAAGCCGTGCGGTCGCTGTTTTCTGTTGCGTCCCTAATGTTCCCAATACTGACTTAACAAGAATTTCTGCTTTTAAAAGGTCGATTCTCTTCTTTGATTCAGCAAAATATTCATGAGTATTATCGCTAGATAATTTTTCTACAAACTCCTGTATTTCTGCGGGTGTGGCATTCGCGGCACGGTGTGTAAAGAACAGATAAGCGCGTTCTAGCCAAGATGGGCTATCTGCGCGCCGGTTGATTTGGTGACGCTCCTCAAACCCTAAAGATACCCTAAGAGCTTGATCAAGCTTACCTCTAGTAATGCAATCTTTTAACTCATTATGAATCGCATCAAAAGTTGACTCAAAAGGTGTTTGTGCAATTCCAAATTCATGCAATTTAAATCGACGCACCTGTAATGGGGTGAACAGAAGCGCTAATGGGTGATCAGATATATTACAGCCATTTTCTTCTTCAGGAAGAAGGTTGATAGCCTTGTCTTCCGCATTAACGGCTAATGACGCATCGTGCGCTCTGGCTATTCTGAATTCAGCGACTGTTTGCATACGAATCCCCTGTCATTATTGCAGAGCGCTAACATTGTTCGCAAAAAAATCAAATCACTTCTTTTCTTTGCTTGAGAAATTGACATGTATTTTTATTGAAAGTGACTGCTTTCAGGGAAATAGGAGGTTTTTTTGAGGGGTTGGGTCAACTTTCTGTTCTGAAAAGCCCTCATCAAATGACTCGCGCTGCGTATATTTAAAAAATGCATGAAAAACAGGCACCTAAGTAAGAAATATGGTTTTTGGTGTGATTTTTGTTAATATATATGTAGATTTATTATGTTAATAAGTTAATATATATATTGACATTTAAATACATTTTTGTATATAAATATATAGACAAATGTTGAGATTTTGAGCGCAGACATGGTGGCAAATGGGTATTCAGCAAGCAGCAAAAAGACAATTACAAGCCAAGATTGATGCAACAGCATCAAGCTCTGTGCTTGATCTATTCACTCCGAAAGAGGGATGGATTGCGTCTGTACGTAAAGCATTGGGCATGTCCGGGGCGCAGCTTGCAAAGCGTTTGGATTTATCACGAGCGCGTATTTTTCAAGCAGAAAAATCGGAGTTAGAAGGCGGTATAACGCTTCGGACGATGCAGGAAATGGCCGAAGCCATGGGGTGTAAGTTCGTTTACGCCATCGTGCCTGAAACGGGCAACATGGCTGACATTCTAGAAAACCAAGCCAAGAAAAAAGCAACAGTGCTTGTTGAGACAACAAGCACACACATGGCTTTGGAAAAGCAAGCATTAAGCCCTGAAAAGACACAAGAGGAAATTAAACGTCTGATGGCTGAGTTTCTTCAAAACCCAAAATCTGACCTATGGAATGAATGATGAGTGGTATTGGAGACGAACCAGACGGCGCAACACCGCTTGATCCTGATGAGCTGGATGGATTGAAGTTCTCTCACGTAACAACACGTGGAGAATTAGATGAGCTTGAACAAATCAACATTGAGAGTGGATTGCTGTGGATACAGAGACGCCGAAAGTCAGGGCCGCTAACAGAGAAGTTTATTCGTGATCTTCATAAGCGCCTCTTCGGCGATGTTTGGAAATGGGCTGGAGCATTCCGGCTAACTGAAAAGAATATCGGAATAGACCCTTTTCAAATTGGCGTTCAATTACAGCATTTACTTGGTGATGCGCGTTACTGGGTTGAGCATAAAACCTATGAGCCGTTAGAAGCGGCTGCGCGTTTTCATCATCGACTTGTTCAGGTTCATTGTTTTCCGAATGGAAATGGGCGGCATGCGCGCATTATGACAGATGTTTATCTTCAGGAATGTTTAGACCGTGCGCCGATTGATTGGGCTGGGGGATTTGATCTCATGAAGAGCAGTAAACGCCGTGATGACTATATTGCCGCTCTGCGTGCGGCGGATCGCGGTGAATATGAGTTATTATTTGAATTTGTGGGAATCCAGTGTTGAGGGTAAATGAAAAAAGTATAATTTATCCAAAATATGACCCATAAATGTCCATAAATGCAGGGCTGGTTGCCGCGTTTTCTTACACAACCTCACATAGCTTTTCGGCTCAAAGCTCCATTTGATAGAGCTGTCTGATTTCGATGTGTTCAATGCCGATATAGCGCATGGTTTGCGCTTCAGATTTATGCCCATAAGCGTGGCTGAGAAGTGGCATTGGTGTGTTGTTCTGGGTGCGTTGATAGTAGCCCCATGTCTTGCGCAATGAGTGTGAGGCATAATTACCTGATAATGTCGGTAGCATGCACCACTCTTTGACCATGCGAGAGAAGCTGGAAACCTGTAGGGCTTGCAACTTTCTTGTGCGTGTATGGCGCTTACGGGATGGAAAGAGAGGGTGCTCAGGGGCAGGGTCTGGATGGTGTTTTAGCCAATTCTCGATACTGGTTATGCATGCCTTGTTCAAATAGGTAGCACGGTATTGTTTATTCTTTGATTGTTTGAGAGGAAGTCGGCTGCCCGGTTTGGCGTGCATGACATGCTTTATTTGCAAACCTAAAAGCTCATTGGCGCGGTAAGCGGTGTTAATGCCAAGGATGAAAATACATAAATCTCTTGGTTTATGTTGCAAGTGATCTTTAATTTGCTGAATTGCGTTTGGGTCACGAATAGGTTCGACCAGAGTGGATGAGCCCTCCGGCGGGTGATTAGGATTCTTGCTTTTTCTCTCCTCTGCCAATCTTAACTTCAATCCTAACCTTAGTATATGTCAACAAAGCCTTATGCTGTCTGGGTTACAGCGATAGAGCGGTTCTTTTTTCATGAAGCAGTAATTCCCTGAATAGTAGCAATAATGCTGTATACAGAGTGAATGCTAAGATTAGGATTAAAGTTGGGATTGTTCAAGCGCTTTTTGTGAGCAATCCCCATGGCTATATCTTTTCGTTACAACCCGCTTTTCTGGACGCTAATACTGTGTTTGATGGCCGGGATCGTACCCACAGCAAATGCTGAGGAGCTGGCCAACCCCTATAAGCTGGATTTGCGAGAAGCGAGTGAAAAAGAGTTCAAAGAAGCTATCGCTTATGGCTCAACGCTGGGGGTGACCATTGTGGTTTATAGTGCGCATGAATCTCCGTGGCTGATCGCGTTAGATGCTGCGCAAATGTTAGCGGATGATGGTATTCAGGTCATCATCGCAAAACGTGGCGATAATAATGAAGACCGCTCTGATTCTGCGATAGTATTTGTTGCTCATAAAAAAGCACGTCAAAAAGTTCGATTATCGACAACCCTTAAGAACGATTTCTATGATTTTAGGAAGAAAAATGGTGAAGACATCAAGCTACGCGATATAGCTTTGTCTATTCATCGAGAATATTTTGTACCAGATTAAGTTACTGCATCTGAAATGTAGAAAAGGAATTTTGATTTGTTAGCTCATCTTGTGTGGGCGTTTCAAAATCAACGACATCATCAGGGCTAAATCCTGGGGTGTTCTCAAAACCTTGCGCTACTTCTAAATATTGTTCAGAAAACTCTGGATCATACTCAGCAATACGATCAAAGGCTTCACGTTGTTGAATGTTTGACCCATTTTCCAATAATTCAAGGTCGCTTTCAATGCGCTGTCTGTGTTCATCACTCCAGCCATTGGTTGCTGCCAGCATTCCAATATTGTCGAGGAAGAATGTTGCTGTTTTCTGAACACTCGCTTCAGAGACATCAATACCGTTTAATCTGACCATGCGCTCTTCATGTTGTTTTGTCAGTTGAGCGTTCGCCTCAGCCATACCAGTTGCAAATTCTGAAAACTTTTTTTCACCAGCCTCGTCTGCCTGACCAGATATCCGATCAAGATAGTCCTGACGGGAAATCTGTTTAAAATCTTTCGTACCCGATGGGTCTAAGCGCATATCAGAAAAGACCAGCTGTTCCTTCTCATGGGCTGTTAAATTGCGATCACTTTCATTCATTGGATAATTTATCTTCCCACTAACTGTCATTGTTGATTATTTTCATTATACAGCATACGATTTAATATCAGAACAACGCGTTGGATTATAAATGCGAATCAATGAGTTATACCCTTTCAAGCAAGTATGAAGTTTACTCAGATATTTTTTGGAAAATTCAGACAGATGCTGATCACAAGAAAGTTCTTTTCGGAAACCTAAAGTTACAGTAAGCAGCTTTACCTAACGGCATTATTAGCTAGCGCTTCTTCAAATGAATATCCTGCTTTTGGACATGTTACACTTTTAAATTTAGTAGTTTTGATCCTCAAAGAAAACATTTGAGTATGATCAATGCGACTGACTGCACGTCAATTTTTTATACCGTTGTCTGATCGATTGTTAAATTTTAGATCACTACTCATCGACAGCTCGGGCACGTGAGAAAAACGCTTTTGCATCAGTTTCATAATATCCACCAACCAATAATTCGAGTTTTTCAATCGAATCTTTTTCTTCAATTAGCTTCCTAGGCAGTTCAAAAAATTCGTTTTGTTTGAGAACTAAATAATTTTCATCGAAATCTGTTAAAGTCGGCTTTCCTACGTCAAGTTCCTCAACTACTCCATTTTTTCTGATAACCCTTAATTTTAGTAAATCTATGTATGTTTTTTCACGTTCAAACTCTGCGATAATAATTCTGGACGGAATGTCTTTTAACTCATGAACGTAATTGGAGGTCGAATTTGCCTTCGAGCTTGCTGTTGGGAACAACACGCCCTGGCTGATCCACCGATCACCATCTTGCATTGTTAAGACGTGAGGACACGACCCTGACTCTGTACCAGCAATAACAATAGACGCCACATTTAGGTCCGGTCTTACCGGCATTTTTTTGCTATCAATGACGTAAGAGGTTAGTTTTATATTCGACCCAAACAAAAAAGAATGAAATTCGATTTCCTTAATGGTCGAATCGTCGATATTTTTTAGGGTTTTTTTCGCTAATAATTCGTCCCCATCGTCCACCTTAGTTAAGTCACTCCAATCGTGATAAAAATTGATAATTGTTTCGGCAGGTAACTGCTCCCTCAAGTTACGAAAAGAGTTTGCAAAATCTTCGGTACTGCAAAATTCATCAAATTCAATTTGATTTTTATTATAAGCTTCGTTTGTAAGTTGTCTTGACGAAGAAAATCTTCCGTCAAAATTTGACGGGTCTGCGTTAATTTCAAAATATAGTGGAATAACCAGTTGCTCTTTCGGCGTAAGTATTTTTTGAGGGAAGTAACCGCTATCAAATTCTTGTTGCTCTGGAAACCGCATATTATCCGCACTCTTTTTGCGAAGCTGACTTTCTGCAATCGTCGATATCAAAATTTGATCAATAGAAATACTATGCTCGGAAATATTTTCGATAATCGCTAGCCGAACATTTATATTTGGGAGCGGAATAAGAAATTCAAACCCATAATGGGCTGCCGGAGAACCTACTATAAAAGTAAAATTATCTGGAAAATCATCAGACCCACCGAGCAAGAATTCTAGCGAGTTTTTGGGTTTATCAAAAACAACTGCAGTTTCTGCAAAAAACTTGTTTGTAAATATTTGTGACTTTATCTCTTTCCAGCTTTTTTCGAAATCATACTCGTATTCGAGTGAGTGGTATTTCTCTGTTGCATTGACACCAAATGCTTCGGTAATTTTCGTTTCAAACCTTTGATGAACCTCGCGGAATGATTCAGAATAATATGTCTCTAACAAAAGCAAATAACTTTCTACCGTCACAACGTCGGCTTCAGAAACCGCCCGAAGCAGAGCCTCTTGATGTGAACCTTCAAGAAGGCTTAAGTCTGATTTCTCAAATTTTCTATACAGAGTTGGCATGTGTCGATTAATTTCTCCGATTTCGTCTGGTATATTCCAATTTTCCCAATCCTCCCCGTTGCAATAGTAAAGGTTGGGATCAATATTGAATCCGGATGGAAAATAATCAGTATCACGCAGTTCTTTTTTCAAAAATTTATCATCAAATTGTTCAAGATTATTTATGCCAATACTGTTTCCTATGGGGTAGAATAGTATCCTTTCTTTATTTTCAAACATACTCGATAAAGTACCGTTTGGTTCATCTTGCTGCCGATGATTTGACTGATTGAAAATGTCAAAAAATCCCTCCGGATACCCGTATTCTCTGCCATAAAGAGCGTGGAATTGTTGATTTATAAGATAAGTATCATTGATGATCACGAAAGCATCTTTTTTTATTATCGGATGGTCCAAAATATCGAGTCTTCCGGCTGCCAAAAAGCCTGGCGCAAAACCATCTAATGTTAAAAAAGTTGTCCGAACCGGCTGAACTTCTGGTTTGCTTCTTAATTCTATTTTTAAAATGGAACTAGTATCGTAACTCAGCTCTAGTGATTGTTCACCTAATTCGTCGTGCCATTTAAGAATATAGTCCGCTAAGTCATCTGCTTTTGAAATCTTCAGATAAAATTGCCCGCTAACATCTGTCGTTATTATATCTTGTTCGTTGGAATTCTTTGCAACAGTAATAGCAAAATTTGATTGCGTGCGCTGAGATGAATCTAGAACTAGCCCCGAAAATACGTAATTACGATTTTCATCAGAAAGAATGGCTTTTGCAGATAAGAATCCTCCTTGGGTTAAAACACCAAGCCACACCAAAATAGCTACTATAAATAGTGATTGTGAATTTCGTATAGTGGTGCGCACAATCCGTTGTACTGCATTTTGAGTCTCTCCCTGCCTTCCAAAAAACAGGTTGATTATTGCAGCGAGTGAACCAAAGAATGCAAAGAAAACTCCTGCACCAGTCGCGCCAAAGGTAAAGTATGACAAGGCAACATTGACGACTAAGCCAAAGAACAAACCCCACGACATCACACGACGATCTATCATAATGCTGCCCCGCACTTACAAATAAAGGAAAATTCATCATACCTTATATTTTTTTACAAAAAAAAACAACCAATACTAATTAAGCAATACCTAATTTTACAAACGGAAACGAAAATTTTGACGAAACCCCGATAGCGCAGCCAGTTTTTATGTAACCATATTATTCCCC